>CAYZJD010000008.1:0-30082 GCA_964478455.1 uncultured Solibacteraceae bacterium | reverse complement strand
TAACGGTCCAGCCGTCGCTGCCGGTCGCGCCCGTGTCGTTCGCCGTGTACGACGCGGTGTTATCCACCGTGTAGTCGCCGCAGGTGCTGTACGGGCCGATGGTCCGGGAGTAGTTGAATGTCTTCGGCAGCGTGTCCGCGCCGGCGCACACGGCGCCAAACGAACCCTGCAAGGTGTCGCTCGCGTCGATGCACTCGTCCACTTCGTTGATGGTGGCGTCGGCGAAGCTGACCGCGGCCGAGCCGGAGAAGTCGGTCGCGCCGGAGGCGGTCGGGCTGCCCTGGTAATCGTAACTGTGGTTCTGGAGCGTGGCCGTGGCGGTGTTCGTGCGGGAACTCGCGTCCGGCAGGTCGGCGCTGTACGTGCAGCTCAGCGTGCCGCCGGCAGCCAGCGAATACGGGAAGGTGGCACTCCCGCAGTCCACGCTGGCCGCGACCGGCCCCGAGACGACATCCGTGACGCTGTTGATCGTGGCAGCCATGGGCGCCGGGTTGTTCACCGAGATGCTGCCGCTCACCGCCCAGTCACTGTCGGTGTGCGTCGCGTTCACCTGGACCGAGTAGTTGACCTGGAACGATTGGTTCAGCGAGAGCGTGAGGCTGCTCTGGTCGGCCGACTTGTCAATGGTCCAGTCGTAGGTACGGGTGAAGGAAGTCTGCGCGTCCTTGCTCACGCTCAGGGCGTAGCAGGTGACCGTCACCGAGGCGTTGTCGGAGGGTCCGGGGGTCTGGTCGTCGTCGTACGTGATGGTCGCGGTGTTGCCGTGCGACCCCGCGTCCGCGTCGCAGGCGAACGTCTTGGTGTAGTTCACCGAATCGCTGGCACTGAACTGCCAGGATCCGCCGTTGGTGTCGTTGACCGTGATGGCATTGTGAACCAGCGTCGGGCTCAGGAGGAGGAATTCGTTCGTATGCGGGCTCGGGAGAGAACCTTGAGGGTTCGAGATCGAAACATTCGCCCCCACCATGTAATGCCCGCTGGCGCTGATGGACGCGCCGGGGATGTTGACGCTGTAGCCATAGCAATGAGATTCCTCATCGCCGAGAACCGGATTGCCGCTCACATCAACGGCGGCGGCGGCGACCTGGCTCCATCCGCCCCCCGGGTTGTACAGCACCACAATGCCGATCGCGAGGCTTTGGGTGGCGTCCGGGCCGTTATTCTCAACACAGACCTCGCCGGTGAACCATGCGGCGTCCGTGCCCGAATCCTTCGTCACGGCGATGGTGTACTGGGATGTGCCGCTGTCGCCCCGGAACAGGTTCCACGTCCCCGGAGTGACCGATTTGTCGATGGTCCAGCCGAAGGTCCGCGTGTAATGCGGGTCGGCGCTTACACTGGCGGCCAGGTTCGCCCCTTGCGGCTGCGGCGGGGCGGGCGCCGGCGACTCAAGCTGGGCCAACGCCGGAAACGGACCAGCGGCCAGCAGGCCGAGGGCCAGCGTCAATGCGAACTGAAAACGCCGATGCTTCCGCGAAGTTATCCTGAGGTGCATGCTCATTTCCCCTCTCGCCCGGCGCTCTGCGCGCAGGCTAAAGGAAAACGTAACACGCACCCTTTGTTTCACCCAGAGTACGGACGGCCCAAAAGCACCCGTGGGACTTACCAGCACCAAATCGCAGGCAGAGCACGTCTCTCGACTTGCCCTGGCCCTGACAAGACAGGAGGGAGTCTTATCCTGCTTGTAGTCTTAACAGGGCCATACCGGCCCGTCGGGCTCGGCTCCAGTCGAGGTTGCCGGTGGAGTCGTGTGGCGCTGATCTCACGCCGCTTGTGTAACTTACTTCACCGCCACCAGGGAGATCTCTTCCAGCTTCACCCACCGCCCCTGCGCGTCCGCCTTCCGCTCCACCTCGCTCGCCGGCTGCACCGTCGTCCGCGCCGGGAAGGGCTCGGCGAAATACAGCCGGTAGATGCTGTTCATCTTCGCGAACTCGTCGATGTTGTCCAGATACACGTTGGTCGCCACCACGTTCGCGAAGTCCATCCCCGCCTCCTCTAGGCCGTCCAGCAAGTTCCGCATCGTCTGCCGCACCTGGTTGTCCACCGTCTCCGCGTAGATGCCGCTCTGCGGTCCTGGAATGAAGCCCGACTTCGCCGAGCAGTACAGCGTGTCGCCGGCAAACACGCACGGGCTCGCCGTCGGACTCGGCGCCATGTTCTTCGGCCTCACCGCCCGCCGCTGGCTCAAGTCGCGCGCCGCCACGCCCGTGAAGGCGATGCGCGCCCCGCCCGGCAGGCTCGCCACCCGGATCGTCGCCCGCGCCGGCGTGTTCCCGAACTCGAAATGCTCCGCGTAGACCTTGTTCATGACTTCCATCGGCATGGCGTCGGTCAGATACGGATTCACAAACACGAGATTCCGCAGATCCGCGCCCGCGCTCTCGAGCGCTGCGCGCATCGCCTCGAGCGCCCGCCGGACTTCCTCCGCCGGATCAGCCGGCGGCTGACCGCCCGAGTCAACGCCGTACACACCCGAAACGAAGATGCGGTCCGCCGTCGCCGTCGCCGCCGGCGAAATCGCCCGCTTCGCCCGAAGATCCCGCACCGCCACTGCGTTGATCTCCACCGGCGTCGCCACCGGCATCCGCTTCACGCCCACGACTGCCCGCGCCGGCGGATCCGAAGGAAAATACTCGCGCCACACCTTGTCCACCACAGGGAGTCCCGACATGTCCGTGAGGTACAGGTGCGTGTAGACGACGTTCGCCATCTTCAGTCCGGCAGCCTCGACGACGGCTTTCACGTTCTCCAGGCAGACGCGGGTCTGCTCCTCGACGCCCGCGGGAATTCGCCCGCTCGCATCCAGCGCTCCCTGTCCCGCCACGTAGAGATACTCGCCCGCGACGATCCCCGGACTGTACGGGCCGACCACCTTCGCCCCCGCCGGAACCACCGCTTTCCTTTCGGCAGCCCCGGCGAGCGCGCACAAAAGCAGCAACGGCAGAATTCTTAGCATGTTCGTCTCCTCGTGAGATGGGGCACAGGCAGCTCTGTCCCTGAAAAAGGGGTCAGACCGCTCTGCCCCCGTAACGAAATGTTGTTACCGCATCCATAGCGATTCGGGGGCAGAGAAGTCTGACCCCTTTTTCACATGAACCACTTGTACCGGCGATAGACCGCGTCGCCGAACTCCCGCATGAACCGCATCTCCTCCTCGTCCAGCGGCCCTTGCCGCACGGCCGCCAGGTTCTCTTCGAACTCCTTCAGGCTCCGCGGCGCCGTCAGGCACACGTCCACGTGCGGGTTCGAGAGCACGAACCGGTAACAGTCCCCCGCCGGCGGCACCCGTGCCTCCTTGGGCCAGCTCTTCGGCCTTCGTAACAGGTACGTCCAGCGCGTCGCCGTGTAGCTCACCACGCCGGTGCCGTGAGCCGCCACGTGCGGAAAAATGTCCTGCTCCGCCCCGCGGTGTGCCGCGTTGTACCGGATCATCACCGCGTCGAGCGCGCCCTCCGCCGCCAGCCTGCCGGCGAACTTACGGTCGTGGCACGACATCGAAATCGCGCGCACCCGCCCGTCCTCGCGCAGCGATCGCAGTTCCTCCATCGCCCTTTCGTCGAACTGCTCCGGCTTCATCACACCAAGGAAATGAAACACGTCGATGTAATCGGTTCGCAATTGCCGCAGGCGCTTTTCGAGCGTGCGCCGCATGTCCTGCCGCCACCAGATGTAGTTGTACGCCCCAGTCGCCACCACGAATTGCTCCCGCCGGCCCTTCATCGCCTCGCGCAGCACGCCGGTCATCTGTTTGTCGATGCCGAAATAGAAGAAGTAGTCCAGGCCCTCGTCGATCGCCTTGTAGACGGTCTTCTTGCCCGGACGGTAGCTGGCCGCCAGGCCCAGCCGGTGCACGCCGATGCCGGTCCGCCCCAGCGTGCCTCGAAGGAACGCGCTTTCCGTCACGCCCTCAGCACCTCCAGGAACACCGCCTTGAACCTCTCTATTTCCGCTTCCGTTCCGATCGTCACGCGCATCATGTTGTCCAGAGATGGGAAGGGCCTGCCGGGCGCGACGCCCCGCCGGAAAAACTCGAGCAGCACCCCGCGCACGTCGCGCCCGATGTCGATCATCACGAAGTTCGCGTGTGGCTCGATGTAGCCGAACCCCTTCTCGGCCAGCCACGCGCACAAGCCCGCCCGGATCTTGCCCGTCCTCGCCCTCCGTTCCGGGACCAGCGTCGCCGCCTCCTCGAGCGCCGCCCGCACCGCCCTCGCCGAAACGATCGAAATCACGTTGTCGCGGAACGGCTCCATCCTCCGGATGAACTCCGGCTTCGCGCAGGCATAGCCGGCCCTCAGCCCCGCCATTCCGTAGATCTTCGAGAACGTCCGCGTCACGATGACGTTCTTCCCCTGCGCCGCGTACGGAATGGCGCTGGCGATGTCTGGGCTCTCGCTGAAATGAATGTAGGCCTCGTCGACGAGCAGCACTGTTTCCGGGGGCAGGTTCGCCACCAGCCAGTCGATGTCCGCCTTCTTCGTGATCGACGACGTCGGGTTGTTCGGATTGCAGACATAGATCAGCCCGCCGCCCGCCTTCCGGGCCTCCTCGGCCATGCGCCGCACGTCGGCCGCGTACTCGCCGGTCAGCGGAACATTCACCACCGGGCGTCCCAGCGCGCGCGTCACATACTCGGGGGCTTCAAACGTCGGGGCCATCGCGATCAGCGGCCGCGCGGCTGAAGTGAACACGTCGATGGCGCAGTGGATGATCTCGCTCGATCCCGCGCCCACCAGCACCTGCCCGGCCTCCAGCCCCTCGCTCCGCGCGACCGCCGCATGGAGGTCGCCGAACTCCTGGAAGTGATAGCGCCAGGAGTGGGCCAGCGTCCGCGCCATCGCCTCGATCGCCGCCTTGGGCGGCCCGTCCGGGTTCTCGTTGGCGTTCAGCCAGACGACCTCGGCCGGCAACTCGCCCCGCACTACCGCCCGCTGCGCCAGCGCCGCCTCGCTCCAAACGCCTGCGACGCTCCTCGCGAACCCCCTCCGCGAAATTCGGTGACAGGCTACGCAATCCCCGATTTCCGCTCGCACCGGTTTTCCCTCCCGCCGATCATGCTGGCAGTATAATGCACAAGCCGTGCCGATCTCCGCTGAACAGGAACGCGCGTTCTTCGACAATTACTACCGCAAGCTCCTCTCCTATCCCGACCATGCGCTGGCCGGCAATCGCGCCGCCTTCGAACGCTTCCTTTGCGATCCCGCTCATCCCTTCTATGAGCGGCGCCGCCTGTATGGGCTCCTGCTGGAGGAGCTGTGTTCCGTCCCGCTCGAGAACCTCTCGGTGCTCGACTACGGATGCGGACCGGGGGAATGGGGCGTGATGATGGCCACCGAGGGCGCGCGCGTCGCGCTGCTCGATCTTTCCCCCGTTGCCATCGAGCTCGGTCTCAAGCGCGCCCGTGCCAACGGTGTCGCCGACCGCGTGCGCGGCTTCGCCCGCGATGCCTCGGACTTGAGCTGCTTCACCGATGCCGAGTTCGACCTCGTCTTCGGCGGCGCCGCTCTCCACCACACGCTGAAGTATCCGAATGCGCTCGCCGAGCTGGCGCGCGTGCTGAAACCCGCAGGCCGGCTGGTCCTCGCCGAAACCTACGGCAACAACCCGCTGCTGAACTTCGCCCGCCGCCTTCGCGCCAGATTGAGTGGGGAACCCGCCGAGCAGGGAGAGGAGATCATCCTCGGCGAGCGTGAGATCGTGTTGCTACGGCGGCACTTCTCCTCGGTCGAAGTGACGCCGGTGAATCTGCTGGCCATGGCCAAGCGCCTCTTTCGCGGCCGGTTCCGCAAACGCCGCGTGCGCAAGGTCCTCGGTGTGCTGGAAAAAGCTGATGACGCGCTTCTGCGGATGGCGCCCCGCCTCCGCCGTTACTGCGGCGAAGCCCTGATCGTGGCCACTGGGGTCAGAGCAAACCGCCCCGAGCGCAGTCTGCGAGTGGGCGGTTCTGTCTGACCCCCGGTCGAACCCTGCCCTCTACTTCATCTCCAGAATCTCTTTTTCCTTCGCCTTGATGGCCTGGTCGAGTTTCTGGATGTGCCCGTCGGTGAGCTTCTGCACCTCATCGTGCGCCCGCCGGTCCTCGTCCTCGCTGATCAGCTTGTCCTTCAGCAGCTTCTTCAGCGCCTCGTTGGCGTCCCGCCGGATGTTCCGCACCGCCACCTTGTGCTCCTCGCCGATCGTGTGCAGGTGTTTCACCAGTTCCTTGCGGCGCTCTTCGGTCAGCGGCGGGATCGGCACCCGGATGAGCTTGCCGTCGTTGTTCGGGTTCAGCCCGAGGTCGGAGCTGCGGATCGCTTTCTCGATCGCCCCGATTTGCGACACGTCCCACGGCTGAATGGTGATCAGCGACGGCTCCGGCACGTGCAGCGTCGCAAGCTGATTCAGCGGCGTCGGCGTGCCGTAGTAGTCGACCCGGATGTGGTCGAACAGCGACACCGAAGCACGCCCGGTCCGGATCCCGGCCATCTCGTGTTGCAGGTCGGCCAGCACTTTGTCCATCCGGCCCTTTGCGTGCGTCTCGGTCTCCTTCACCGTTTGGAACTGCTGATTGGCGGGAACTCCCTGTTGTGCTTGTTTCATTCGAGCCTCACCGATGGATGAAAGTGCCGACACGCTCGCCCATCGACATACGCATTATATTGCCCGGAACGTTCAGGTTGAACACCACGATCGGCAGGCCGTTGTCCCGGCACATCGCCACCGACGTCGCGTCCATCACCGCCAGCGACCGCGCCAGCATCTCGTTGTACGTGATGTCCCGAAACAGGACCGCGTCCGCGTGCTTCTGTGGGTCCTTGTCGTAAACCCCTTCCACGCGCGTGCCCTTGGCGACCACTTCCGCCTTGATTTCCAGCGCCCGCAGCGCCGCCGCTGTGTCCGTCGAGAAGTACGGGCTCGATGTGCCGGCGGCGAAGATCACGATCCGCCCCTTTTCCAGGTGCCGCAGCGCCCGCCGGCGGATGAACGGCTCGGCCACCTGCCGCATCTCGATCGCCGTCATCACCCGCGTCGCCGCCCCCTCGCCCTCGAGCGCGCTCTGGAGCGCCAGCGCGTTGATCACCGTGGCCAGCATCCCCATGTGGTCCGTGGTGACGCGGTCCATCTTCTGCGCCGGCACCACCCCCCGGAAGAAGTTGCCGCCCCCTACTACAACGCCGATCTCGACGCCCGCCCGGCTCACCTCCGCCACTTCACCGGCCAGCTCGCGCACCCTCTCCGAGTCGATGCCGAAGCCCGCTTCTCCGGCCATCGCCTCGCCGCTCAGCTTGAGTAGGATCCGCTTGTATCTGGGCACGACCCGCTACTCGGCCGAATCGCCGATCTTGAAACGCCGAAACCGCGCCACGTTGATGTTCTCGCCCGTCTTCGCGATCACCGACGCAATCAACTGGCCGACCGTCATCGTCCCGTCCTTGATGAACGGCTGATCGTAAAGGCAGACCTCTTCGTAGAACTTGCTCAACCGCCCCTCGACGATCCTGTCGGCCACGTTCGCCGGTTTGCCCTCAGCCATGATCCGGGCTTTCTGGATTTCTTTCTCTTTCTCCAGCACCTCCGCCGGGATATCCTCCCGCCGCAGGTATTTCGGGTCCGCCGCCGCCACCTGCATCGCAAGATCGTGCACCAGTTGCTTGAAATCGTCGGTGCGAGCCACAAAATCCGACTCGCAGTTTACTTCGACCAGCACGCCGAGCTGCGCGCCAGGATGGATGTAGCTGCTGACCAGCCCCTGCCGCGTCGCCCGCGACGCCTTCTTGGCCGCCGCCGCCACGCCTCGCTTCCGCAATATGACTTCTGCTGCCGGCAGGTCTCCCTTCGCCTCCGTCAGCGCGCTCTTGCACTCCATCATGCCCGCGCCCGTGCGCTCGCGCAGCTCTTTCACTAGTTGTGCGGTGATTTCCGCCATATTCTGATGACCTGTACCTTTATGAGTGTTATAAGTGGCGCAGGCTTCAGCCTGCGCGTAAGTGATTGGCCGAGCGAGTGGGGCCGGTCCCCGGCCCGCCACCCACTCGTCATCCTGCTAGCGCCCGGCCTCCGTGGCCGGCGCCCCGCCGCTTTCCGCTTCCGATGCCGGTCCCTTCCTCGGCAGCGACACCGACGGCAGATCCTCGTCCGACAGCGTCTCCGACATGAGCTGCTCGGCGTACTTCGGATCCACGTACTGCGTGTACTCCGGAATCTCCTCGACCGGCGTCTCGTCGGCCACGATCTTCTCGGCCGCGAATTCCTGCTCGGTCGCCAGCGCTTTGCCCTCGATCACCGCCTCGGCGATCTTGTTCGTGAACAGCCGGATCGCCCGCAAGGCGTCGTCGTTGCCCGGGATCTGGTAGTCCACCATGTCCGGATCGCAGTTGGTGTCCACCACCGCCACCACCGGCACCCCGAGCTTGCGCGCCTCCTTCACCGCGATCTCCTCTTTGTTCGAGTCGATCACGAACACCATGTCCGGCAACCGCGACATATCCTTGATGCCTTCCAGGTTTTGCAGCAGGTGCTTCCGCTCGCGCTCCAGCCGGATGATCTCTTTCTTCGGCCGCCCCTCGTAGGACTGCGTGGCCGCCATTTCATCCAGCTCTTTCAGCCGCTTGATCGACCGCTGCACCGTCGTCATGTTCGTCAGCAGCCCGCCCAGCCACCGCTGGTTCACGTAGAACATGCCGCAGCGCCTCGCTTCCTCCGCGATCGCCTCCTGCGCCTGCCGCTTGGTTCCCACAAACAACACCGTCTTGCCCTGCGACGCCATCTCGCCCACGAACCGCATCGCGTCCTTGAACAGCTTCAGCGTCTTTTGCAGGTCGATGATGTAAATCCCGTTGCGCTCACCGAAGATGTATTCCTTCATCTTCGGATTCCAGCGTTTGGTCTGGTGCCCGAAGTGAACGCCCGCTTCGAGCAGTTCCTTCATTGAAATCGACGGCAAACAGCCTCCTTGGATTCGTTCGGCCGCGCGCGCGCGGTCCAAACGGGATTTGCGCGCGCGGGATGAGTTACCTCAGCCTTGACCCGGCCTGCGGCGCGGACACGCCTTCATCCATCCTCCGCAGCCCGCGGTCCATTACCTCTTCGAGAATTGGAACCTCTTGCGCGCGCCCTTCTGGCCGTACTTCTTCCGCTCGTGGCGTCGCGGGTCCCGTGTGAGAAAGCCGAGCTGCTTCAGCTTCGGCCGCAGCTCGGAGTTGAATTCCACCAGCGCTCGCGCGATGCCCAGCCGCGCCGCGCCCGCCTGGCCCGTCAGCCCGCCGCCGTCCGTCAGGATCAGCGTGTCGAGCTTGTCGGCCATCTCCGTCGCCAGCAGCGCCTGCCGCACCACCGCCCGTGTGGCCTCCGTGGGGAAGTACTCCTCCAACGGCCGGCCGTTGACCTGGATCTGGCCTTTGCCGGGGCGGAGAATCACTCGCGCCACCGCTTCCTTCCGCCGGCCCGTTCCCAAATGCTGCGTGATCGTTGCTGCCACTCAGAATCCTCTCTTCTCTTCCGCCTTAATCCACCGCCGCCGTCGCCACCGGCTTCTGCGCCTGGTGCGGGTGCTTATCTCCGGCGTACACCTTCAGCTTCCGGACAATCCGTTTCCCCAGCTTGCTCTTCGGCAGCATGCCCGCGATGGCGTCCTCCATCATCTTCACCGGACGCCGCTGGCGCCGCTTTGCCGCCGTCTCTTCCTTCAATCCGCCGGGGTATCCGGAGTGGTGGCGGTAGACCTTCTGCTCTTCCTTCCTTCCGGTCAGGCGCACCTTGGCGGCATTAATGACGATCACGTGATCGCCTACATCCAGAAACGGGGTCCAGCCGGGCTTGTGCTTGCCCAGCAAGAGCCGCGCCGCCTTGTTCGCCACGCGCCCAAGCACCTTGTTTTCAGCGTCCAGGACATGCCACACACGCTTGATCTCCGCCCCGGACGGAAATGTCGTATTCATGAACAGACTTTCCCTCTCGTGCTTCCTTCCACAAACTATTCAGACTACCACAAAAAGGGGTCAGCCTGATCTGCCCCATTTTCCGCGCCGGGCCCCATCCAACCATCGCGCGGCCCAGGCTGTGCGGCTCAGCGACTTCCTACCGCCTTCAACTGCCTCAGGAACTCCTCCGGAATCTCGCCGCTCGCCCGCACCGGCACGCCCCAAGCGACCACGCCGCCCTTCTCCGCAATTCGTCGTGTCCACTCGATCACCTGAGCGTCCGAAAACCGCCGCGGTCCGTCGGCCCAGTTCTTCCCCAGGCAGCTCAGCATGTGGAACTGCCCGCCGTCGCGAAACCGCCCACCACAGCGAACCCGCGCCGGATCGTCGATCTCCCCCGCCGTGTAGTCCTCCTCCGGCGTCAGCGACAGCACCGGATAGAAGACCCCGGGGTTGAAAGCCACCACGCTCTCCGCATTGCCCGTCCGCACCCCCGCCGTATGCGCCGCAGCCGCAGAGGAAAGGCGCCCCTCCCAGCTTACCCGCGGTAGTCTGAGGCGATCGCGCAGAGCAGTGAACGGCGGAACTGATCGTCCCCTCCCAACATAGCTGAGTATGCCCGGCCGAGCTCCTCGAAGCAAGTAAGAACACTGCGATTCCGGCTTAGGTGACCGTATCCTTGCGGAGCGGGATGACAACAAGCCGGGAACTCGCCATGTAATCCAAGAATGGCCGCAGGCCGCCATCTGTCCGGATGATCTGGACGTTGGACGGAACGGCGGCTTCGTTCAAGGAGGACCCGTGCGCCGCAAGAACATCATCCGAACAGGTCACCACGATGACCGGGTACGGCAAGTCGCGCACCGCATCGAAGAGACTGTCAAAGTCGCGCCGCGACACACCGCCCGAGAAGATATGCCCGCGGTCGGAGGTTTCCGTTCTGGAGACAAGTTCATATTGATTCACTTAGTACGGTACGTAATGAAATTGAGAGCGGGGCACTCGAAGGGTGTGTTCATACCGGCTCGTGTCGCGGACGTGGACGAAAAACCGATGCGCCGTGCGAAGCAGCCACCGGATGGCAAGCAGCCTTAGGCGGGAGGTTCGCGACTGGGCAGGCGGAGTGAAGAGATCGACTGTCACGAGCCGGCAACGATTGAGCGGCGCCAGAAACTTGAGCAGGCAGAAGATGTAAATGCCCGGCGTGTCGTACCGGAAGAGCGCGTAGTCGAAAGACAAGGAACGGGCGAATGCGCGAATGGGCGCGCGAAATCCGCTAAGCCCTCCGGCGAGGAAGGACACCTCGATCTCGGGGCTGGCGTCCGAGGCGCTGAACGTTCCAGCCGGGATGAGGTCAGTCAGGATTCGCAGCCTGGTCTTCATTGGGACTGTCTCGCCTCTGGGACGGCAGGCAAACTGGGCGCGGGACGAGTTCCCAGGGATTGCGGATCAGGAGCAGCAGCCGGCGCAGGGTGTCTTTTTCCTCGGCTGTGGGAATCCTGAGAACCCAAACGAACGCTGCATAGGTGACGGCAAAGAGCGGAGCCGTCAGGGCAAGGCTGACGAGGGGCGAGCCCGGGGACAGCGCGGCCCTCCCCGCTGCCGCGAACAAGGCCGCCGCCACGGCCGCGGCGGCCAGCCTCGGGAAATCCTTCAGCAACGCCCAGTCCGACGCGCGCGCATGCAGAAGGCGCGCCACCCGGCGCACGATCCAGACGTTCTCAAGAAGAGTGATGAGAACGACGACGCTGACGGCTCCGATCATCCCGTAGCGGGGAAGGGCCCACCAAAGCCCGACCGCCAGCAGGATCAGAGAGAGACAACGCAGCCTAAGAAGGAACTTTCGCTGATCGGAGTACGCCCGCAGAACGGCATCGGTCGGCGCCAGCACGCTGAGGAGCACCAGCGCGAGGTTCACGGCGAATATGGGCCAAGAATCTCGATACTGCGCCGTGAAGAGCACGGTGAGGAATTCGGGCCCCATCACAATCAGGTAGGCATACGCCGGCCAGTGGGCGGCGGCGAGCTTGCGCGTGGCAGCGACGACGAGCCGGAGGATCTCCGGTTCGGCCACGCGGTGTTGCAGCAAGCTGACGCGCGGCATCAGGACCGAGTTGACGGCGTCCCTCAAGATCCCGAGCAGCGGCACCTGCAAGCAGCCGATCGCGTAGATGGCGTAAGCGGCGGGTCCAAAGCGGCGTGCAACCACGTAGTGATGGATGTCCATCTCCAGGCGCCACACGAGACCGGCCAGCCCAAACGGCAAGGCGTAGCTGAGCTGGGTGGCAAACAGCCTGCGGTCGAAAGCGAGCACGGAACCGGGGAAACGCAGACGAACGTACCACAGCAGGATGATGGTCTGGAAGAGAGTCTGTACGGCGACCGCAGTCAGCAGCGCCCCCAGCGTGGAGAAAACCAGAGCGGCGGCTATCAGCAAGGCGCCCTTGGCGAACTGGCCCACTACGGTGAAGAGCACAGCCAGGTGGATGTCCTGCTGGGCGACCGTGACAGTCTCCAGGAAATCGGACACGATTGTCAAGGCGATGGTCAATCCAATGAGCGTCGCGTAAGGAACCAGCGCAGCCTCCCGGAAAAGAGCTTCCAGGAGCCGGGGCCAGAGGGCCAGCGCCACGAAGGCCGAGCCGCCGACCGCAGCCAGAAACAGAAGAATGTGGGAAACCGTTTCGGCAGCCCTGTCAGGCAAGCGAGGGAGAAAGTGATAAGCACTGAGTCCCATGCTCAGGGGCAAGAGCGACTGGGCGGTGACGACCACCAGGAACGCTTGCCTGTAAAGGCCGAAGTGATAGGGGTCCAGCAGGCGGACGACGATCAGAGGGACCGCCAGGTTCATGACGAAACTGGCGACTTTGGCAGCGATCAGCCACGAGGCTTGGGTCGTAAGGGAGGACCTGCGGGAAGCTTCCTGGAACCGGTCCACGTACGACCTCATTCTCCTCATGGCTTTATGTCTGGCACGGCCCGGGCAAACGGGCGCAGGTGGATGCGGCAGGGGGGCCGGACAACGGAGCGATCATACCATGCGTCCGCCATCGCGCCGGCGCTTTGACAACACACTGCGAACGACCGCTCCCGCCGGTTTGCCGAGTGGAGTACAGCCGAGCAGGGCAAGCAGCAGGTAAGGTGTCCGCCAGTCGCGCCAGGAGACGAAGCGGCGCAACAACTGGCGAGCCTGGCCCCGCCGGCCCCAAGACCCCATTACGGCGGCGGTCTTGCAGGCCCGATGAGCATAGAACCGCGCCAGCAGGGTACGGAGCTCCGCCGGGCAAGCCCGCGCTGCGTGTTCGGGATCGAGCAGAAACGGCTCAATCGGGCGCGGACCTCGGAAAGGGTTGCTGAGGGAGGAAGCTTCCCGGTGAAAGCGCACGACCGGACGGAAGTGAAACCAGACCGGCTCGTTCAGCAGCACCTTTAGCCACAAGGTTGCATCTTCGGCGTACCGGGCGCCGTGGGCGTAAAAGCCGCCCCAGTGCTTCACGACTTTTGCGCGTACGATCGTGTTCCACGGCGACATAAACGCCAGCATGTGGACCAGCTCCAAGGGCCGGGTCTGCGGAGTGACCCGGTGAATGCCTTCCGTCAGGCCGCGGGCCCGCCAGAGGGCTTGGGGCGCCACGCCGCCGGGCTCCTCAATGTAGCCGGAGCTGACGGTCGCGGCGTCCCGGCCGGGTCCGTCAAAGAGATCCAGGCCGCATCGGAGGTAATCAGGGAGCCATGCGTCGTCGGCGTCGAGAAAAGCGAGGAATTCGCCGGCAGCCTCGCTGATCCCGCGGTTCCGCGCAGCGCCGGGTCCGGCATTGACCTGCCGGATGAGGCGAAATCGGGGATCGGCAAAGTGTGCAGCGATGTCTACGCCGCCGTCGGTGGAGCCGTCATCCACGACGATGGTCTCAAAATCCACAAAGGTCTGCGCAACGATGGACTCAAGGCAACGCCGGAGGTAAGGAGCCTTGTTGTAAAGCGGAACGACCACGGAGACGCGCATACGAATTCCCGTCACCGTCTCGCTGGACTTCCGACGGTCTGGAGGACTCGGTCGTAGAGGTTCAGGAGCGCCCTTCGATACGTCTCCGGCCTGTGCCGCGCTTCGAGGTTCTTCAAAGCAGCGGCGGCAAGACGTTTAGCCAGCGCGCGATCCGACAACAGCCCGGCCAGGCCGGCGGCCATGGCCCGGGGATCGCGGGACGGCGCCAAGAGGGCGCTCTCGTTGTGGGTCACGATTTCCGGCACGCCACCCACGGAAGCGGCCACCACCGGAATCCCGGCTGCCATTGCGTCCAGCAGTGCGTTCGGCGACCCTTCGCTTCGCGAGGGCAGCGCAAAGACATCGGCCAGGAAGTAGTACGGCTCGGGATCGCTCTGGTAGCCGGTGAGGATCACCACGTCCTCGACTCCTAGGGTGGCGCAGCGCTGTTGGAGTGTCTTGCGTTCGGGACCGTCGCCCACAACGAACAGGCGAAAGACCAGATCCGGCCGTGAGCGCCGCAGGAGACAGGCTGCCTCGATGAGGTCGCGATGACCCTTTTCGGCGGAGAGGCGTCCCAGCGAAAGGATCACGGCCGCCTCCGGGGGGACCTTCCATTGGGCGCGGAGTGTTTCGAGCGCCTGCGGATCCGGGCGGTGAAGCGGCTTGGCCGGGTTGTGGAGCACCTCGATCCGGTCGGCGGCGACGCCAAAGCGCCGCAGCTTCTGGATGAAGAAAGCGCACACAGAGACCACCCTCGTCGCTTGCCGCAGCGAGAAGCGGTCAAACTGGTTGTATAGCCGGTCCTTGAAATCGGTGGCCGTGTGCCCGTGGTGGAAGGCGATCCAGGGTCGCGAGCGCGCCAGACCGCCGAGGCGGACCAGAAAATGCGACTTGGAATTGTGAGTTTGGAGAATGTGCGGCTCACGGGCGTCAATGATCGAGCGCAATTGCGGGAGCACCTTCGGGTCGAAGCGGAAGCGCTCGCGGATCACGTCTACACGGAGACCCGCGCTCCGGGCGGCGGCGACGAACGCATTCTCTACGGCTTCGCCGCGCAGAAACGTGACGATCGACACCTCTGCCTCCCGGGCCGGCGCCGCCTCGGCGGAAAGGCCGCGTGCGAACTCCACCAGGTTCCGGGCTGGACCGGTAAGCCGGGCGGCTTCCATGAGCGCCAGGACGCGAGGTGTGGTTGTCACAAGACCAGAGCGGGCCTGCGCCCGGTGTGGGGCGGGCCAACCTGCGACAGGCTTTGCAACTGGCGGCGGGCGGCTGCGCGTAAGCCGACGGTGAGCGCCGCCAGCAGAGGGAAGTAGGGAAGATAGGCGATGCTCGAGGCCAGTGCGGTAACTGTGTAGCAAAGCATGCTCGCCAGCAGGCAGAGCGACGGACCCGCGAAATGCGCGAGTTCGGGCACCGTCGTCGCCGCCCTGCGGATGCGGGTGGTGGTGCGAAGGCAGAAGCCCAGAAGCAGTATGTACAACAATGCAGCCGGTAGTCCGCATTCGCTGGAGATCTGGGTGTAGGAATTGTGAGTCTGCCTCCACGGGGCCCGCAAGAAGACCTGGCGCAGCATCATCGCGTGAGCGTCAGCGAAGTTACCCGGACCCACGCCGAAGACTGGGTTTTGCATGGTGATGACCGCACTAGCCTTCAACAGATACCAACGTTGAAGCGCGGATCCCTCCGCAAACTGCACCACGCGCATGCCAGACACCTCCTCCACCTCATCTTTGACGAGGGTCTGATAGCGGCGACGGATGGGATCCGGCAGCAACAAGGCGGCAAGCAAAGTTCCTGCCAGGGCCGCGAGAATGAGCAACAGGCGGGCGCGTCCTTGGGTAAAGATCGGCAGCAGAAACAGGAGCACCGCCAGCGCGACCAAGGCGCCGCGCGAGCCCGTGAGAAAGATCACGATGAGGCTTCCGATCAAAGCCGCAAAGCCGATCAGGCGCATCAGAAGGAGCCGCTGCCGGTCCGAAACGACGAAGGCCGCAAAGGGCAGGCCCAACAGGAGGATCATCGCGAGATCGTTGGGATTGGAAAGTGTGGAAGTGAGGATCACCAGCCGGCCCTCTTCCGGCGTTTGAGTGCCGAGGAACCGGGACAGGATGACGACGGTAGCGGAAGCGAGGGTCACGGCCGTGGTGACGAGCCGGAAAGCGGCCAGACTCAGAACCAGCGCACTGACCGCAAGATAGATCAGAAGCGACCGGCTCCAGGTGGCCGCCAGCAGCGTGAGGCTGCCGCGCCGGTACATTCCGAAGAGAGTGGCAAGCGCCATCCAGGCCGTGAGCGCAAGCAATAAAGCCGTGACCGGGGTGCGCAACGTGTGGTGCCAGCGCTGACTAAGCGCCGCGTAGCCAAGAAGGATGATATTCAGGCCAAAGACGAGCCCGGGGATGGCGAGGAGTTCCGTCACGCGGCTGAACACGAGAAGGAGCAGTACAGCCAGCATGAAGCGGACAGCAAGATTGGGATCGTCGGAGCGCTGTCCGACTAACAAGGGGATCGGCCCCGCGGGTGCCGTGCGGGCCGACTGGAGCGGCTTATTCGTAACAGTCGCAAGTGTGGGCTTCATGTCGCTCCGCAACGAGGGGCTTTTGCGACGTCGAAGACCAGGATAGCGCAGCGTCCTGAGCGCCCGCTACCCGGACGGCCTGGGGTGTGCCGGGATTTTGGCCAAAGGATACACTGGTGGTCTTGGACACCCGAAGAGGTTGAGCGCGGATGTGTGGAATCGCCGGATTCGTGCTGCGGCACCAAGTCCCCGATCGCGCCGTGGTGCGGGCGATGTGCGATCAAATGCGGCACCGGGGGCCGGATGACGAAGGGTATTACGTCGAAGGTTCTTGCGCACTGGGCATGCGCCGGCTGAGCATTATCGATCTTTACACCGGGCGCCAGCCGATGAGCAACGAGGACGGCGCCGTGTGGGTGGTTTTCAACGGCGAGATTTACAACTACCAGCGATTGCGCGACGAGTTGGCCTGCGCCGGGCACGCATTCCGAACCCAGAGTGACACCGAGACCCTGGTGCATTTGTACGAAGAACAGGGGCTGGAGGGTGTCTGCCGGCTGCGTGGGATGTTCGCGTACGCAGTCTGGGACAAGCGCAGGTCGCGCTTGTTGCTGGCCCGGGACCGATTCGGAAAGAAGCCGCTGTTTTACGCCGATCTGCCCGAAGGCTTGTATTTCGCCAGTGAGATCAAGTGCCTCCGCGCCGCCGGGGTCCCGCTGGAATTGGACGAGGTAGCCCTCCGCCATTACCTCCACTTGGGCTTTATTCCCCATCCGAGAAGCATTTACAAGGCTGTCCGCAAGGTCGCGCCCGGCGGGTGGCTACTGTATGAGAGCGGTGGCTCGGTCCATCAGGGTCGCTACTGGTCACCGCCGTTCGCCGAGGAACCGCCGAAGGAAATGAGCGAACAGGATCTGGCCGCGGAACTGCGGCGGCAGTTTGACGAAGCGGTCCGGATCCGGATGGTGGCCGACGTGCCGTTGGGGGCCTTCTTGAGCGGCGGGATCGATTCGGGGTCGGTGGTGGCCTCCATGGCTCTTCAGTCCGATGAGCCCGTGCGGACGTTTTCTGTGGGTTTTGAGCAGGCCTCGGTGAGCGAGTTGGAATATGCGGCCCTGATCGCGCAGAAGTACCGGACCGAGCACCATGCGATCGTGGTAAAGCCTGACGTGGTGAATCTGGTGCCGCGGTTGGTCCGACAATTCGATGAGCCGTTTGGGGATTCATCAGCCATCCCAACCTATGTAATTTCCGAGTTTGCCGCCGGTTATGTGAAGGTGGTTTTGAGCGGGGATGGCGGGGACGAGTTATTCGTGGGTTACCCGAGCTTTTTCCAAGTGGAGCGGCTGCGGCGATGTGACCGGCTGCCGCGTGTCCTGCGCCAGGCGCTGTCGGGAGCGGCGAGGCTCCTGCCGTATCGCTGCTACGGAAAGAACTTCCTACGGCTGGTGAGCCGGCCCAGCGCGCTCGAGCGCTACTTCGAAGCCAACTACGCCCCGCGCTTCCTTCTGGAAAAACTGGCAGCGAATCGCTGGGTGCCGCCGGATGGGACCGACTACCTCAGAGCGGCGTTCGCCGATTACTTACTGCCGGAGCCTGCGTCGCCGCTGCATCAAGCCATCTATTTTGAGATGACGTGCAAGCTGACTGAGGACATTCTCGTGAAGGTCGATCGCATGGCGATGGCTCATTCCCTCGAGGTGCGGTGCCCGTTATTGGACCACGAACTGGCGGCCTTGGCCGCGCGCATCCCGCCGCGGTGGAATATGCAAGACGGGCGGGGCAAACGGATGTTCTTGCGGGCGGTCGGAGACCGGCTGCCGTCCGAACTGCTCCAACTGCCAAAGACCGGGTTCAGCGCGCCGCTGGCCGCGTGGTTTCGCGGCGCGCTCCGCGACTTCTTGGAGGACCATCTGCTGGCGCCGCGTTTCCTGCGCAGCGGCGTCGTATCCGCCGGATTCGTGCAGCACCTGGTGGACGAGCACATGCGGGGACGCCGGGAAAACCATTACCTGTTGTGGAGGCTGTTGGTGCTAGATCTCTGGCTTCGGGACAACGAATCATTAGTAAAGTGATCGCACTGAGGTGAGCGCCCACGCACCGGCGTGTCCGAAATAGTAGGTGCCCGGCGGGCGCATGCACTTGGGCTATACTGGATGCCTGGCGTGTAAAGAGGAGGTGGGCAAGAGAGTGGTGAGGGTCTGTGCAACAGTGGCTAGCCTCTCTCTGGCTGCCTCGTCGGTTCTGTTCGTCGCCCCAGCGGTCAGCCGCCCCGAGATTGCCGCGGTTGTGAATGCGGCTTCGTCAACGACTCTGCTCGCACCCGGATGTTGGGCGGTCATTTATGGAAAGAACTTGAGCGCTTCGGAGAGCAGGGCGGATGCCGTTCCCCTCCCAACGCGCTTGTCCGGGGTTACGGTGACGGTGGCCGGAGTGGCGGCCCCGTTGCTCTATGTTTCGAACACCCAGATCAACGCCCTCATTCCGTTCGAGGTTCCGCCTTCCGCTGGCGCTTCAGTTTCCGTTGTGGTCACCGCAGCCGACGGTTCGAGTGATCCCTACTACATTCGGCTGACGCGGCATGCCCCGGGCATTTTCACGCAAGACAGCTCGCCCACGGGTCCGGCACACGTCTTCGACGCGAACTTCGCGCCGGCGCAAACGGTAGTGGCTGGGGCAGCGGTGATCTTCTACGCGACCGGATTGGGACCTGTGGATCCACCCGCAGCAAGTGGAACCGGAGGGAACGCTTCAGAGCCTCTTCAGCGGGTTATCGATCGGTTGGAAGTCTACGTGGGGGACGAGAGGGCGGAGGTTCTCTTCGCGGGACTCGCACCCGAGCTCGCCGACGTTTACCAGGTGAACGTCAAAGCCGCAGAGGTTCTTACGGACCGCCTCTTCGTGAGGATAGGAGGCTGGCAAAGCAACATCACGCGGATCGGGATCAAGTCCGGCGAGAATGTGGCCAATGCAAGCGGGGCGATCCAGCTTCTGTATCCGCCGAGAGACCGTCCAGCAGATGCATCATGGCTGTTTGAAGCCGCCCGCTTTAATGTCAGCTTCGACATTTTGCCGGGTGCAAGGCCGTTCGCCGTTGCGGCCGTCAGCGCGGCCGGGCGCTCCATTATCCGGATTGACCCGGCGCGGCAAAGCTACGAGGCCGTGGTGACTTTGCCAGCCCCCGGGCCGCGCGTCGGGGATTTTTCCGGCGTGAGCGGCGAAGTGATCGATTTCGCGTCCTGCGACCGCAACTCCGCGTGCCGGAGTTTCCCTGGGAACAAGATCCCGGCAGCAAGACTGGACGGACTGTATCAGGAGGTTATGAAGGGATTGCCCGAGCCATCGGAAGCGCTGGTTGGAGAAGCCCACGGCCTGCGGCGGATTTCAGGCGCAGCGCCCCCTGGGATGCGCTTTGTCATCGACGACCGCACGAATTCCGAGGTGTCAAAATTCGGTGGCTTTCTTCAGGTCCAGTTCGGTCCGTTTCCGCGCATCAGCGACGTCTTCGAGCTTTACGTGGACGGCAGACTGGCGGCGTCGCGCAGGGTGAGCCACTCTCTCGTGAACCTGCGCGGCCCGCCGCCTCTCGCCATGCCGGCCCCCGGGGAGAGTTACGTTGATCCGGTGTTCGGCAGCAAGATCCTGCGTGTTTCCGGCCCGGACGAGGGCCAGGGCTGCGTGACCGTGTACTCGATTTGGCCTTCGTTCAACGCCGACAGCACAGCTCTCGTCATCCTGTGCGATCCCGGGGGCGCATCGACAGAATGGGTCGTGCGTGTTGATCCCGTCAATCTGCGCGTGCTGTCCAAGCAGCGGCCAGCCACCCGCCTCTTGCTCGGCGCTGGAACCGAGTGGAGCCGCAAGGATCCTTCGACGCTTTACTTCCTCCAGGGCAACAAGATTGCCGCTTACAATATCCAGACCAGAACCGTTCAACAAATCAAGGACTTCACTCCAGTCTTCGGGCCCGGCTATCTGTTCCGACTAACCATGTCCGACGATGAGAATGTCTTCTGCTTTGTCCGTCAGGATTCCTCGTGGCGCCCAGTCGGTTTCGCGGTCTGGCGGCGTTCGGACAACCGGATCCTCTTTCAGGCGGACATGCCGGACGCCAAGCCGGAGATCGACAAGAGCGGCACCTACGTAATGGTTGGGCCGGACTTGCCCGGATATCGCACCATGATCGTCAACGTGCTGACGGGAGCGAGAGAGTACCTGGTCAGTGGGGCGCCCGATTTCGCTCCTGGCCATGGCGACTCGGGCGCGGAGATCAACGTGGCGTGGGACAATTGGGAGAACCGGATCCTGCTGCGCCGGTTGGAGGCGCCGCATTCCTGGCTCGAACTCTTCCGGTTCCCCTACTGGGGCAATGAACTGCACATTTCACTTCTGTCGCGGGACGAGAGCTTCGCCACCGTGAGCACGTCGATCGGGTGGATGGGGCTTGAAGCGACCGGACTGTATCGCGACGAGATCTTCCAGGTGGCCACCGACGGGAGCGGGCGTGTGCGGCGGCTGGCGCACACGCGCAGCGATCAGCTTGCCAGCGGCGACGAGGACTATTGGGACTTGCCACGGGCCAATACCAGCCTCGATGGCCGTTTTGTCGCCTTCACCAGCAACTGGGGATCGTCGCGCCGCCGGGACGTTTACGTGTTGCAGGTGCCGCGGGAGTGACCACAGCCTTACTGCCGCTGGCGGTGTGGGGCGCTTCGCTCCTCTTCGCGATATACACGGTGCTGCTGTACCCGTTGCTGCTGCACTGGGCCGCCCGCCGCTGGGGACGCCCGGTGCATAAGGCTCCGGTGCGAAAACGCGTGTCCCTGATCATGGCTGTGCACAACGGGGCGCCCTGGATGCGGGCGAAGCTGGCGTCCATCCTGCGGCTTGATTATCCTCGGGACTTGTTCGAGGTTCTTGTGGTATCCGATGGCTCAACCGACGGGACGGACGACATCGCCGCCGAATTCGCGGTTGAGGGGGTGAAGCTGCTCCGTGTTGCGCGCGGCGGCAAGGCTGCGGCGCTGAACGCCGGGATCGCCCAAGCGCAGGGGGAGATTCTGGTGTTCACTGACGTGCGGCAGAGGCTGGATCCTGAGGCGCTAAGGAACATGGTCGCCTGCTTCGCCGATCCTTCCGTGGGCGTCGTAAGCGGTGAACTGATCCTGATCGAGACCGGGCCCGGGGAATCCGGGGCGGGCGCGTATTGGCGGTATGAAAAGTGGATTCGGAAGAACCTGAGCCGGTTGGACTCGCTGTTCGGGGCCACCGGGGCCTGCTACGCCATGCGTCGTGAACTGGCCGCTCCCCTTCCCAAAGGCACGCTGCTGGACGATGTGCACCTTCCGCTGAGGGCCTTCTTCCAGGGCTATCGGTTGATTTTCGAAGAATCGGCGCGCGTGTACGACTACCCGGCGCCGGTGCGCTCGGAGTTTCGCCGTAAACTGCGCACTCTGGCGGGGAATTACCAGCTTCTGGCCGCCTTTCCGGAGCTGCTCGGGCCGCGAAACCGCATGTGGCTGCACTTCGCGTCCACCAAGGTGGCCCGCCTGATGATGCCGTGGGCGTTGCTGGCGATGGCGATTTCCAGCTTCTGGCTGCCACAGCCTTGGCGCGCCTTCTCTCTGGGGGCCCAGGCCGCGTTCTACGGGACCGCCATCCTGGATCCGCTGCTGCCGCGCGGATTTCCTCTCAAGCGGGTGACGTCCGCCGTGCGCCTGTTTGTCGTGCTCATGGCGGCGGCGTTGCTGGCGGCTGCGGTTTCCTTGGCGCCCCCGCGGACCCTGTGGGGTCCAGCGGAGGTGATGGAACCGCCCGAGCGGATAGTGGAGTGAGTGAGTGTCCATCCCCCATGTGAGCATCATCATTCCGGCCTACAACGTGACTAGCTGCATTGGAGAGGCGCTGGAGTCGGTTTTCGGCCAGACTTACCGGGACTTTGAGGTGATCGTGGTGAACGATGGCTGTCCGGACACGGCGGCGCTCGAAGGAGTGCTGGAACGCTACCGAGCGGGCATCGTCTACCTCAAACAGAAGAACCGAGGTCCGGCGGGCGCGCGCAACACCGGGATTCAGGCGGCCCGTGGCGAGCTGGTGGCGCTGCTCGACGCGGATGACCTCTGGCTTCCACAGTTTCTCGAGCAGCAGGTGCGCGTGTTGGACCAGCGCCCGGAACTCGATTTGCTGTGGTGCGACAGCGTCCTGTTCGGGGAGAGCGTCTGGGCGAATCACCGCTTCTTTGAGCTGTTCCCGCCCCACAGGCCGGTGACACTGGAAGGGATTATCACTGGCAGGTGCGTTCCGGTGACCTCTTGTGTGTTGGTGCGCCGGGCGGCATTGTTGAACGCGGGTCTCTTTGATGAGGAGTTCAGGAGAGCGGAAGATTTCGACTTGTGGATCCGGCTGGCGCGGGCGGGCGTGAAGGCGGACTTCCAGAAGGCAGCGCTGGGCCGCCGACGGGTTCGGGGGGACAGTCTGTCCGCGGATTCGACGGCGCCGTTTGAGGCTGCGATCGCGGTATTGGAGAAACTGCGCAAAGCGCTGCCGGGCGCCGACGCGGTGACTTCCGTGGTGGTCAAGGAACTACGGCGGAATCGCGCGTTCCTGGCGCACGCTCGGGCGCGGGATCACATGGAGAGAAGAGAGTACGGCCTGGCTCTGTCCTGGTACCGCGCTGCGAACCGAGAGAACTGGTCGCCCATCCGCGCTCTGGTGGTCGTACTCCTGAACATCTGGCCTGGCCTTGCCGACGTCGTGCGCCGCCGGCATCAGGATCTTGTCCGAAGGAGGCGACAACGCCCGACACCTGTCGGCGGCGCGGCTGGCTAAACGGGATCGTCGCGAGGTCTCTTCAGCGGACGTGCTGGGAAAGCAACGAGATGTAATAGTCCTCGTGCGCGCAGACGCTGCGCTCGAGGCTGAAGTGGTTCCGGCAGCGCTCCAGCGAACGCTGCCCCATGGCCCTTCGTTTCGCTTCATCTTTGAGGAGCTGGATAACGGGTTCCGCGAAAGCTGACGGATCGGGATTCCGGACAAGGTAGCCGGTGACTCCATGTTCGACGGCCTCGGCGGTTCCGCCGGCGTCGGTTGCCACCACGGGGAGCCCGGCGGCCATATACTCGAGCACGGAGTTGGGAAATCCCTCGCTGAGCGAGGGGAGGCACCCGATAGACAGGCGGGCAAGGTAGTCCGGGACGTCACCCCTCTCGTCGGAGAAGAACACTTTGCCGGCCAAGCCCAGTTCTTCTCCCAGTTGGCCGAGTTCGTGCCGCAGCGGCCCGGAACCAACGAGGACGAAACGGGCCTCCGGGACTGCCTCCGCCACCAAGGCGGCGGCACGGAGAAAGAGAGGCAGGTTCTTCACAGGGCGCAGGTTGGCGACCACACCTACCAGAGGCGATGTGGGCGGAATGCCGATAGACGCGGCCACGGCCGGGTCCCCGCATCCAGGCGAATAGCGGGCCAGGTCAACGCCGTTGTAGATCACATCCACCTTCTCGGGAGCGAGGCGCTCGGTGCGCTCTGTGTGGCCCTTGACAGCCAGGGAGTTGGCGAGAACCCGGGTCGTGAAACGGTTCAGAAAGCGAACGACGCGCAGGAAGGCTGGCGTGTGCCAGTAGCCGAGATTGCGGCGCGAGGTTATGACCACCGGACAGCGGACCCAGCGAGCAGCGAGCACGGCGATGACGGAGGCTTTGAACAGGAATGTTTGGACGACGTCGATTCGGCGGCCCCGCAGATAGTCACTCAGCCTGAGGATCTCAGCAAGGGTCCGAGGATCAGTAAGTCGGTTGACTGAGGCAACCTTGGACGAGCAGAAGGCTGCCAGTTCCTGGAGGCGGTGGCTGGCTTCCAGCGAGAACACGTGGACATCGAATCGCTTGCGGTCGAGCCGTGCCAGGAGGTCGGCCAGATGCCTCTCCGTCCCGCCCATGGAACTGAGGGAATCGATCGCAAACAAGAGCCTGATTCTGGCGGGCGAGGACGAATCATTCACTGGCATTCACTTCATTGTATCCCCATGATTATAGGGCCATTGTAGAATTAACGTGCCGGAGCCGTCTCTATCCGAGTGGTATATTCTGCTGTGAGCGGTCGACAACGCTCGTCGCTTGTGCCCCGTGGATACCGGGCAGCCTTGACAGGCGGCAGGTAACGAATTCTTCTGAGGGAAGCAACTCTATGGTACGAGAGGTAGTGGCAGCGGTTTATCTTGCGGCTGTGGGCGGTGGAGGGGGGTGGGCGCAGACGCGAGTCCACTTGCCCAGCCAGGTGCGCGAACCCGATTTTTCCCGGCAGCCGGCGACCAAGCCTGTTCACACTGGCGCGGTGCTGCCGGCGAGCTGCACCACCGGGGAGTATTTCTTTCTCACAAGCACATCGGCCGGCCTGAACACGTACGCTTGTGTTTCAGACGACGCGTGGGCGATTCAAGGCGGCGGAGGCGGCGGGGGTTCCATCGGAGTCGGGCAGGGTGACGTCCTACGGGTGGAACGTACCTTGGCAACTCGCCTGACAATTAACCCGGGTTGTGCTCCCGCCTCTCCGTGCAACGTAGCCTTCGGAGGAAACTCATTTCAGTTCACATCGAGTGCGACAGTGGACCTCACCGGGACAGCCTCGGGGGTGGTGAAGATCTACGTGCGCAAGGATGGGGTCATCTACGCCGGGCACAACCTGCCGGATGCTGATGTCACCTGTACCGGCTGCATCAAGCTTGCCGGCGCAACAACGTTTCCGAGCGATTGCATTCCCGCAAACTCCTGGCCCGTGACCTCAGGCCAGTTCGATCCGGAGCAGGCCACATTTGACAAGCGGGCGTTTCTCTCCACCAAGACGATAGCGGCGGGAACAGGTTTGACGGCGATAGAGGCGGGCGGCGAAACCACGCTGGCCGTCAGCACGGCTGTGGTAAGCACCTTTCAGAGCGGCGCCGCCGCTCCGCCTTCCACGTGCAGCGCGGGTCAGATCTATCTGAAGACGGACACGAACCAGGTCTATCAATGCACGTCCGCTAACACCTGGACGGAAACGACGGGCGGCAGCGGCAGCGCTCTCAGTGGAGACGTCACGGGGCCGTCAGGCTCCACAACGGTCGTGCGGATCCAGGGGCGCGACGTGGCCTCCACGGCTCCTTCGGGGGCCCAAGCACTGGTATGGAACGCGACCGCTTCACGGTGGGAGCCTACGACGATTTCGGGCGGCGGAGGCGGTAGCACCGCGGTGCCTCGCTTCTCAACCAGGCGCTGGTATTATGCCACCCCTAGGGGACTGGGGGGCGGAGGCCATACCGAAGTTGGGCTGTTTGTCACGAACACTCTTCTCGCTGGCGGAGGGACTCCAACCTCAACCGATTCCGCCTATAACGAATACACCACGGCAGCCACCACAAACAGCGAGGCCGGCGCTGGCGGGACCAACGTCGTGTGGTCCCAAACCCACGAGCTGTTCGAGGCCAGGGGTCGCCTGCTTGCCACAGCCGGGCTTCGAACGTGGATCGGTCTCACGCGGAACTCCTTACTGGACACCGATACCCCCATCTGGAACTCGGTAGCAGCCTTTCGCTACTCCACTTCGGCGTCCGATGCCACCTTCAAGTGCGTTACCTGCAACGAGAGCGGGACTTGCACGGTGGCAGATTCTTCCGTGGCTCCGGACACGAACGCCCACTCCTGGGAAATCGAGCATACGGGCTCCACTTACGTTTTCCGGATCGACGGAACCGCGCGCTGCTCGATCACGACGACCCTGCCGGCCAACGGGTACGGTCCGCTGTTTGGTGTGCGTACGCTGGAGGCCGCGGCCAAGAGCATCCGCTGGTACGGATTCTATGGAGAGGCCGACCGATGAAGAAGTTTAGTGTGCTTCTCATTGCCTTCTGCCTCCACGGGGCTATCGGCAACGTTTCTGTGACCGGCGTCACGAACACCCAGGCGGTGCTTCGCTACACCGCCCCGGATCTCAACGCGTGTACGGTCGAGGCGAGCGAGTCGCAGACCTACTCGCCGCTCGTCAACGACGTAAATGCGACGCTTTTTCCAGGCTCGAACTCCGATGAGCGAGCCGAAGCATCGAGATCGGCGCTTGAGAGAGTCTTTGTCGTTGGCAAGCGCGCCGTCGAGAGAGCAGCGGATGGCAAGCGCTACTCGCGGGCGCTCAAGGCGCACACGCTCCATTACTTCCGCATCACCTGCGGCGCGGATAGCGCGACGGGGATATTCGTCACGGCCAACATCGCCTGGGGCAACACGGCGACGGACTCCTTCACCGCCATCGACGAGGCGGGTCTGGAAGGTTACTACAACTTTTCAACGTTCGACTATGCTGACCGGCACCAGAGCTTCATTGACCCGCTGACCGGCGCGGCTATCCATAAGCTCACTTCCGGGAAGGATTCCGGGGGCCAATTTTCGAATCGCGCCCCGGCGGCGTGCTCCGGTACGAATTGGTCGTTGACAGGCTGCTCAGGCAGTTATAATGCCGGCTCCCGAGATCCGCTTTTCGCTGAGCACTCGACAGGCTACCCGAATGGCTTCCTGGCTAAGGTCAACGTTTACTTGAAGGCGTCAATCTCCGGGTCCCCGACGGGCGATGACAAGTACCTCGATGTTTGCCTGACCCTCGACGGCACAACCTGCGCCAGCCCGGGCAAAGCCGTGGATCTGACCACTTGCAGCACATCGGCGTACCAGGGCAACTGCAACGGTTTCGGATCCAGCACCTCTCCGGGCATCTTCTTCGACACCTGGGGAACGGAATTTCCTTTGGTAGGTTGGGGAGACGTGAATGCCAACAAGCCGACGGGGTTCCTGTTCAAACCGCGAACGTCGTCCGCTTTGTACACGATCAATATCGATGAGATCCGCTATTCCGGCACGATATTCTTCGAGCTCACTCCGTATTCTTCCGCCACCGACATGCAGTGTGGGTTGCAGGAGATTACCGACAACGCAGACGGCTCCACCTATTACCTCTGTTTTGCCCGCGGTGCGAATCAGTTCGTTTCGTTCGATGCGACCAAAGGACGTTCCTACTGGCTTGGACCGAACATGGTTGCAGGAAGTACTAACAGATCCGATATCATCTTCAGTCCTTCGGATGGCAGGGAGTTCTACGTCCTGGATTCTGCATCCGTTCGCGTGGTGAGAGGCAGGATCACCGGAGATCTGAAATCCGAACATACGGGCAGTGGCGAACAAGCGAACCCGGCTTTCATCTGGACCACGTTGACGCCTTCGAGTTACCATCTCAAATACGTGCTGAACGCTTTTGATGCGGCGTTTGACAGTGAGTGGCAAACGTTGGTGGGCGGCTGCGCTCTCAGGGGCATGGTGAAGCAAAAGCTCGTCTTTCAGTGCATCCCCCAGCAAGACCTCGGGGGCGCTCTTGGGGTCTTCGATCCGGCGGCCTCCCCTCCGCCGGGCTCGTCGGGTCAGGGGAACGTGGTCGCTGCGATGTTCGTCGGAAAGACGGGTCTCCTGAAGTATGGCATCCTGCACAGCGTTTCAATGACCGTGAATCCGGACACAAGCCCATGGATCGGCATTGGGACCAGCCGCAGTTCCACCAGCAGCTCACAGTTCTGGGGCGGCCCATGGGTGGTCAAAGTGCAGAAGCCCGGTGGAGCGGACCTGGCGCCGGCAGACACGCAGTTCGAGGTCCTGATGAACAACGGCAGCTACGAGCCGACGGATCCTCAGCCTGGCGGCGCCGGAGACGCTACGATCCCGGCGGAACCCGGCGACCTCTTTCTATACAACGGGGATGGAAGCGGCACGATTCAGCCCAGTTCCGGAGACGAGGTGCTGGAACTGGTCTCCAAAGACGACGTGAATCACATCTGGACCATGCGGCGCGCTGGTTCCCTAAACACTGCGAAGATGCTCGCCGGGTCCGGCTTCACGGCCAGCGGCACTCCCTATACGCGGCCCCTGACCATACCGGGAGGCAGCCTGCTGTACGCAATTCCCAAGTACTACCCGCTGAGCAACTCGAACTACTTCATCTCTCCGGTGCTCTGGAATTCCGAGGCAGACCCGCACGGGAACATGCTGGTGTTCCCTGCCACCAATGGCACAGGCACCTACCCGCCTGCTTCGGGCTCGTACGATGAGTCTTCAGGTTACGCCTCTCCCCAAGTGCTCTGGCACTACTACATTGGCAGTCATGGCGCGGGGCAACTGAAAGGTGTCATCTCCGACGCCGGAGGACTGGCAGGATGCTCAGGCCGGTTCGGGAGCCAGGGTCTTTGCTACTTTGTGGGGGAAGGGAACATCCCGAACGTGGTCAACACGCCGCCGGCGCACAGAATCCTGCGGGATGCTTCATTTGCGGCACAGGTTCCCACGAACACCAGTTCCGCCTACGAGTCCCATGCGAACCGCTCGCAGTACCGCGCCGGGGATCGCGGTAAGCTGCTGGCCTATGATGTGCAGCCATTCGCCAATGGTCATCCGGCCTTCGGCGCCAACGCGCCTGTTGCCGGGACGTTCGACGTGTACAAGGTTACGGGCAGCAACCTGCACCGGAAGCACTTCGCCACCTTTGCAACGTGCGGCGATCGGATCCTGCGGGACATTTCCTCGCCGGGTTCTGTCATCTCGGATTCAACACCGTACACGTATTGCGTGGCGCATGCTGCTGGCGAGTGCCGCGGTGACTCGGCTGCCGGGGATATCTATGTCAACTGTCCGGGACGCACTGAGTCAGTCTGCCACGCCGGCGTCTACTCGACGAATCAACTCTATGACGCCTGGCTACCTTGGAAAGACATCTGTGTCGGGGACAGGGCGCCGACCACCATGGGCGTGCTGCAGATCGACGCGACTGGCACGTCGCACTTGGCAGAGAACTTGCGTATTCTGGCCTTTCCGTTTCCGCGCTACCAGGCCCAGAGCGTGTTTCAGAATGCCTACGCTCTGCCTCGGGGCGACTGGCTGGTGACGGCGACGGCGCGGCACGAGCGGCCGGACTACCTGTTGGTGCGCGTACCTCCGATCGGAGCCAAGGGCGCTGACCCGGGCACCTTCCGGCGCATGAAGGTCACGGTCAGTTCCGTTCCGCAGGGCGCCGACAACATCGTGATTGATTTCGGCTATGCGGAGAACGGGCCCGCTGACGGTTACTACTGCACCACGCGCCGCGAGGCCTGTTCGGTGGCCAGCCCGACCGTGAACGAGTCAAATCCGTTCCTCTTCGCCTCAGAGGTTTCCGGCGGCATCCCGTGCGCGTCGGGGTGCGCAGCGGAGGTTCCTGCACTGCCAGGGAGGGTTGTGCACTGGCGTATCCGCTACCGGAACAGCGCCAATCAAACAATCCGTTTCGATGCACAGGCGCCGGTTGCCAATTGAAGAATCTCCCGCGCGTGTGCGTCCTTGCTCGGAAGCATACTATCCGTAACGAGCGTAACCCGGTGCGCATCCGGTCATCTGCAGGGAAGGCGACCTGCGGGGAGTGCCCAATAACGCAGGGCGCCGGCAACAGCGTGTTTTACTACGGATATATGGAAAACAGCCGGCGGACTGCTACTGTCGGACATCTCCGGCCGCTGCATCTCGAGCGGCGCTCTCGCCCAGCACACGGGCGGGATTGCCCGCCGCCACAGCCCCCTCCGGAATGGGACGAACCACGACACTGCCCGCGCCGACGGTCGAGCCCGAGCCCACGAGACCGTAC
>CAYZJD010000007.1:27625-30853 GCA_964478455.1 uncultured Solibacteraceae bacterium | reverse complement strand
CGATGACTCCATCAACGCTCAAGTCAGGACGGGCGCCTTGCGGTAATAGACCTTCCAGCTTCACGTCCACCGTGACCGTCCCGTCGCGCACCGCCGGATCGACCCGCGAGACCCGGCCGGCGATGATGCCGTTCCGCGTGTCGATCTCGGCCTTCTGCCCCACCTGCACGTCCTTGGCTTGTGTCTCGGGGATTTTCAGTTCCGCTTTCAGGCGATGCGGCTGCGCCACCTTCGCCAGGATCGTTCCGGCCGTCACGCGCTGGCCGACTTCGATCGGCCGTACGTCGCTGCCCCGCTGGGGGACCGTGGAAAGCTGCTGCACGACTCCTTCCGCCCCCGCGCGCACTCGCAACCCCTCGACCTGGCTGCGCTTCAGCTTGGCGAGAGCGCGCAGCTTGTCGACCTGCGCCCGCTGCACAGCCAGTTGCGCCTCGGCCGAATCCGAGCTGATCGCCAGCCGCTCCCGCTCGATGAGATGGCGGTTGCCGAGTTCCTCGGCGGTGGCCAGGGAAAGCCGTAGGTTCAGATCCGGCAGCAGCCCCTCTTTGGAGAGCGCCTCGTCCCGGTTCGCCTTCAGCCTCGCCTGCCGGTACTCCGACTCGATCTTAGCCACGTCCGCCTGCTGGTTCAGGCGCTTGCTTTCAAGCTGCACGCGCAGGTCGGCGTACTGCGCCTCGGCGGCCTTCACCTGGTATTCCGCGTCGAGCGCTGCCAGCTCCAGCTCCGGGTTGCTCAGGACCAGCAACACGGTGTCCGCCTTCACCACGTCGCCCGGCTGCACCAGGATGCGCTCGATGCGCCCGTCAGTCGGGGCTGGAATCCACAGCAATTGCTCCGGGACCAGCGTGCCCAAACCGCGCACTTGACGCAGCATCGGACCCCGCTTCACCGTATCGGTCCACACCGTGGACCGCTCCACGGACGGCGCCGCCGGTTTCAAGCGCGAAACTCCGATCGTCACCAGCGGCACTACGGCCAGGGCGATCGAGGCGTACGCGACTCGCCGGATCAGCCGTCTTCGCGGCGCCCCTTCGCGCTGTATGTCCATGGCCGCTACTCCTGGCGCAACGCCACAGCCGGGGCGATGCGCAGCGATTTCCGGGCCGCCAGGTAACAGGCCGCGAGCGCCACCGCGGCGAGCAGCAGCGGGGCCCCCGCGAGCAGCAACGGATCGGAGCTGCTCCTGCCCGCAGTTCGGGAGATCACGGCCATGATGGCGGACAGGAAGCGGATTCCGGCCAGCGCGGCGCCCAGCCCGATGATCATGCCCACCGCAACCAGAGCCGCGCCTTCCTTCATGACGAGCCCCAGCACGTCGCGCTTGCCGGCGCCCAGCGCGACGCGGATGCCGATCTCGCGCCGGCGCTGTGCTACTGAGTACGCGGTCACGCCCGCCAAGCCCACCGAGGCAAGAATAAGCCCGAAGATGCCAATAAAGCCGTACGTCCACAGCGCCACCTTCACCGGGAACATCAATTCCTCGATCTGTTCCGGCATGCCTCGGGCGTTGAAGGGCGTGACGTGATCGTCGATGGCGGAGATCTCGCGCCGCACCGCGCCGACCGCATCCACGCCCGGCGCCGCGCGGACGATCAGGGTGACGCCGTGCAACGAGGACCGGGCGTATTCCGCCGGGCGCAGGGGCAGGTACATTACGGCGGGCGCATCCGCCGGCACCAGGTCGAGGCCATCTCTCATGTTCTTGGCCACCCCGACCACCTCATAGGTCCGAGTCCGGCCCAGCATTGGACGGCGGAGGGCGGCGGAGGTTCTATTCCCCGCCAACTCGAATGAGGGGACATCTTCGTTGCCGATCTCGATTCGCCGGCCGAGCGGATCCCGGCCCTTCCAACAGTCCCGGACCAGTTTCTCGCTGACGATCACCGCCATCGGGCTGTCGGCTTCGTCCTGCTTGCGGAAGCCGCGCCCGCGCAGGATGGGTATGCCGATTGTGTCGAAGTAATCGCTCCCCACGACATACTTGCGGGCCCAGTGAATCTCCCTCGAATCGTCCGTGCCGGCGATCGCAAACATCGTGCCCGGCTTGCCGATCATGGACATGGGCGCCGAATCCGCCAGGCTGGCGCCGGTAATGGAAGGAAGGAGTTTGATGCGGTCCAGCAGCGTACGGAAAAACGTGGCCGCCTCTTCGCCCGAGTAGCCGTCCCGGATGGGATCGAGCGAAATCAGGTAGAGATGCCGGGCCTCGAAGCCGACTTCCGGGCCGGCGATTCGGCGATGCCCGATCACCAGGAAGCCGGTCATCAGCAACAGCGCCAACGACCCCGCCACCTGCGACAGCACCAGCAGGTTGCGCAGGCTGAGCCGCCGGAATCGGCGCAGCCGGACGTTGCCGCCTTCCTTCAATGCCGGAGTCAGATCCGTGCGTGTCGCCTGGAGCGCCGGCAGCAGGCCAAACGCAAGGCCCGTGAATCCGGTAAGCGCAATCGTGAACAGCAGGACGCGCCCGTCGGGCTCCAGGTGGAAGCTCAGCGGCATGGGGTAAGGAAGCTTCTCCCGAGAGGCAAAGTGCATCAGCACCGAGGCCATCAGGAACCCCAGCACGCCGGCGCCGGCCGCCAGCAGCATGCTTTCGGTGAGCAACTGCCGGATGAGCCGCGCGCGGCCCGCGCCTAACGCCAGGCGCACGGCGATTTCCTTGCGCCGGTCGGCGGCGCGCGCGAGCAGCATGTTAGCCACGTTGGAACTGGCGATCAACAGGATCATGCCGCCGAGCAGGGTCATGAAGCCGGTCAGCAGCGGGAGGTCCCGTTTGTGCACGGGCAGCAGTTTGCCTCCAGGCAGCAGCATCACCCGCCGGCCCTGCTGGTTTCGATCGCGGTCGCCATGCTCCTGCTCCAGTTGCCGCGCCACGGCGTCCAGCGCCGCTTCGGCGCCGGCTGGGCTGACGCCCGGCTTCAAACGGCCCACCACGTGGAAAATCGGCAGGTCGTGGCGCTCCAGCGCGCCGTCGGCCAGTTCCGGCGCCACGCGCCCACCCACCGACACCGGCAGCCACAGATCGGCGCCGTAGATCATGGGCGAGGCGCCCTGGAATTTCGGCGGCCCCACGCCGATGATGGTGCACGGCTGCCCGTTTACCAGCAGCGCCTTGCCGATCGCCGCGGCGTCGGAACCCAGCCGGTTCTTCCAGAACCGGTAGCTGACGACCACCGATGGCGCATCGCCGGGCCGCTGGTCTCGCTCGTCGAACACGCGGCCCAGCGC
>CAYZJD010000007.1:0-27525 GCA_964478455.1 uncultured Solibacteraceae bacterium | reverse complement strand
CGCGGCCCAGCGCAACGCCGAACGGCACGGGCGCTACGTAGGCCAACATGGATGAAAACAGGTCGAGGCGGCGATATCGCTGGTAATCGGGATAGGACGCGGTCCCGGCCAGCGTTACCAACTCGCCGGGCTTGCGAACGCCCGGGACATCGCGTAGAACGAAGCCGTTCATTTCGCTGAATGCCGACGTTGCCACACCGATGCCCAAGCTGAGCGAGATCAGCGCGACGGCGGTGAAGCCCGGCGAACCGGCAAGCGTGCGGAGACCGTAGCGGATGTCTTGGCGCATTTCGGCCAAGTGCTCGGCGGGCACGCGGATGGCGATGTCCACGAGCAGACGCACCAGTCCGAGCACGCCATGACGACGCCAGATGGGCTCGATGGCGTCTTCCGCCACCTGCACCAGTTCTTCTCCATAGGCGTTCTTGAACTCTTGAGGGAACGCGCTGGCGAGGGTTCGGTACAGCCGCAGGCTGATCGCCACGGGACGGTCTTGCGGATCCGTCATGACTCCGCCTTCCTTGGCGGAATGCCCCGCTTGGCGTAGATGACGCGAACCAGGTCTTCCAGCCGCTCGCTTTCGGCCGCCAGAACTCGCCGGCCGAGTTTGGTGAGCCGGTAGTAGCGGCGCCGCGCGTCGTCCAGCTCCGGCGCCGGCCGTTCGTCGGATTCTTCGATGAGGTCTCGATCGATGAGCCGCTTGAGCGTGCCGTACAGCGTCGCCGGCCAGAGCCGCACTTTCCCGCCCGTGCGGTCCAACACCTCTCGCATGATTCCGTAGCCGTGCTGCTCTTGATCGGCGAGCGAGAGCAGGACGTGAAACCAGTGGGGTTTCAAGGGGAGAAAACTCTCGGGTACCGGCGGCTTTTTCATAGTTCAGTATTGATCGATATATATATTACCACAAACCGATTCGTTCCTCCCATGGCCGCTAGTCGTACCGCAACACCGCCATCGGGTCGACCCGGGACGCCCGCCGCGCCGGCACATAACTCGCCGCCAGCGCCACCGTCGCCAGCAACACGGACACGGCGACGAACGTCATCGGGTCGGCCGCGCTTACCCCATAGAACTGGCTCGCGGCAAACCGCGTCACGCCCCAGGCAACGGCAACCCCGATCGCAAGGCCCGCGGCCACAACGCCGGCCGCCTGACCCAGCACCAGCTTCAGCACGTCTCCGCAACGGGCGCCGAGGGCCATGCGGATGCCGATCTCGCCGGTCCGCCGGGTCACCGTGTACGCCATGACGCCGTAGAGGCCGACGCAGGCCAGCACCAGGGCCAGCGCGCCGAACAGGCTGGTCAGCGTGGCGAACATGCGCTCACGGTGCAGGGATTGGCTCACCTGGTCGGCCAGCGTCCTCACGCCGTACACCGGCAGATCTTTGTCGATCGCCGCGATCTCCCGCCGGATGCGCGAGATCATGGCCGCCGGGTCGCCGATCGTGCGCACGTGCAGCACGATGCTTCCCGTTTCCGCCGCTAGCGGTTGATAGACCACGGGGTAGGTTCGCTCCCGCAGACTGCCGTACTTAGCATTCCCGACCACGCCGACGATCTCATAGTTGTTGGCCGAATCGCGGAACAGCCTCCTGATCGGGTTGTCGTTGCCGAAATACTTCCGCGCCATGGCTTGGTTGATGACTGCCGAGCGAGGCGAAGGAGAGAGGTCGCGTTCGTCGAACTCACGGCCGGCCAGCAGCGGAATCCCCGCGGTCTCGAAGAACCGGGATCCCACGGCGTTGAAGGCGACCATCTGGTCCTCGCCGGGGGCGTAATCGTATCCCTGGACCCAGAGGGTCTTCTTCCAGCCTCCGATGCCGAAGAGGACGTTACTCGAAACAGAGGCGGACCGCACGCCTGGAATTGCCTGGATCCGGGCCGTGAGTTCCTTCGAAAGCGCGATCGCCCGTGCTCCCGTGTAGCCGCTGCGCTCCGGATCGATCCGCATCAGCAGCAAGTTCTCGCTGTCGAAGCCGGGATCGAGCGTTTTGAGCGTGCGTAGGGTCCTCAGAAACAGACCCGCGGTGACCAACAGTACAAGCGACGCGGCCACTTGCGCGACGAGAAGGCCGCGCGCCGGGCCCACACGTGTGCGGCCGGATGCATTTCCCGACGTACCCTTTAGGGCCAAGTGCAGGTCCACCCGGGTTGCGCGCAACGCAGGCGCCAGTCCGAAGACGAGAGCAGCCCCGAGCGACACCGCCATGTTGAACGCAAGAATCCTGTAGCTTGGGCGGAAGTCGAGGTAAGCCCAGTCGGAGAACGGCAGAAGCAGGGTCACGAACAATCGACTTCCCCATGCCGCCAACAACAAGCCGAGCGCGCCGCCGATTAAAGCCAGCAGCAGGCTCTCTGTCAGAAGCTGCCGGAGGATGCGGTTGCGGCCGGCGCCTACCACCCGCCGCAGACCAATCTCCTTCGACCGCGCCGCTGATCGCGCCAGCAGCAGATTCGCCACGTTTGCGCACGCGATCAGCAGGACGATTCCGACGACGATGGTGAGAATCTGAATCGGCTCGTCGAGCGCCGCCCGCAGAAACCTGAGGCCTTTGCCGGCCCGATCCAGGTCCACCTTCTGCGAAAAGAAGTTCTGCCTGTCGCGTGCCGACCAGCTCTTCGCACTGTGGCTGTATCCGTCGATCGCCTGCTGGAAGGGCGCCTCCAACTCCGCGCGAGCTTGATGAACGGAAACGCCGGGCCTGACGCGTCCGGTGATCCAGACCCAGTATGGGTCCGCCTGCGTCGCCATGGGCACCGTGATGTCCGTGGGGAGGAGCCGGTCGAGGCCATAGAATTGGGGTGGCGTCACGCCGATGATGGTGAACGGCGAGCCGTTCAGGTACACCGTCTTGCCTACCACCGAAGGCTCAAGCCCAAAGCGCCGCTTCCAGAAGGGATGGCTGAGGACCACCACCGGGTTCCCGCCGGGACGCACATCGTCTTCTTCGGTGATGGTTCGGCCGACAACGGCCTGCACGCCGAGGGTGGTGTAGTAGGAACCGCTGACCCGCTGGCCGGAGACGCGTTCCACGTGCCCTTCGACGCGGAGGTTGTATTCATCCTCGACGGATGCGAACAACCCGGAGAAGGATTGGGTTGCGCCATGCACGTACTGGAAGACTCTGTAGTCCACGTTTGAGACACGCGCGCCGTCCCGGAAGACAGAGACAACCTGAACTAATTCCTCCGGTCTTTTCACCGGCAGGCTCTCGAGCAGCGCCGCATTCATCAGGTAGAAGATGGCCGTGTTCGCGCCGATTCCCAACCCCAGTGACAGCACCGCAACCGCGGAGAACCCCGGATTGTTCCGCATGCCACGGACCGCATAGCGCACATCCTGGGCCAGCGTCTCCAGCCATCGCCAACCATAGGTCTCGTGGCTGGTCTCTTTCAGCAGCGTGGGGTTGCCGAACTGCCGCCGCGCGGCGTAGCGGGCCTCCTCGGCGGTCATGCCGGCGTCGCGGTTGTGCCGCGCCGCCATCTCAAGGTGGAAGCGCATTTCCTCCTCGAGCTGGCGGTCGAAATCGTTGCGGCGAAAGAGCCACTTGAGCCTTCGTCCCGCTCGGCGAATCCGTTCCATCGAACCTTCCTACGCCATTCCCATCACCCGCGCGATCGCTCCGATGACGCGGCCGTAGCTCTCCACCTCCGCGGCAAGCTGCTTTCGCCCCGCAGGCGTAAGCGTGTAGTAGCGCGCTCGGCGGTTGTTGTCCGACAGCCCCCATTCGGCCGCTACCCAGCCGTTGATCAGCAGCCGTTGTAAGGCCGGGTAAAGCGACCCTTCGCCGACTTGCAGCACCTCCTCCGATACCTGCCGGATGTGCTGGGCGATCCCGTAACCGTGCATGGGGCCGCGGGTCAGCGTCTTGAGGATGAGCATCTCCAGCGTCCCTGGTAACAACTCCGAGCCTGCTTGTTCTTTTGTTCCCATAGACAGTCGATAGGAGTATGGACGATTTCGAGGCTGCCGTCAAGATCCAATGCGGATTGGCTGCGGATTGGCGAATCCCGGAATCTTCGCGGTTCGGGCGAAGGGGCGCTAACTGCTTCCCGTGTTGGGTGTTACAGAATGGAGAGACCCCTGCGGCTGCGGCTCTGATCCGGCCGTCACCTTCCGTAGAGGTTCTGATACTCCCTGGTCTCTTCGAGCTCGCCGCTCTCTGTGCCGCGTCCAGGGACGTTGACCGTGAGCCGGATGTTGCGGACCGTTGTTTCCGAGTGGATCATCATCGTATCCGGGTCCATCAGCCGGGCGCCGGCGACCTCGATCCCGGCGCTTTCCACCTGCGGCGCTGCGGCGAGAGAAGCCATGCCGGCGATCTGCCGGAAGATGCGCTCAATCATGCTGCCGATGGCCCTGGAATCGGAATCGGCGGTGTACTCGAGGCGGACACAGCTTGCCGTGCCGCAGGGCTCCTTGCCGGCGAGCGTCGTCGTGAAATTCATCGGCGCCGTGCCCCCGCCTGGAAGCGGAACTTCGTTGACGCCCGACCAGGATTCCCCCATCGCGGCCTCCATGCCGGCGAAGCTGCCGATGCGTGCGTCCCACTCCGCCTTGGCGTGGTCGATCAGCATCTGGTCGCTGACGAGAGTCGCCATGAACTCGGCCGCCTGTGGTGGCAACGACCGCCTCAGCTTGTCTACGGTGTCTTCCCAGCCGGTGATTCCGAGCAGTTGGCCGTTGGCATTCACTTCATAGGTGACGACGGTGTTTTGGAGCCATTTCGGCATCTCGGTTGGAACCGGCCGGCCGTCGCGGGTGGCGGTTGCCGAGAGGACCTTGTAAGCGATGGTGTAGCCCTGCTCGCTGTGGCTGATCGTGACTCGCACGCGGGACTCGGCGACGTCGGTCTGCGTCTTGTCGCCGCTGCGCTTCACCTTCGTGACCTTCTGGACCTGAACGAACGGTGCGCCCACGGGGGGACTGAAACGAAAGCGGACACGCTCGCCGCGCGGCGCCGATGGTGACGCCAGTTCCACGGATTCCGGAGGTTTTCTCCGGTCGAGGTAGCGGCAGGGCAAGTAGCCGGTAGGATCGGTACGCCCCGGCTCGACGATGCTACACCAGACCGTGTCGGGCGTGCTGATGGAGAAGTCTACCTTGACCGCGTCGCCTTTCTTGAGGGTCTTGACGATGTCGCTCGACGTGGACATGCGGGAGTAAACAGGGGTCGAGTCGGCGCTGACCGTGGCCTGGGCAGCGGGTTGCGAAATCTGAGAGACGGCCGGGGCCGAGCCGACGAAGCCAAGGATGACAACAGTCCGGACCGAGCGGGGAAGGCGGAACATGGCGTGGTTGCCCCTCGGCGCCAGTCTATCCAACCGCCGCCTTTGCTACAACCCTAAAAGGGGTCAGCCTGATCTGCCCCATTTTCCGGTGCGCTCCTGAAAAATGGACCAGATCAGGCTGACCCCTTTTTGGACAAGGGGCAGCCGCGCATATACAATCAGTGGGTCTGATCCCCATGACCGGCCTCGGCTTCTTTCTGCTCCAGCAGGCGCCGTCGCGCTTGATCACGCTCAACTTCGGCGATCTGCTGATCATCATCATCTACTTCGCGTCGGTGCTGGCGATCGGCTTCTACCTGAAGCGCCACACGCGCACCGGCGAAGACTTCTTCCTGGCCGGGCGCGAGATGACCGCCTGGGTGGCGGGACTGAGCTTCCTGGCGGCCAATCTCGGCTCGCTCGAACTGATGGGATGGGCGGCGGCCGCCTACCAGTACGGCATTCTGGCGACGCACTGGTACTGGATCGGGGCGATCCCGGCGATGCTGTTCCTGGCCGTCGTGATGATGCCCTTCTATTACATCTCGAAGACGCACTCCGTGCCGGGCTACTTGAAGTTGCGCTTCGGCGAGCCGAGCCGCGCGTTGTCGGCGGTTTCCTTCGCCTTCATGACGGTGCTGATGAGCGGGATCAACATGTACTCGATGGCGCTGGTGATGAAGGTGGTCTTGGGTTGGGACATCAACTTCAGCATCTGGGCGTCTTCACTCACGGTGGCGGTTTACGTGGCCCTCGGGGGGCTGCTGTCGGCGATCTTCAACGAGGTCCTCCAGTTCGTGCTGATCTGGCTGGGCGCCTTGCTGATTCCGATCATCGGGCTGATCGAGGCCGGCGGCTGGAGCGGCATGGTGGAGCGGATCTCGAAGAACTTCCCGGGCCAGGACTATACACACCTCTGGCGGACGATGGCGCACTTCACCGACAACCCCATGGGGATCCACTGGACGGGCATCGTGCTTGGATTGGGCTGGGTGATCTCGTTCGGCTACTGGACAACGGATTTCCTCGTTGTGCAGCGCGTGCTGGCGGCCAAGGATCTGCGCTCGGCCAAGCTCGCCCCGATCATCGGCGCGGCGTTCAAGATGATGGTGCCGTTCATCGTGATCCTGCCCGGGCTGCTCGGGCTGGCGGTGCTGCCGGTGAAGCTGACCGGCGAGGACGTCGCCGTGGCGACCGGCGGCCACAGCTACAACGAAGTCCTGCCGCTGATGCTCGCCCGCTACCTCGGACCCGGCCTGCTCGGCCTGGGGATCACGGCGCTGATCGCGGGCTTTATGTCGGGCATGGCCGGCAACGTGAGCGCCTTCGCCACGGTCTGGACATATGACATTTACCGCGCGCTGATTCGCAAAGAGGCTTCCGACGCGCACTACGTGAAGATGGGGCGCTGGTGCACCATCCTCGGGGTGCTGGTAAGCATCGGCACGGCCTACCTGGTGATGCAGTTCAAGAGCATCATGGACTACGTTCAGGCGTTGTTCAGCTTCTTCATCGCGCCGCTGTTCGGGACCGTGTTGATCGGAATGCTCTGGCGGCGGGCCTCTCCGGCGGGCGGCTTCTGGGGCCTGCTGGCGGGCACTGTCTCCTCGATCGCGATGTGGGCCTGGGTGAAGGTGGATCACTCGGCCCTGGCGATTATCGCGCTTTCCCCGCACGCCAAGGACATGGCGGAGAACATGTACCGCGCGCTGTGGTCGTGGACGATCTGCGTGGTGGTCACGGTGGCGGTGAGCCTGATGACGAGGCCCAAGCCGGTGGAGGAACTCACCGGGCTTGTCTACGGCGTGACCGAAATTCCCACGGAGCGGCACCTGCCGCTCTACCAGCGCCCCATCTTCTGGGCCGGCGTCGTCGGCTTGGCATTCCTGATTCTTCAGGCCATTTTCTGGTAGGAGCAGGCCATGGGCAGACACTTTATCTCGATCTGGTTCTTTATCGGACTTCTGCTTCTGGTTTACGGGGCCATTATTGCGGGTCTCGGCCTGTATGGGCTTGTATCGCCACCGGGGAGAGCGATCGTGCTGGCGCGCCTCCACGCGGGCATCTGGTGGGGGGCGCTGCTGATCGTGCTTGGCGCGATCTACGCGTGGAATTTCCGGCCGGGGAAGTAGCCGCCGTTACTTGGCCTTGTAGTTCCAGAGAAGCTCGACGTCGATTCCTCCAATGGACTGGGTGTCCTGGTAGCTGAACCGCCCGGAACCGGGCTTGTCCTTCTCGCCCCAGGCGCCGCTCTGAGAGGAGAGAAAGCCAAGCTCGTTCCAACGAGCGATGGCCTTATCCATGTCATCCACATTGAAGGCGATGTGATGGACGCCTTCGCCGTGTTTGTCCATGTGGTCGAGGTAGACGTTCGGGCCCTTCGTCGAGAGGATCCACTCGTAGACCACCTGGCCGTGACGTTGCCAGCCGAGTTTCATGTTGAAATCGGCGGGCTTGCCACGGTAGTGGTAGTCGCGCGGGTCGACGCTCGTTACGTCCATGGCCGGAAACCCCAACTTCGCCCAGTATTTTGAAACCGCGTCGAGGTCCTTTACCGCAAAGGCGTACTGCACCAGTTTCAGCCCCGATGGATCTTCAGGCGAGACCTCCAGCGGTGTTCCTTCGAGAGAGCCGGGGATATCGACAAGTCCAAGGACGTACTTGCCTTCTGGCTCGGTGTCCAGATAGGCGTAGCGGATCCCCGCGAACGGGAGGACGCCGCTTTGAAGCACGGCTACGCCGAGAGCCTTGAGCCGCTCCAACTCCTTGTCGTAGGCCTCAGAGCTGGAGGCGCGGTGCATCAGACTGAAGACGCCGCTGCCGTGCTTCTTGAGGAACTCGGAGTAGGCGTTGCCACCGCCGAGCGGCTGCACCCAATCGACCACGACGCCGCCGATGCGTCCCGTGGCCACCCGCATGCTCGCGTAGGCGGGTTTGCCGCGGTACTCCACTTCCAGTTCGGCATCCCCCAGATAGCTGATGTTCGTGAAGCCGAGCTTCTTCCAGCCCTCGACGGCGCGCTCGAGGTCGTCCACCACCCAGACCAGGGTCTCGACCGACTTGTAGAACTCCGGAAGCTGTCCGAAGGAGGGGACTGAAAGGACAAGAATACTGAGAAACGTCAGAAGTGTTCTCATAAGGAACGATCTTACTCTGCGGGGGCGGGGCCGGTCGACTCGCGAACGATGAGCTGTGGCTCGATGACGATCTCGCGGCAGCCGTTGGCGCCGTTCGCTTGCCTCTGGATGAGCGCCTCGAAAGCGAGCTTCCCGATCTGGCCGCGAGGGATGTCCACCGTTGTCAACGACGGGCAGGTGAACTCGGCGATGCCGATGTTGTCATAGCCGGTGACGGAGACATCCGCCGGCACCGACAGGCCGTAGTTCTTCAGTTCCCGAAGGACGCCAAGCGCCATGTTGTCGTTCACGCACAGGATGGCGGTGGGCCCGAAGCCCGAGTCGAGAAGCTGGCGCGCCGCCCGGCGGCCTCCGCTGGGACTGTCCTCACTGACCACGGTCGTGTGATGCACTTCTCCCGTGTAGCGGGCCATCGTGTCGAGAAACGCTTTGAGCCGCTCGTGTAGCGGATCGAGGCCGGCATGGTGTCCGATGAAGGCCATGCGCCTGTGGCCGATCGAGTACAGGTACTCGACGGTGCGCCGCATCCCCGCCTCATAGTGCACTTTGATGTTGGTGATGTTCCGTGCCGGATGGCCGACGTCGTAGAAGACGATTGGGAGGCTGCTGGCGGTCAGCTCTTCAATGAGCGAATGCTCCATCTCGGACACGATGACGGCCAGGCCCGCAATCCGGCGGCCGAGCATCGAGCGGACGCTTGCGACCAGCCGGCTGGAGCGGTAGCCGGTGTGCTCCACCACCACCTCGTAGCCCTGCCGGACAGCCTCCCCCTCCAGACTGCAAAAGATGTCGAGGAAGAACGGGTTCTCGATGTTGGAGACGATCATGCCGAGGGTGTGGCTCTTGACCCCGGCCAGGCTCCTGGCATGGAGGTTCGGGTGGTACCGCAGTTCCTCGGCCGCCTTCAGCACCCTTCTTCGGGTGGAATCCTTGACTACCCCGGCCTTGTTGAGGACCCGGGAGGCTGTGGCCGTAGAAACCCCAGCTCTCTTTGCAACATCCTCGAGTGTCATGACCCCATCACCGCCGGTTGAAAGAACGTGAGGATGGAAACGCCTACTCCGCGAGCAATGTGAGACTAACCGGCTCTGCCGAAAACGGGCCCCTGTACCCGTCCGGACCTGACCTTAGACTTGCGATAACGAGCAAGCGTCACCACTCGCCATTCTACCCCCGCGGACGCCGGATTTCCAACAGCGTGCACAGCGCAGCGGGCCGCAGCCAACCAGGCCGGTCGAGAGGCACAGCTCCGGCTGGTTGTACGGTTCTAAACTGGGAATTCCGGCTTTGTGGCGGGAGGCGAGCAAGAAGCGGCGCGGCAGAGCGTTCGAGCCAAGATTATGAGCCTTGAGCGTGGAAGAGGGAACGATTCATCTCGCTTGTTGAAGTGGAGCCTGCGACTTGGCTCGTTTGCCGCGCTGGCGCTGAGCTGGGAGTTGCTGGCGCGCGTTGTGAACAGCCTGCTCGTGCCTACATTCACGGAGACGCTGGCGGCGCTCGTTCGCTTGCTGATGACATCGCGGTTGTGGGGGGCCTTGTGGATCAGCAACCAGGCGATGGCGCTCGGTTTTGGTCTCGCCGCGATCGCTGGGGTAGCAGTGGGATTTCTGATGGGCCGCTGGCGCGCGGCGGAGAGATTCATCGAGCCCTACCTGAGCATCCTTTTGGTAATGCCGATGTCGGCGGTGATCCCGATCATCATTATGGCAACGGGGCTGGGTTTGGCGTCGCGCGTGATGGTCGTCTTTTCGTTCGCCTTTGCGACGATTGCCATCAACACCCGCGCAGGCGTGCGGATGATCGAGCCTAGCTGGATCGAAATGACGCGAGCGTTCGGCGCGACGGAGCGCCAGTTGTGGCTGACTATCCTGTTGCGCGGCGCGAGCCCGGCGGTCCTGATGGGGCTTCGACTGGGACTGATCCGCGCGGTCTCGGGGATGATCACGATGGAACTGCTCCTCATCGCGGTCGGTGTCGGCCGTCTCATCCTCCATTTTCAAGGGAACTTCGAGGCGGCCGAAATGTACGCCATCGTGATCGTAGTCATCGCCGAAGCGGTCTTATTGACGCAACTTTGTCAAAGGCTTGAAGTATCGAGGTTCGCGAAATACAGTGACAGGCAACGCTATGCACGCGCCGCATCCTGGGCAGATCAGGCGGTGACGGAATGATTGAACTGAGGGGAGTTCGAAAGGTCTACCCAAGCCACGACGGACACCCGCCGGTTATCGCTCTGGGCGGCGTGGATCTGACGATTCAGACGCAGGAGATCGTCTGCTTGTTGGGGCCGAGCGGCTGCGGCAAGACGACGCTCTTGAAGGCCATTATGGGACTGGTCTCTTTAGACGCGGGCGAGGTGCGAATTGACGGGCAACTTGTGTCAGCGCCGGGAGCGGACCGCGCCATGGTATTTCAGAACTTCGCACTGCTGCCGTGGGCTGACGTGATGACGAATGTAGCCTTCGGCCTGGATTTGCGCGGCGTGTCCAGAGCAGAGCGCGAACTGAAGGCGCGCGAATGGATTCGCGCCGTCGGCCTGGAAGGATTTGAGCGTCACTACCCGCGCCAGTTGTCGGGCGGGATGCAACAACGCGTGGGCTTAGCGCGAGCGCTCGCGGTAAACCCGACAATCCTGCTGATGGACGAACCCTTTGGCGCAGTCGACGCCCAGACGCGCCGCCTATTGCAGGAGGATTTGCTGGCGCTGCTCGAGCACAGCCGCAAAACGGTCTTCTTCGTCACGCACAGCATGGAGGAAGCGGTGCTGCTCGGAGACCGCGTCGTGCTGATGACGCCGCGCCCAAGCCGCATTCGAGAAGAGATCGAAGTCAGGCTGCCGCGCCCGCGTCCTCCCGATGTGGAAAAGGCCCCCCAGTTCATCGAGTTGAAGGAATATCTCTGGCAGCAGTTGCGCGCTATGCAGATATCGACTGCCGGTCATGATGGATGACAACGCGAACATGGCGCCGCAAGCGGAACAGACGCAGGGCAGAAGCGACGCGGAGGGAGAGGGACGGGCGAAGGCCGCGTTGGGGCAGTCCGGGGAGGACGGCACTCTGTCTGCGTTTCCGCACCTCCGCATCCCGGCGTCGTGGCTCTCGCTCACAGCCGGCGTCATCGCCTGGGAGCTGGCGGGATGGTGGGCCGGTTTGGGATTCCTGCCGCCGTTCTCGCGCGTGCTGTGGACGGCTGCAGGCCTGATTGCCAGCGGGCAGATCGTCACTCCTCTCCTGGCCAGCCTGCTCAGCCTGCTCGCCGGCTATGGAGCAGCGGTCACATTGGGCCTGGCGCTTGGCGTGCTGATGGGACGCTATCGCACAGTCGAATTTGTACTCACTCCCTATCTAGAGGCATTTCTCGCCGCACCCAAGATAGCCCTCGTACCCGTGATGTATGCGGTCTTCGGCCTCAGCCGGCTGATTCAGGTTGCGGTCATCTTTCTGAGCGGGTTCTTCGTCGTGGTTCTCAACACCATGCGCGGTATCCAAACGGTCGAACCGGCATGCGTGGAGATGGCCCATGCGTTCGGCGCCACGGAGCGTCAACTGTTCTGGAAAGTGCTGCTTCCCGGGGCACTGCCTCTCACCATGGCCGGCTTGCGCCTGGCGATTGGACACGCGGTGAGGGGGATGGTCACCGCCGAGATGCTGGTTGCGCTGTTCGGGCTGGGGGCGCTGCTTCGCAGTTACGGGGCCCGCTTCGACGCCGAGAAGGTGTTTGCCATTCTGCTGGTGGTGATCGGCGTTGCGCTCGTCTGTTCGTTTATGGTACAGGTTGCCGAACGGCGGATGACCCGTTGGGCCGATACAACACTTGAGTGATACGGTTGAGCACCTGAAATCCTTCGCCCAGTTTCCGCTGGCGCTGCGGCGGTTTCTGCGTCCTCGACTGACGTTGGCCGAAGCCCGGCGCATCGTCGCCGAGCGAATGGAGCGGCGCGAGGAGAATTTCCTGCGCCTGGCCGAGCGGAGCATCTACGGCCACGCGAGCAGCCCTTATCTGGCGCTGCTCAAGCTGGCGCGATGCGAATTCGGCGATCTCCGGGCTCTTGTGAAACAGAAAGGATTGGAAGGCGCGCTTCGCGCGCTCCGCGAGGCCGGGGTTTACGTGACGTTTGAGGAGTTCAAAGGACGCACGCCCATTGTGAGGCACGGCCAGACGATTGCGACGACCGCCCGGGCTTTCGACAATCCGTTCGCTCAACGCGACTTTGCCTTGCAGACGGGCGGCTCGACAGGGCTGGCTTCCTCTGTTTACCAAGACTTGGACTACATCGCCGCGGGCGCTCCGCACCAGATGCTCATGCTCGATGCCTGGGGCGTGTTGAACACGCCCGTCCTGCACTGGATGCACATGTTGCCCGGCGGCGGTCTCCGTTTCATTTTGCAGCGCGCTTATTTTCAGCGATATCCCGAGGCGTGGTTCGCGCCGGTTGGCTGGAGAGATTCCAGGTACTGGGTCAAGTACGGAGCGGCGACGCTGTACATGATCCTCTGGATGCGGCTCCTGGGCGTGCCGGTGTCTCTGCCCAAGATAGTCAAGACAGTTCAGGCTTCCGTGGTCGCGCGCTCGATGCGGGACATGCTGGACACGGGCAAAGGCTGCCTCCTCTATACGAGCGTGAGCCGCGGGCTGCGCGTGTGCGCCGCCGCCGTGCAGGAGGGGTTCGACCTGGCGGGCGCTACGCTTCGCGTCGGCGGCGAGCCGGTGACGAGGGCCAAGATGGAGGCGATGAGGCGCGCAGGCGTGCGCGTCATTCCCGCCTATGGCGCGATCGACACAGGCGCCGTCGGGCTTGGCTGCCCGCGCGCGGCGGAGACGGACGACGTGCATTTTTGCGAAGACGCATTTGCGCTGATCACCCACCCGCATCCGGTCGAGGGCGGCGTGACGGTGCCAGCGCTCAATCTGACATCGCTCGTCGATTCCAGTTCCAAGGTCATGCTCAATTATCAGAGCGATGACTACGGAATCGTTCAGGAGCGAAGCTGCGGCTGTCCGCTGGAGAGCTGCGGTTTTACGCGCCACCTGCACGGGATTCGCAGCTACAGCAAACTGGTGGGCGAGGCTGTCACCCTGATCGGCAATGAGATGCTGAACATACTCGAGCACCGGCTCCCCGCGCGCTTTGGCGGCAATCCGCTCGATTATCAACTGATGGAGGAGGAAGACGCCAACGGATTGACGCGGCTCTATTTGATCATTGACCCGCGTGTAGAGATCGCGGACGAGCGGCAGGTGATCGAGTTCGTGCTGAATGCGCTCACCGAATCATCGCCCATGGGGGATGCGGCGCGGTGCATGTGGCAGCAGGATCGGACTCTCCAGGTGAAGCGGATGGAACCTGTGTGGACGGAGCGCGGCAAGTTCCTGCCCTTGCACATTCAGCGATCCGGACACAATTCCTGAGCTGCGTACCCCGTTATGCGATTTACGATCCCTTTCCTGTTCGTGGTGGCCGCCCTCACCGTCATTGGATGTACGGAGCGGCCGGCCTCGCCTTCATCGCCGACTCAATCCCAGCGCAAGCCGGGCAGGCTGCGTTTCTTCGATCTAATCAACGTCGATGTGCGACATGTACCGTTGCTGATGGCGCTCGATGAGCTGGCGGCGCAGGGCTACACCATCGAGACAACGCATATGGCGTCCGGCGCGTTGATCGTCGACGCCCTAGGGCGCGGGCATGCCGACATCGGCCTGCTCAATAATCAAACGATGTGGACGGGGGTGGCGAAAGGCGCGCCCGTGCGCACCATAGCGAGGTTCACTGCCCCGACCACCATCTTGGCCGCGAGAACGGACATCCGATCCTGCCGCGACCTCGAAGGCAAGCGAGTGGCGGTGCCCGCCACGCACGGGTTTAGCTCGGCGTTGCTCAACATGTACTTCGAGCAGAATTGCCCTGGGGTTTCTCCTCAGTTCCTTGTGATTGTTGAAAGCGCGGGACGCGCGGCGGCCTTGCTGGCCGGGGAGGTCGATGCCGAGACCGTGCCGCGCGAGGAATTGCTCAAGCTTCAACTCGAGGCGCCCGGCAGGTTCTATGCGGTCATGTCGTATGCCCAGGAGTTTCCCACCGTTTTCATCGATGGCCTCCACGTCCGCCGCCAGTGGGCAGAGCAGAATCCGAAAGGTGTCAAAGACTTTCTCCGGGCACTGTTGCGCGCGCAGCGGCGGGTGGCGGCCGACCCTCCATTGCTTTATGCCGAATCGGTCAAGCGACTTTCGCTCGATCCCGCCACCGCAAGAGTGGTGGGCGAGGCCCATCTTCGCATGGGCATCTGGGATGCCAACGGCGGCTTGACTTCGAGAAACGTCCAGGACACGATAGAGCTTTTGACGAAGCTCGCCGCCTTGCCGCCGGGCCTGAAAGTCGAGGATGTTGCGGATCTTTCCTACTTGCATGCCGTGTTGGAGGAAATCGGCCGCCAGTGACCTGCTCCAAGCCAATTCACCGCAGAGGCGCGGAGGACACAGAGGCACCTCTGTAGTCAAGAAGTCGGCGCGAAGCACAAAGGGGGTGGGTGTGGTGAAGGAGTCGCTACTCATCGCCGGCATCGTGATCTTCTCGGTTCCATCTGTCTGGGCGCAGAGCACCGGTCTTTCCGGTCTGGTTGAAGATCAGCGTGGCGGGGTGGTTCCGGAAGTCAGGATCACGCTCACGAATCTGGACACGGGCCTGGCGCGCTCGACGGTTTCGGACGAGCTGGGCCGCTACCAATACGCGGCCGTCCTGCCCGGGGAGTATCAGATCACGGCGGAACGAGAGGGGTTCCGCAAAGAGGTGCAGACCGGTATCCGTGTGACGATCGACCGGCACGCGATCGTGAACCTGACGCTGCATGTCGGAGAGGTGACCGAACAGATCGTCGTCGCCGCCGCTCCATCGCCGGTTGAGATTCACACCGGCGAGGTCGGAGGCCTCGTCGACGAGCGCCGGGTGTCGGACCTCCCGTTGAACGGGCGGGACTGGATGCAACTGGCCGAGCTTCATCCAGGCGTCGTGAAAGCGCGCAGCACCGGCGCCGGCAACACCAGTAATTCCTTCAACGGCCGGATCTCTGTTTCCGGGCAGAGAGCCAACGCCACCAACTTCTTTCTCGACGGCACCGACATCAGCGTCTATTCCCAGGCGCGTCCGCCGGGGAGCGTGTCTCAAGGACTGGTCCTCGGCGTGGAAGCGATCCGCGAGTTTCGCATCGTCACCAGCAGCTTCAGCGCGGAGTACGGGACCAAGAGCGGCGGCCTCGTAGACGTGGTCACCAAGTCAGGGACCAATGACCTGCACGGGAGCGTCTTCTGGTTTCACAGGAACGACGCCCTGGACGCGAGGAATTTCTTCGATCCAGGAGCCGTGCCTGAATTCAGGCGCCATCAGTTTGGCGCCAGCGCCGGTGGACCCATCAGGAAGAAGAAGACGTTCTTCTTCGTGAACTATGAGGGCTTGCGAGAAGCCAAAGGGGATACATCGGGCGACATCACGCCGAACCTGGATGTGCGCCGCGGCTTCCTCCCCAATCCGCTGACGGGCGCGCTGGAGTTCGTAGGCGTGGATCCAGCGATCGAACCGTTTCTGGAGCTTTATCCTCTGCCGAACGGAACCGATTTCGGCAACGGCACAGGGCTGTGGACGGGCAGCGCGAACCGCGACACGGACGAGGATTACGTCACCCTGAGAACGGATCATTACCTGACAGGCAAGGATTCGATCTACGGCCGTTATACCGTTGACAGGAGCCATGCCTTCCTTCCCTTTGGAGGCAACGCGCCGTTTCCCGGCTTTCCCCGCTTCAACACAGGCCGGGATCACGTGCTGACGCTGGAAGAGACGCACATCTTCTCGCCGGCCCTGCTCAATACCATTCGGGCAGGCTTCAACCGGCGGGTCAGACTCACCGGGCCGTCGAACCCGAATCCGCATGGATTGAGCTTCTCCCTCGTACCAGGCGCTTCTCTGGGGCAGATCAGGGTGGGAGGCATCGGAGTCATGGGCAACTCAGGCCGCTCGGAAGCCGATCTGGTGAATAACGTCTTTCAACTGACCGACAGCCTGACTTATGCCAGGGGCCGCCAGAATCTTAAGTTTGGCGTCGATCTGGCGCGAATTCAACTGAACGACACCCTGCAAATTGACCAGAACGGAAGTATCACTCTTTCGGATGTTCGCAGTTTCATCACCAACAGGCCGAGCCTGTTCCGGGGCGTACTGCCCGGGACCGATTACGCGCGCGGCTTGCGATTCGCTCACGCGGCCTTTTATGTTCAGGACAACATACGGTGGAAGCCGCATTTCACCGTGAACCTCGGGCTACGCTACGAGCCCTGGACGAATGTAGCCGAGGTTAACGGCAAGTTGCCCATCTTGTTGGACCCGCTTCAGGCAACCGGGCCGGGATCATTTCAGCTTGGCGACACCCTTTTCCTGCGCAATCCATCGACCTCCAATTGGGCGCCGCGGGCCGGTTTTGCCTGGGATCCGTTTGGCACGGGGAAGACCTCGATCCGCGGCGGAGCCGGCATCTTCTTTGACACGCCTTACAACGGGGACCTCATCGATCCGGTCATCCTGGCGCCGCCGTTCGTGCAAACCGTGGAAGTGCGGAATCCGAGCTTTCCCAACATCCTCGAGGGAGCGACCGGCAGGAGCCCCCAACTGGCCGCTGTCTTGCTTGAATACGGGAATCTCCACTGGCCTTATGTAATGCAGTATCATCTCGCGGTACAGCGAGAAGTAATCGCGAACACGGTGTTGACGGTCTCTTACAATGGAATGAGAGGCATTCACCTGGTGTCAAGGCGGGAGTTGAATACCAGAATTCCTGAAATTCTGCCCGATGGCCGCAAGTTCTATCCGTCTACCGCGGCAAAGCGGAATCCCGGGGTGGGGAGTCTGACGCTGTTTGCGACGGACGCGAGAGCCTGGTACGACGGATTGCAGGTGAGCGTGAACCGGCGGTTTGCTCAGGGGTTCAGCGTGTTGGGAAGCTATACCTTCTCAAAGGCACTGGACGAGGCCCCGGCGGCCATCTCGTTCACGGAAATATCGGGGGGGCCGAAGGTACGAATGGATTCGGACGACCTTGCCAGAGACAAGGGGCTGGGCGCCTTTGACGCGCGGCATGCGGCGGCCATGAGCTTCTTGTGGGACTTGCCCTTCGGCAACGGTCCCAGCTCCGGGGGCGGCGCGGCCGGTTTCGCGCGAAAGGTGATCGGCGGATGGTCGCTGAGCGGGGTCGCCATACTGACCTCGGGGAACCCGTTCACGCCGTTGATCTCTTTCAATAACTCACGCAGCGGGGTCGCGGGCGCTACCGCCACCACGGTGGATCGTCCGAATCTCAAGCCTGGATTCGGCAACAATCCGGTGACGGGCAATCCCGATCAGTGGTATGACCCCAACGCCTTCGAGCTTCCGCCGGCCGGGTTCTTCGGGAATCTCGGCAGGAACACCCTCATCGGGCCGGGCTTCTCGAATGTGGATTTCTCGCTGAGGAAGGAATTCGGCGTCAAGAGGATAGCGGAACAATGCCGCATTCAGCTCAGAGTTGAGTTCTTCAACGCGCTGAATCACCCCAATTTCGACTTGCCCGGCAATGCGCAAAACGCCACGTCCGCCAGCTTCATATTCACCAACACGAGCGGGAAACCCAATCTGGCGGCGACACGGCCTGTCAAGACCACCAATGATCCCCGGGAAATACAGTTTGCCCTGAAGTTTGTCTGGTGAGGAAAATGAACCCTCAGGGGAAGGTGGGGGGGCACCTCACGGTCCCCTGCTGAACCGGGTCCGGCCGGCGTCGGGGACGGGAGACCAACCGGCTTGCCAAGTGGGCCGACCGGCGTTGCGCTGCGTTTTTCTGTTGACAAAAGACCTTACAAGGCCTACTGTAATGGTGGCGCTGGCTGTAAGCGCTTGCAATCGCCCGCCTCTAGCGGGCCCGACAGGGGTTAATTACGGCATGCCGTCACGAGACCTCACGCCCATAGCGCAGGACTGCGTGTTGCGCACTACTATTCTCTCGTGGTGGCGGCTGGCTTTTGGTTCAGGGAGGTTTTGTGAAAAAACTCAGCATACTTCTTTTCCTTCTGCCCCTCCTGGTGTGGGGGCAATCTGACCGCGGAGCCATCACCGGCACGGTGACGGACGCCTCCGGAGCTGTTGTTCCGGGCGTCCTGGCTACGGCCACGAACGTGGCAACCCAGGTTTCGTACACCGCCACGAGCAATGACCTGGGACTGTACTCGATCCTCAACGTCCCGATCGGGCAGTATTCCGTCGTCTTCACCAAGCAGGGGTTCAAGACGTACACCCGCGACGGGCTGACCATTGCTGTCGCACAAGTTCTTCGACTCGACGCCAGGATGGAGGTCGGCGCGCTGACGGAAGCGGTGACCGTGACGGCTGAGGCGGAAATGCTGGAGACGGCGAGCACCCAGGTGGGCGCCACCATGGGCAGCCAGGTGGTGACCGACCTGCCGCTGGACATCCGGGGCGGCCGTTCTCTGGAGAATTTCGCCTATGCCACGATCCCGGGGGTCGAGGGGAACAACTGGACCTCGTATATCGGCGGCAGCATGGCCTTCACGAAAGAGGTCCTGATCGATGGCACCTCGGCCGTGGTCCAGATCGGCGGGCACATCGGCGAATCCAGCCCCTCGATGGAGGCGATCCAGGAGTTCAAGGTGGAAACCAGCGGGGTTCGGGCCGAAGATGGGCGCACCGGCGGGGGCGTCTTCAAGTTCACGCTCAAATCGGGCACCAACGATTTCCACGGCAGCGCGTTTGGTTTCCTGCACAATGAAATTCTCAACGCCAATACCTGGCAGAACAACTTCGCCGGCCAGAAGCGGGCCACGGACCGGCAGTTCGTATACGGTTTCAGCGCCGGCGGGCCGATCGTCAAGAACAAGACCTTTGCTTTTGGCGCGTTCGAGAAGTACACGCAGGAGCGGATGGTGCTCGGCGGCTTCGACAAGACGGTACCGATACCGGCTTTTCTGGACGGCGATTTCAGCGCCCTGCTCAACACGAACAACGTTCTAGGGATGGACCCGCTGGGCCGCCCGGTGTACCAGGGAATGATTTATGACCCCGGGTCGCAGCGGAACGTCACCGCAGGCCAGGTAGACCCGATGACAGGGCTGGTGGCTACGCGGGACGGCTTGGTCCGAGACGCCTTCGGTTTCGACCCGGTCACGGGCGCTCCCGTTCCGGGCCAGGCGAACGTGATCCCCTCGAACCGGATCAGCACCGTTTCGAAGAACATCACCGAGGTCTTCCGCCAGGGGTATCTGCCGATGCGCCCGGGCTTGATCAACAACAGCGCCATCACCCGGCAGAACGACCCCTGGTTCCACCAGACGCAACTGACTTTCAAGGGAGACCACAACTTCTCGGAAACCAACCGTTTGAGCGGCCACATGGTGTGGACGGAGCGGCCGCGGATCCTGGTGGACCAGGGCGGCATCTGGGACCCGAGGGACCCGGACAAGGCGGGCGGTCCGCTTGCCAATTCGCGCAAGCAGGAGGTCACCAGTCGCCGGGCGGCGTTGAACCACACGTACTCCTTCTCCCCCACCGTTCTGAACGTGTTCAGCTTCACTTACGGCCGCTACCGGAACCCGAGCTTCTCGGTGGCCGCCAAGGACAACTGGCCGGCCAAGATCGGGCTGGGAGAGACGGGCGCGGGCAATTTTCCCGTGATCCAGTTCGGGCGCGCGATCAACGGCGTCGCCACGGAGCGCATCGGACAACATTGGTCCGACTACTACGTCTCGAACGTGTTCATCACCAACGAAACGCTCACCTGGATCCGCGGGCGTCACACATGGCGGTTCGGCGCTGACGTCCGTTTCATGCAGTTGAGCAGCCACCAGTCGACGCCCACTCTCGAATTCACATTTGACCCGGATCAGACCGGCGCGCCCAAGGAGGCCTGGCGCGACAAAGTCGGATTCGGCTTCGCGAGCTTTCTGCTCGGGGCCGTGAAGAACGCGGGCCAGCAAACGCCATGGGACCTTTACGGACGGCGCAAGGCCTTCTCGCTGTTCGCCCAGGACGACATCAAGATCAACCCCAAGCTGACGCTGACCATGGACGTCCGCTGGGACGTCACGCTCCCCTACCACGAGCGGTACGGCCGCTGGGCAAACTTCGACAAGACGGCCATCAGCAACACCTTTGGAGTCCCCGGAACCCTTGTCTTCGCCAAGGACGGGAGCGACAGCTTCGAGACGGAGCGCGACTGGAAGGAGTTCGCGCCGCACATTGGCCTAGCGTACAAGTTCACCGACCGGCTCGTCTTCCGGGCCGGCTATGGAGTGTTCTTTTCGCCCATCGGGTTGAACTACTGGTTCGGCGTGCCATATGGGTTTGCGCCGGGCTACCGCGGCACGAACCGTGTAAACCCGACTGCCGACCTCTCGCCTGCGTTCAACTGGGATGGAGGCTATCCAGGCCAGTTCGTGCCTGGAACGAAAGATCCGGATTACACGCAGTGGGGAATGGTCAACGTCAACCCGAAGAGTCTGTTCGCCGGCTATTCGCACCAATGGAACGCGGGCGTGCAGGTCGAGCTTGCCAACGACCTGCGGCTCGACGTGACCTATATGCAGAATGAGGGCCGCCGGCTGCAAAGCGGCGACTTTGAACGGAACCAGCCCGATCCACAGGCTCTTTCGAGGTTGCTCAACTCCTGGCACGAGTGGGATGCGGTCTGGGACGAAGGGTCGGCGGCAGCCGCGGGAGTGCCGTATCCGTACCCGGGATTCGGCTCGTACGCGTTCGCGGCGATCCTGCCGTATCCGCAGATCTGGCAGAACTGGGTCTGGGGAGGGCCGCTGCTGCATGTGGGCTCGCCCTATGGCAGGTCCGACTACAAGGGGCTGCAAGTCGGCCTTACGAAACGCTCGGCGCGCGGGGTGACCGCGAACGTCAGCTACACGCTGGCGACCTCGCACAGCAACGTCCAGAACTACCTGGGAGGATTCCAGGAGATCTGGTGGTCCGGGCCGCTCCAAGACCTGTTGCACCTGGATGAGGAGGCCAAGGCGCCGCTGTTCTATGACCAGAGGCACGTGGCCAAGGGCATCGTCTCCTGGGACCTGCCGTTCGGCAAGGGACGAAGTGTCCTGGCCGACGCCGGCAGGGTGGCGAATGCGGTGGTAGGCGGGTGGACGCTCAGCGCGAGCTTCCGCTACAACTCCGGATGGCCGATCGCCGTCAACTCGAGCGCCTGGTATCCAGGCTGGGAGGCATCGGTGTACGCGGTTCGCAACCCGAACGGAGACTATAGCCGCAGGTTCAATGGCGGGAGCTTCGACTTCGCCAATCCGGCTTCGTCGAGCAACCGGTACTTCGATCCCGGCAACTTTTCCAATCCACCATACGGCGAACTGGGCACGGTGCCCATGTTCCGCTCCGACTTTCGTGATTTCGGCTGGAGCGAGGAACAGGTGGCGCTGCTCAAGAACTTCCGCATCGCGGAGAGGTTCCGGCTGCAATTCCGAGTCGAGTTCTACAACTTCTTCAACCGGCATCACTTCGCGACTCCGAACACCAACATCAATGCGCCGGAATTCGGCAACGTGATCAACCTGACCGGCACGCCGCGAGAGGGCCAGTTCGGCGCCCGCTTCGAGTGGTAATCACCTGGGGCAGGTCCGCGGCATCCGCGATCTGCCCCATCTCTGTAGAATTCCCATGATGAAACGAATGGTTTTGCTGTGCCTTTTCCCACTCCTCTTGTTTTGCCAGCCCCCGAAGATTGACACGGTCCTTTACGGCGCTTCCTACTACCACGAGTACATGCCGTACGAGCGGCTCGAGAAAGACGTTCAGCTCATGGAGAAGGCGGGCATCACCGTGGTGCGGCTAGGCGAATCCACCTGGTCGAGCTGGGAGCCGCGGGACGGGGTGTTCGAGTTCGCCTGGATGGAGCGCATCCTCGACCGGCTGCATCGCGCCGGGATCAAGGTGATCCTCGGCACGCCGACCTACTCGATTCCGCCGTGGCTGTATCGCAAGCATCCGGAGATCCTGGTGATGCGCCAGACCGAGGCGCCGCCGCTAGCCGACCGCATCCATGCGACCTATCCGGGTTCGACGACACCGGGCGCGTACGGGCCCCGTCAGAACATGGACCTGACGCACCCGGCCTACCTGCACTACGCGGAGCGCATCATCCGGAAGGTGGTGTCGCATTTCCGCGATCACCCGGCCATCATCGGCTACCAGATCGACAACGAGACCGGCCCGAACGGGATTCCCCTGCCAAATGTGCAGGCGTCCTTCGTCGAATATCTGAAGCAGAAGTACGGCACGACCGAGAAGCTGAACAAGCTGTGGGGCTTCGCCTACTGGGGCCAGCTCGTCAACGACTGGGACGAGTTCCCGCCCCGCGACGGGATCCTTAATCCCGGCTATAAGCTCGAGTGGGAGCGTTTCCAGCAGAAGATCGTCACCGACTTCCTGGCCTGGCAGGCGGCCATCGTCCGCGAATACAAGCGTCCGGAGCAGTTTGTCACCCACAATTTCGTCGGCGGGGTCCGCACCAACATCGACCAGGTCCAGATCGCGAAGCATCTGGACGTGGTGGCGGTCAATCCGTATCACCCGGTGCAGGACGAGCTGGACGGGCTGGCGATCAGCCTTTCCGGCGACCTGGTGCGGTCGCTGAAGCAGGCCAGCTACCTGATCACCGAGACGAACGCGCAGACGATCGGATGGGACTCGAGGACGCAGTACCCACCTTACGACGGCCAGCTTCGTCTCAACGCTTACAGCCACGTCGCCAGTGGCGCCAACATGGTGGCCTACTGGCACTGGCACTCGCTGCACTACGGGCAAGAGACGTACTGGAAGGGCGTGCTGTCGCACGACCTGGAGCCCAACCGCGCCTATGCAGAGGTGATGCGCATCGGTCAGGAATTGAAGAAGCAGGGACCGCGCCTGGCCAACCAGAAGAAGTCGAACCAGGCAGCGATTCTCTACAGCATCGATTCCTACCACGGGATCGACTTCATGCCGTTCGACGACCGCGTCAGCTACCTCTCGGTCCTTCACCAGATGTATGGCGCGCTTTACCGGCTGAACGTAGGCGTGGATTTCGTCTTTCCCGAGAGCGTCAACCTCTCCCAGTACAAGCTGCTGCTCGTGCCGCCGCTTTACGTGGCGAGCGACGCGCTGCTGCTGCGCCTGGCCGATTACGTGAAGAGCGGCGGCCACCTGATCCTGGCTTTCAAGAGCGGATTTGCGAACGAGCACTCGACGGTGCGGTGGACCATGGCGCCCGGGCCGTTGCGGGAGGCGGCCGGGTTCCGCTATCAGGAATTCTCGACATTGAAGGAGCCGCTGGCGCTGAAGGGAGACCCGTACCAGGCCGGGGAAAGGAACCGTGTTTCCGCGTGGGCGGAGTTTCTGACACCGGAAACGGCGCAGCCGCTGGCGGTGTACGACCACCCGTTTTTCGGCCAGTACCCGGCGATCACGCGCAACAAGTTCGGCCAGGGGACGCTGACCTACGAAGGCACCGTGCTCTCCGAGGAACTCCAGCGGAAGGTGGTTCTCGAGGTGCTTGGGATGGCTGGCCTGGCGGGACCGGACCAGAAGCTGCCCGCGCCGGTCCGGGTGAAGCACGGGACGAACAATAACGGAAGGCCGGTCCACTATTACCTGAACTATTCGGGTGAGCCGCAGACGCTCTCCTACGCGTACGCGAGCGGAACGGAACTGCTCACGGGCAAGGAGGTAGCCGCGAACGACAGGCTGACCGTTGGCCCCTGGGACCTGGCGATCGTGGAAGAGAACCGGTGACACCCCGATTTCCCCAAGCGCGCGGCGGTTGTTCGCCCAGCCGGGAAATCGGGGATTGCGTAGCCTGTCACCGGTTTTCCGGCATATAATTGGAGCCTTTATGAGGAAGCAGATGACTTTCGGACTCATCATTGGGAACCGGGGGTTCTTCCCCGACCATCTCGCCAAATCGGGGCGGGAAGAGATGATACGCGCCGTCGAGGGCCTCGGCATGAAGGCCGTCGTCCTCGGCCCGGAGGAGACCAAGTTCGGGTCCGTGGAGACCCGGCAGGACGCCAAGAAGTGCGCTGCGCTGTTCCAATCCCGCAAGAGCGAGATCGACGGCGTCATCGTGTCGCTCCCGAATTTCGGCGACGAGCGGGCGGTCGCGGAAACGCTGCGGATGGCGGGGCTGAACGTTCCGGTGCTCGTGCAGGCGACGCCCGACGCGGCCGGGAGCATGACCATTCGCGACCGCCGCGACAGCTTCTGCGGCAAGATGTCGGTCTGCAACAACCTCAAGCAGTACGGCATCCCGTATTCGCTCACTTCCCAGCACACGGTGCATCCGGAGTCGGAGGCGTTCCGCAAGGACCTCGAGTGGTTCGCCGGCGTGTGCCGGGTGGCGAACGGCCTGCGGAAGACGCGCGTCGGCGCGATCGGCGCGCGGCCGGCGGCGTTCAACACCGTGCGCTACAGCGAGAAGCTGCTTGAAGCCTCCGGCATCGATGTCGAGACGGTGGACCTGTCTGAGATCCTCGGCCGCATCGGCCGCATGAAGGACAGCGACGAGGCCGCGCAGCAGAAACTCCAGGCTATCCGCGCTTACGTCTCCACCAAGGATGTGCCGGAAGTGTCGCTGCTGAAGATGGCCAAGCTGGCCGCCGTCGTCGAGGGCTGGATGAAGGAGACCGATGTCACGGTGAGCGCCGTGCAGTGCTGGACGGCGATCGAGACGTACTACGGGATCGTCCCCTGCACGGTGATGAGCATGATGAGCGACAGCCTGATGCCGAGCGCGTGTGAAGTGGACGTCTGCGGCACCGTGGCCATGCACGCCATGGCGCTCGCCAGCGGCACGCCAAGCGCGCTGCTCGACTGGAACAACAACTACGGCGAGGACCCGAACAAGGCTGTGTGTTTCCATTGCAGCAACCTGCCCAAGCACTTCTTCGCCGACGTCCGCATGGATTACCAGGAGATCATCGCCGGAAGCGTAGGCAAACTGAACACGTTCGGCACCTGCGTCGGCCGGGTGAAGTCCGGTCCGATGACCTACTTCCGGATGTCGACGGACGACCGCAAGGGCGTCATCAACGGGTACGTCGGCGAGGGCCGCTTCACCGACGATCCGCTCGAAACCTTCGGCGGGGCCGGCGTCGTCGAGATTCCGCGCATGCAGGACCTCCTGCGCTACATCTGCGAGAACGGCTTCGAGCATCACGTGGCGGCGAACCTGTCGTCGGTCGCGGCGATGGTGCATGAGGCGAGCCGCAAGTATCTCGGCTGGGACATTCACTGGCATCGGTAAGCCCGTGGCTTGCCGGGCGCTGCTGAACGGCCCACGGAGCAGGCTGTGAGGATCTCCTATGGCTATCGTTGCGGGCGTTGATTTCGGCACGCTGAACGTGCGCGTCTCCATCGTGGACAGCGAAAAGGGAAGGATCGGCTCGGCTACCGCCGACTACCCGCTCTTCCGCAAGAAGGAAGATCCGGACCACGCGACGCAGCGGCACGAGGATCACATGACCTCGCTCGTCGCCGCGACCAGGATGGCGCTGGAGCAGGCCGGCGTCGCCGGGAATGAGATCGCCGCCATCGCGCTCGACACCACCGGCTCGAGCGTCGTCCCGGTGGACGAGAAGCTCAGGCCGCTCGATGACTACTACCTCTGGTGCGACCACCGCGCCAAGGGCGAGGCGGCGGAAATCACCGCGGCCGCGCATCGCGAAGGGCTCGAAGCCATCGACTGGTGCGGCGGCGTCTACTCCTCCGAGTGGGGCTTTTCCAAGCTGCTGCACTGGCTGCGGAACAATCCCGACAAGCGCGGCCACATGGCGACGGCGCTCGAGCACTGCGATATGGTCGCGGCGGTGCTGACCGGCATCGACGATCCGCACAGCGTGCCGCGCAGCGTTTGCGCCATGGGCCACAAGTGGATGTGGAACGAACCGCTTGGCGGCCTGCCGCCGGAGGAGTTCCTCATCAAGGTCGATCCGCTGCTCGGTGGGATCCGCTCCCGGCTTGACGGCCGCTACGCCACTTCCGACGTGATTGCCGGACGCCTGACTCCCGAGTGGGCGAGCAAGCTCGGCCTCAGGCCGGGCATCCCGGTGCCGGTCGGCGCCTTCGACGCCCACTGGGACGCCATCGGCGCGGGCATCCGCGAGGGTGACGTCGTCAATGTCGTGGGCACCTCCACCTGCATCATGGCGATCGCCAAAGAGGTGGACCTGATCCCCGGCGTTTGCGGTGTGGTGAGAGGATCGATTCACCCGCAATACTACGGGATCGAGGCGGGCCTTTCCGCCACCGGCGACATCTTCGACGCGATCGCAAGGCGCGCCGGCACAACCGTCGCCAGGCTCTCGGGGGGGCTTGAGCAGTACCGCGCGGGGCAGACCGGCCTGCTGCGGCTCACCTGGGACAACGGCGACCGCACGGTGCTGGTGAACCCCGAACTGGGCGGCGTTACCCTCGGTTGGAACCTGACGCACACCGCGCAGGACGAGTTGTTCGCGGCCATCGAGGGCACCGCCTTCCACACCCGAGTGATCCTGGAGCGGATGGCGGAGCACGGCGTCGCCATTCACCGCGTCATCAATGGCGGCGGCGTGCCGCAGAAGAACGAGACGCTGAACCGCGTCTACGCCAACGTCTTCAACAAGCCCGTTCTGGTGCCGCAGAGCGAAGTGACCAGCCTCGGCTCGGCGATCTTCGCGTTCCTCGCCGCCGGCGTGTTCAAGACGATTGAAGACGCCCAGGCCGCGCTCTGCCCGAAGTACCGTACGGTGGAGCCCGACGCGCGGGAGAACGACGTCTACGAAAGGCTCTATCCGCTGTATCGGAAGCTGTATTTCGCCTTCGGGCGGCCCGGCGCCGAGCCCGTGAACGCCGGCGACGTCCTGCCCGCCCTGCGCAAGATCGCCGGGGAAGCGCGGCAGGGCGGCTGAGAAGGCGTGAAAGAATCGCCGCTTGAGCCGGCCAGGCAGACGGAAGCGTCTGCCCCACATTGTACCAGAAGGACTTATCGAGAGGTGGGGCAGGCGCTTGCGCCCAATGCCACTTAAATAGGCCCTGGCCAAAACGTAACTCTTGGTTTATGTT
>CAYZJD010000006.1:0-31928 GCA_964478455.1 uncultured Solibacteraceae bacterium | reverse complement strand
AGCCTGCCGTGGAGGGAGTGCGCAAGTACGACGATAAAGTATGGCTGTTTCATCCCACTTTCCTCGTACTCCGAACTACTGTCGAGGCAGTGAATATTTGGGGGACGCGGGCGTCTCCCGGTCGCCGGTGAAAACCGGGTAAGAAAGCAAGCTCCAAATTTAACAGGCCCGAAAGAAACTGTCAATCACCGCAAGAGCGGGTATGCGTGTAATTTTTACATAGAACTAGCTCTAGTACTTGGCCGCAAGACCGGCGATCATTCAGCCCAAGCTACTGGATAGCCCGTTCAGCCCGAACCTCGGACTTCTTGCGGACCTCGATGTTGAGGCGCTTGATCTTCTGGTTGAGGGTGGACAGCGGAACTCGAAGAGTTTCGGCGGCATCGGTTTGACTCCAGCCGGATGCCTCCAGGTGGTCGAGGATGACCCGGCGTTCGTAATCGGCGACGATCTCGAACAAGGAGGCGTCGGCCGGCAGGCGCCCACTCTCGTCGCGGCGGATGCGCATGCCGCCGGCGTGGAGCAGGTAGTCGGGGAGGACGGAAGCGGGCACGATGGGACCGCAGGCCAGCACGACGGCCCGCTCAACCACGTTCTCCAGCTCACGCACGTTGCCTGGCCAGGTGTGGTCTATCAGAAGCTGCATGGCCTCGGACTCGAAACGCAGAGCCGACTCGCCGCGAGGGTTGAGGAACTTGTCGTTCTCCCGGCAGTACTTCGTGAAGAAATGGTCTACCAGAAGGGGGATGTCCTCCTTGCGCTCACGCAAGGGAGGGAGGGTGATGTTGATGACGTTGAGCCTGTAATAGAGATCCTCGCGGAACCTGCCTTCGTCCACCAGTTTCTTCAGGTCGGAATTGGTGGCGGCGAGGATGCGCACGTCCACGCGCACGATCTCGGCGGAGCCGAGAGGCATGAACTCCTTCTCCTGGATGACCCGCAGCAGCTTGGCCTGGGTTTCTGCGCTGATCGTGCCGATCTCATCGAAGAAGATCGTACCCCTATCAGCGGTCTCGAAGTAGCCCTTGCGGGATGTAAGAGCGCCAGTGAAAGCACCCTTGACATGGCCGAAGAGGGTGGACTCGAGCAGATCAGGCGGGAGGGAACCGCTGTTGACGGCGACGAACATGTGTTCGGCGCGCGGGGAGTTGGCGTGAATCGCCTTGGCGATGAGTTCCTTGCCGGTGCCTGTTTCGCCGGTGATGAGAATGGTGGAACGGCTCGAGGCAACCTGGGACACCAGATCCAACACCCGGAGCATGCGCTCGCTCTTGCCGACGATGTTGGGGAAGCTGTAGCGCTGCTTAAGGGCCCGCTTGAGCTGCGTGTTCTCCCGCTCGAGGCGGCGCTTGGCAATCATGCGCTCGATCTCGACCAGGAGCTTCTCGTTCTTCCACGGCTTCTCGAAGAAGTCGCTTGCTCCGGCCTTCATGGCGTCCACCGCGATCTGGGTGGAGCCGTAAGCGGTGATGAGGAAGATCGGCGTTTCCTGGTCGCGCTCGCGGATCTCGCGCAGCATATCCAGGCCTGACCGGTCCGGCATCATCAGGTCGAGAAGGAGCAAATCATAGCCGGTGGCCTCGATCTTGCGGAGCCCCTCCCCGGCGCTGGGAGCCAGGTCGACGGCATAGCCCTCATGGCCCAGCAGGTAGTTGAGGCTCTCACGGATGTCGGCCTCGTCGTCGACGACAAGAATGCGTCCTTTCGGGGCAGAAGCGGAGGCAGGCGGGTCGCTGAACGGGGCCTTCTCAGGCATTGACCATCTTTCTGGAGGCGGGGAACCCTAGTTGGAAGCTGGTGCCCCGGCCGACGGCGCTCTCGACTTCGATCTCTCCTCCGTGCTCACGCACGATGCCATATGTGACCGAGAGACCCAGGCCGGTCCCTTTCCGAACAGACTTGGTGGTGAAGAACGGGTCGTAAATGCGGGACAGGTGCTCGGCCGGGATGCCGCGGCCGGTGTCGGAGACGCTGGCCTCGACGCCTCGCTCGCTCGCCCATACCCGAACCGTAAGCGTGCCGCCGCGCTCCATGGCGTCGCGCGCGTTGAGGAAGAGATTCAGGAAGACCTGTTGGAGCTTGCCGGCCTCGCCGCGAACGGCGGGCAGGGGTTCCTCAATTTCGGCTTTCACGGAAATGCCGCTCTTCACAAGCTGATGCTCGATCAGCGACAGCGTCTCGCGAACGACCCGGCCGAGATCCACGTCTCCCAGTTCCTTGGCCGAGGTGCGCGAGAAGTTTAGAAGCGAGTTGACGATCTCGCTGGCGCGGAAGGTCTGCTTGGTGATCTTGTCGAGCAGGGCCGATTTCTCCTCGTCCCCGGCAATCTGCTTGGCCAGCGACTGCGCATACGCCGAAATGACCGCCAGCGGCGTGTTGACTTCGTGGGCGACCCCGGCGGCCAGCAAGCCGATGGAACTCAGCTTGTCGGCCTGGACCAGCCTGCGTTCCAGATCGGTGCGCTCGGTAACGTCATCGAAAATGATCAGCCGGCCGATGCGCCGTTCATCACGGGAAATCAGCGGGGCGATGGCGATGTTGACCGCCGGCTCGTGACTTGTCCCTCGTACACCGCCGCTCGCAGCCTGCGGCTCGGGGCTCGTGGTTCCTGAGCCGTTCTTCCCGTCGCCGGCCGCGGCCGGAGCCGGGACAACCCGCGGGTGAAGCGGAAACTTGTAGACGTGATGCACTCCGCTCGACTCCCGAACGCGGTCGAAATGGGCTACCAGCTCGGGAGGGAACAGGGCCGAGAGCGGCTGGCCAACGGCGTCGTCACGAGTGATGCCGGTGAGCCATTCCATCTGGTTGTTCCAGCCCTCGACGCGGTCATCGAGAGCGACGGCCACGATGCCCACGCTGATCGATTCGACGATGTTCTCGTTGAACTCCCGGAGCCGCTCAATCTCGTCCACCTTCGACTGGAGCGAGCGGTACAGCCGGGCGTTCTCGACGGCGATGCCAACATAGCCGGATAGCGTAACCAGCAACTCCACATCGTCGCTTGTGAGGAAGTCGCCTTCGTCGTTGCGGCTCACGCCGAGCCAGGCGATCGTCCGCCCCTGGACCGCGCACGGAACGTAATAGGTGAGATCGAGCTCTGCCAGGGCCTGCCGCACTGTGGGAGGCCACTCTCGTGACACGACGTCCAGCGGGTGCCGCGGCCGCTCAATGAACAAGTAGGGTCGGAACGGCTCTGCGACAAGGAAGCTCAGGTCCAGGTCTGGCCCCGGAGCCCAGGTTCGCGCGCCGCCGGTGCCGACGGCTTTGTACAGGTGGAAGCGGTCGTCGTTCTCGCCGGCGAGGAAGAAAGCCACGCGCTCGACCGATAGCGTCCGCACGAGCCGGTCAGCCACCGACGCCAGCATGGCGTCCAGGTCGGTCTCCGAACCCAGCTCGCGGGCGAACTCGATGAGAGTGCGACGATAATCGTAACGATCTTTGTAAAAGAAGTAGCGGTCGAGCTGCTCCTGGATCCAGCCGCGGATCGGCTGAAAGACGAAGGCGGCAAAAAGAATCAGGGCGAAGACCGCCGCCGGACTCAACTCCTCGAACCGGCCGACCGAGAAGATCAGGCCATAGAACATGCCCAGCACGATCAGCGTGGCCAGCGTGTACACGTAGCCCTGCTGGAAGACAATGTCCACGTCCATGAGCCGGTAGCGAAGCACAGCGTAGGCCCACGCCACCGGGATGAAGACCAGCGACAGCACCGAGGCCTTCAGGTAGGGCCCCGGCACGGCGCCAAGCACGTACGGCACGGCATAGAAGAGAGCGAATGGGCCGAGGCCGAGAACGACGCCGTTGCGCAGCCACTTCAACTGCTGCCGGACGATGGGGTCGTCCGCGCGCCGGTGTTCTATGACGAGCCAGAGTCCGCCGGCGGCGTAGGCCGCGATGAAGTACGCCAGCCACACGCGGTCGAGCAGCCATCGCAGCTCAAGGGCTGGAATCGCCACACTCAAAGTGCCGGAGGCCACTCCATAAAATACTGCCAGTAGGAACGCCCCCGGCAGGTACAAGAGCGCCGAGCGGCCGACTCCGGGCAGCCACTTCCGCCGCTCGGAAAACGTCAGGCAGAAGTGCAGGAAGATGCTGGGAACGAACAGCCCGGCGGCGAGGTTGCCCCAGTACATCACCCGGTCAAAGCTGTTGAGCTTGCCGGTGTAATGGAACGTGGAAAGGACGAAAGAGGCCAGGCACAGGATATAAAAGTGCCGCGCCTTCTGTGCGTTGCCGCGGCGGTAGAGAACGAAGAGCCCGATGGCCAGATAGCTAAGCCCGACCACGTACTGGTAGCGCAGCGGCAATTCAGGCGCCCGCTCGCCGATGACGATCGTCGTCTTGATCTCGACGCCGGCGCGCGCAAGGGCGTACTCGGCTTTGGTCCACGCGCCCAGCCGGAACAGCATGCGAGGAACGTCGTTGGCCTGCTGGATGCGGGCGCCGTTGATACGGAGGAGCAGGTCGCCGTCCCTGACGCCCGCCTTGTCGGCGGGACTTCCCTGGACGACGTGAAGCGCCTGGATTCTTCCTGGGCGTTCGATCCATGTCGCCCCGTCGTCCGGGAGGCGGAACTTCCCTTGTTGCTGGAGGTTAATGCCGGCGCAGATCACCGCCGCCATGGTCAAGATGACCAGCAGAGCGTTGACGAACTGTCCTTTGCCCTCCATCATCAGCCGAAGCCTTTGCCAGCCACCCCGGGCCCGTGGCGTCCGCTGCTTTCCCGAAATGGAGCATTAGCCGGCAACCGACACCACCCCTCAATAGGCTAGCAACTTGGCTGCCAGCTTTCGCGCCTGCCCGTCGGTTGCGCAGAATGGGCCACTTAGGAAAGGACGATCCGGGCGCGCCGAAGGTGACGATTTCGATTTTGGGAGAAATACACTACCGGGAAGTGGATGGACGAAGGTGGCCGAGCATTGACACTTTACGTCCGTTTGGCTTGACCGGCGCTCCTCGGCACCCTAGAATTGGAGGTAGCTCCACAATTCCCGGCTCCGAGCATGCACTGGGAACGGTGAAGGAATGAGGAAACGTCACGCCTTAGCGTTGTGGTCGGTCTTCAGCCTGTTGTGGTCGCTCCCCTTCAGCTTGGCGGCCGACAAGAAGAAAGAACAAACCTCCTCCGCGACGTCGCGGGAGACGATCGCCAAGCCGCTCAGCGAGAAGGAGCGGAGAAAGCGGGAGGAGAAGCTCCGAAAAGAGCTGGAGACGCCCTACCGCAAGTGGCTCAACGAGGACGTCGTCTACATCATCACGGATGAGGAGAAGGCGGCGTTCAAGCGGTTCCAGACCGACGACGAGCGCGAGCAGTTTATCGAGCAGTTCTGGCTGCGCCGCGACCCGACGCCCGACTCGGCCGAGAACGAGTACAAGGAAGAGCACTACCGCCGGATCGCATATTCCAACGAGCGGTTCGCCTCGGGCATTCCCGGGTGGAAGACGGACCGCGGCCGGATGTACATCATGTACGGCCCGGCCGACGAGGTGGAGTCCCATCCTTCGGGCGGCACCTACGAGCGGCCGTGGGAGGAAGGCGGCGGCACTACCTCGACCTTCCCCTTCGAGAAGTGGCGCTATCGCTACCTGGAGGGCATCGGCACGGACATCATTATCGAGTTCGTCGATCCGACGATGACGGGCGAGTACCGGATGACGATGGATCCGTCGGAGAAGGACGCGCTGCTGTACGTGCCGAACGCCGGCCTCACGATGATGGAGCAGATGGGAATGGCCTCCAAGGCGGACCGCTTCACGCGGACGGACGGCACGCGCCTGGGGACGGGCACCATGCCCCTGCCGGCGCGGATGCAGCAGTTCGAGCGTCTGGAGCAATTCGCCCGGCTCCACAAGCCGCCGGAGATCAAGTTCAAGGACCTGGAAGCGGCGGTCACGTCCAAGATCACGTACAACCTGCTTCCGATGAAAGCGCGGGCCGATTACATTCGGGTGACCAACAGCTCGATCCTGACGAACGTTACGCTCCAGTTCGATCGCCGGGATCTCCAGTTCCAGGACAAGGAAGGCGTCCAGACGGCGATTGTCAACATCTACGGGCGCGTGACTTCAATGTCGCGGCGGGTCGTGAACGTCTTTGAGGACGTGGTGACGGTGGAGGCGCCGGCGGCGTTGCTGCAAGAGGCGGTGAAGGGCGCTTCTGTTTATCAGAAGACAGTCCCGCTGGCGCCGGGGCTGTACCGGCTGAACATCGTGGCCAAGGACGTGGTCGGCGGCAACATGAACAACTATGAACTGGCGCTGCGTGTGCCGCACTACGACGACGAGGCGCTGGCGGCAAGCTCGCTGATCTTCGCCGACCTGATCGAGAAGGTGCCGACGCGGAGCATCGGCACCGGCCAGTTTGTCGTCGCCAGCACCAAAGTGCGGCCGCGAGTGACCGACACATTCCGCCAAAACGAGAAGCTCGGCGTTTACGTGCAGCTTTACAACTTCGGCGCGGACGAGAAGACGCAGAAGCCAAGTGGGACTATCGAGTACGAGGTGGTCAAGAACGGCACAAACGAGAAGGTCTTCGAATTCACCGAAGACCTGACGGCGATCGAGGGCGCCTCGGCCACGCAGGTCACCGTGGAGAAGATCCTGCCGCTGGCCAACTTGCACCCCGGGCAGTATACGTTCCGGATGAAGGTGACGGACAAGATCAAGAATCAAACCGTTACCCCATCGGGGACTTTTACGGTAAACTGAAGCAGTCAGTAGGCGAAGTCGGGAAAGGCACCTTTCTCGGATGAAGGCCAGAACACGCTGGACCGCAATTGGCGTGCTCGTCGGGCTGTCCGTTGTCCCCGCTTGGGCAGCGGCGGTGCCGGAGAGGCTTTCCGGCAGTATCGCCGGCTGGGTGACCGATTCGCTGGGCACCCCGCAAATGGGCGCCACCGTGCTGTTGTTCAGCCGGAGTGAACGGCTGCTGGGGCGCACGCTCAGCGACGAGACCGGCGGCTTCCTGTTCGATTCCCTCAAACCCGACATCTACTCGATCCGCGTCACCCTGAGCAGCTTCATTCCGGCCCTCAAGCGAAACATCGTTGTGCAGCCCGGCACGCGGAGCCTGCTCAGCGTGAGCCTGGCGGGCGTGCTCAGCTCGATCCAGTTGGTGTATTCCTCCTCCGGCAAAGGCCCGGTGATGAGCGAGGACTGGAAGTGGGTGCTGCGGAGTTCGAGCGCCACCCGGCCGGTGTTGCGGATCCGTCCGCAGGTGGATATTTCCGATCCATCGGCGAGGCACAAGAGGGCGTCGTCCGCCTTCTCCGGAACGCGCGGCATGGTGCGGGTTTCGGCCGGCGATCAGGGCACGGTTTCAGCGCTGGGCAACGAACCGGACCTCGGCACCGCTTTCGCCCTGGCTACTTCCGTGTTCGGCAACAACCAGGTCGCAGTCAGCGGCAACTTCGGCTACTCGACGGCGGCGGGGATGCCCACCGCTGGCGTGAGCACGCGTTACCGCCGGGGATCGACGGGCCGCCAAAGCCCCGAAGTCAAGCTGACGATGCGCCAGGTGTTCTTGCCGGCGCGCGTCGGCGCCGCGGTTGTAGCCGGGCAGACGGACGGCGCGCCGGCGTTGCGGACGATGTCAGTGGGCTTCATCGATCGCTCGCAACTGGGCGACAACCTGCGGCTGGAGTACGGCTTCTCGCTCGATTCGGTGACGTTCCTGGACCGGTTGAATTACTTCAGCCCATACGCGCGCCTCGCTTACGAACAGGTTGGTCTGGGCGCTTTCGAGTTTGCTTACAATTCCGGCACCCCCCCGGTCGAGTGGTTTTTCGGCGGCCGCGAGCATCTGACCGACCTGCAACGCGATCTGACGTCGCTTTCCATCTTTCCTCGCGTTTCTTTGATGGGTGGCAGGGCGCGCGTGCAGCGGCCGGAGAGCTTCGAAATCGGCTATCGCAGAACGGTCGGTTCCCGGACCTACGGCTTGGCGGCCTACCGGGAGAGGATCGTCAATGCGGCGTTGACGATTGTCGCGCCGGCGGGCATCTTCCCGGCGACCGACCTGCTGCCGGACCTGTTCTCCAACAGTTCGGTGTTCAACCTGGGGCGGTACGCCGGCGTTGGGTACATGGCCACCGTGACGCAGTCGTTGGGTGACCGCCTCAATGTGACTGCTGCTTACGGAATCGGCGACGCCCTTACCCCGCTGCGCGGGAGCATCGAGGGCAGTGACCCGGACGAACTGCGCGGCATCTTCCGCCAGGGCCGCCGCCGCTGGGCCAGCGCCGGATTGTCCGGGACCGCGCCGCGAACCGGCACGCAAATCCTCACCAGTTATCGCTGGGCCGACGGCCGGTCACTCACAGCCGGCCACCTCTACCTGACGCAGACGCTGCGGCCGGAGATCGGATGGAACATGTACATCCGCCAGCCGATTCCTATTCTGTCCGGCTTTCCGGGGCGGCTGGAGGCCTCGGCGGAGTTGCGCAACCTTCTGGCGCAGGGCTACGTTCCCGTTTCCACTCCACAGGGCCGCAAGCTCTACCTGATGCACTCCCCCCGCAGCGTGCGGGGCGGGCTGAGCTTCATCTTCTGAGCTCGGGTTAAGCCAGCGCCCGCGCCCTTGTCCCCTCCCGCAGGTCGCAACAGACCACGGAAACATGCGGGCTGTCCCCACTAGCGGGCTACAGGGCCGCCGGGGGCCGGCAGACGCAGGAGCGAGCAGAGCAGCCAGGGCAGTTCGGCCAGGAAGGCCTGGACGCGGGCGCGATAACCGGCCACGGCGTCGCGGTCGACTTCAAAGAACATCTCTTCCGGATACGCGCGGCCGAAGACGTCGAGGAGCATCGAGCGAAACTTGCCGGACCTGCCGTTGATGGAGCCGTCCTCGCGCTGTTCGCGGTAGGCAACGCGTTCGGCGGAGGTGAGCGAGCAGAGCAACGGGTGGATCCGCTCCGAGAGGACCTCGCGATACTGCTGGATTTTCTGGATGGTTCGGTCAAGGGGCAGATCCTGGAGCACCCACTTGTCCACGGTCAGGCGGCCGTCGACGCTCCAGCGCGTCATCGGGAACTGGCCGATCAGCCAGTCGCCCATGTGGATGACGTTCTCGCGGCCGTGACCGTAAAGGAGAACATCATCCTCGTATCGCGCCAGCCACAGCGCGAGCCGGTCGAGGAGCCGGCCCAGCTTCACAGCGTCCAGGGATTCACGGTATTGCGTGCCGAAGATGCCGATCGAAGCGGGCGCCTTCTCGACGAGGGCGAGCAGTTCGTCGGTGAGGTTGGCGCGGTAGATGCTGTTGCCTGTGCCGACGATCACCAGGTCGTAGTCTTCCTCGGGGATTCGCCACGGGCGGAAGTAAGCCCAGGTAACAACAGCCTGAGGCGGCAGGACCGAGCCCAGGAGATGAAATCCCAGCCGGTCGCCGAAGTTGCCCACATTGCCGCAAGAGAGCACTAGGACTTTCTTCAGGGCGCGGGCGATCAGGGTGTGCGGCTCGAGCCGGAAGAGCACTTGATGCGCATCGATCCGCGAGGAAGACCGCACGGAGAACCCAGCCTGGGCGAAAGCGTCGGCGAGTTCTTCCAGGCTTGCGTGGTTCACCCAACCGAGCGCGGCACGGTCCAGGTTGCCCGTCTGATCCGCCGGGCAGTAACTGAGCACCACCGGGAGTTCGTATTCTCGAACGCGCCGGAGAAACGCCTTCCAGTCGTAGATGTACTCGAGGACGCCGAGCAACGTAACGATGGTGGCGCCGGCTTTGGGCGGGAGTTCGCCGCGGTTGAAGTCGCGGACAACGGTGCGCTCGTCGCGGCGCACGGCGTCGCACGTGAGATAGCGGCACCCTGGCGGGAGGGAGCGCTCCAGGACCATAGCTCCGCACCCGAGGTCGAGGACGGTGGAACCGGCGGGAATGAAGTCCGCCGCCAGGGCGGAGCGCCGGGTCCACGCTTCTTCGAGCTGCGCGGGGTTCGACCAACGTTCCAAGTCGGTTTCCCTACGGATGATAACGTTCCTCCGCCTCTCCGCTTCGCCGGCCGCGCCGCCCGCGACGAGCGTGGCCAAGGTTTCCTTGACGCGTCCGATGACATCTTCCCAATCGTCCGGTGCGGCTTGGCGGAACAGCCGTATGGTCGGATACCACGGCGAATCCTCGCGTTCAAGAAGCCAGCGCCAGTCCGGCGTGTAGGGAATGAGCGTCCAGACCGGGATGGCGAGTGCGCCGGCCAGATGGGCGACGGCGGTGTCCACCGAGATCACGAGATCCAGATTGGATAACACCGCGGCGGTGTCTGCGAAGTCGCCGAGTTGCGGGCCGAGATCCACGAGGTTCAAGCACCCAGGCGCCGCGGAAGCTTCGGCGGCGGCCGGCCCTTTTTGAGGCGCGAACCACGCCACTCCTTCGACGGCGCCGAGCGCGGCGAACCGCTCGAGCGGAATGGAGCGTTTCCTGTCGTTGGAATGGGAAGGATTGCCGGCCCACACGAGCCCGACGTGGAGACGTCCGGGCGCGCGCAGCCGAGTCCAGGATCGAACGCGCTCCGGATCGGCTTTCAGGTAGGGAACGGCGGCGGGGATCGTGTCCAGCCGTGTGGCGAGCGCGCGCGGCAGGCTCAGCAGCGGGCAATGCGTATCGAATGGCGGCAGATCCCGGCCTTTGGCGGCCAACTCCGTGACGCCCGGAAGGCCGCCGAGCAGCGTGATGAGTTCGGGCTGGACCTCGAGGATCACAATGCCGTTACGCGATGCCACCTGACGGACGTAGCGTACGAACTGGATCGTGTCTCCGAGCCCCTGTTCGGCGTGGAGCAGAATCCTCCTGCCGGCGAGATCGGAGCCGTTCCAGAGCGGCTGCGGGAAGTCGCGCGGCGGGGAGGGGAAGCTCCGGCAGCGCCACCGCCACTCGTACTCCTCGAAGCCGTGGGCGAAGTCGCCCTGGCGCAGCAGCAGGAGCGCGTGATTGTAATGCGCCTCGGCGAAATCGCCGGCGGAGGCGGCTTCCTCAAAGAAGCGGGCGGCTTCCTGCGGCCGGTCGGCTGCGTGCGAGAGCGCGCCGAGATTGAAGCTGGCGAGCCTGAAGTTAGGGTCGGCCGTGAGCGCGCGCTGGTAGGCCTGGCGGGCTTCTTCGGTTCGGCCGAGCCTTTCGAGCACGCGGCCGAGGTTGTTGAGGGCCGCGGCAAATCGCGAATCGATCTCCACCGCCCTCCGGCAATGGACCAGGGCCTCCTCGTACCGCTGGAGGTCGGTGAGGAGGTCGCCGTAGTTGGAACGGACCTCCGCGCTGTTCGGGTCGAGCGCCACGGCTCGCTCGAAAGCCTCCACGGCCTCCTGGAAGCGCCCAAGTTGCGACAGGGTGACGCCGATGCTGGAGTGCAGCAAAGCGTTGTGCGGCGCTCTTGCGGCCGCCCTCTGGAAATGGCCGAGCGCCTCCGCGTAATCGCCGAAGCCGTAGCAGGCCGCGCCGAGCGCTTGCAGTTCGTCGCTCGCCGAGGGCGAATAGCGGAGCACTTGCCTGTAAATGTCGCGGGCAAGATCGTGCTGGCCCGAGCGGTGGAGCGCAGCCGCCGAGTCCAGCGCCTGCGGCACCGTCACCTGCGTCCAACGGCCGTGGAGCTTGATGCGGATCTGGCGGGTTCTCATGACGGGGCGGGGCTCACCCCTCAGAGGCAATCGGACCGCGAGGCGAGGAAGTTTAGGGCGACTCGTGGAGGACGATCTGCCCGGCGTCGTGGTGTGTGTTGGCGATCACCTTGCCGGTGAGTGCAGGCACACGAAGGCTGTTGGCAGCGGAGACGACGGCGGGCTGATTCGTGGGCTTGTGGGTCTCTGGCTCTTTCTTTTTCCTCGATGTGGCCTCAAACAAGGTCAGGAGCACTCGTGTTCCTCACCAGGGCAACCGGTTCGGGACGCGCCCGGAGGCGCGCCCCGATATGTTCTCGTCATTGACCGGCCCGGTCCGGCAACCGGGCTGGTCGGGTCAGGTGACTCTCGTCAACCTGGGGACGGTCCCACCCCAAACCGCGTCAGCATGATCGCGCTGCGTCATGCCGCAAGCCGTGACGGGGCGCCGCGGGCCGGGGTCCACACAAATGACGTCGGATGGTGGCCACCAACCGCTCAATCCACTTCGATTGTAACTCGCAGGCGGAAGGTCAGACGGGCGCAATTCACGAAGAAGGGCTCTCGATTCAACAGGTTGCAGCGCGCTCCTGGGCTTGTGACCGGCGTTTCAGGGGCAACTCAGTCGATCTGGGCGAACACGATTTGCTCGGCTCCATTCTGTGTTTCGGCGACCACCTCGCCGGCGGGGTTGACGGCGAAGGTGGGGCCTTCGATGCGGACGGCGGGGTGGGGCTGGCCGGCCTGGTTGATGAAGAGCGCCCAGAAGCCGTTCTCCCTGGCGCGCTGCGGGATGTAGCCGTAGAACTGCGCGCGCATCTCGTCATGGGTGCGCCAGCCGGCGAGGCGTCCGGCGCGCTGGTGCTCGTAAAGTTCGGCCATGGAGTCGTGCGGCAGATCGACGCCATCCGCGGCGAGCGGGTCGGCGTCCCAAGCGTGCGGCATCAGGACGATCTTGGCTCCGCGCGCGCCGTAATCCGCCAGCAGATCGGGCTGCGTGGTGTCCCAGCAGATGGCGACGCCGGTGCGCCGGCCGGCGACATCGAACAGCGGGCGCTCGCTGTGCCCCTGCCACCAGGGAACTTCGAGGCGGGGGATGCAGTTCTTCCGATAGACGCCGGCGAGCTGCCCGTCCGGCGCGGCGACGCAGTAAGCGTTGTAAGGAAGCGGGCTTGCGCGCTCGGTGAAGCCGAAGCCGAGCCAAACGCCGGCCGAGCGCGCGATATCGCGGGCCCTGCGGACGCTCGGGCCGTCGAGATCCTCGGCGAGCGTCCAGACGGGGTCGTCCTTGTAGATTCCGGTGATAGTCAACTCGGGAAAGAAGACGGCCTCGGCGCCGCCGGCTTGCGCGTTGCGAGTGAAGCGTTCCATCGAGCAGAGGTTCGCCTCCAACTCGCCCCAACCGCAGTACATCTGCACCAGGGCTACGCGCATGGCAGCGGATCAGAATGGCGTGCGCCAGCGCAACGCCTCGAACCTCGAGTAGTCCCGGGCCGTCGTAATCCACTCGCAACCCGACTCAATTGCGAGCGCGGCGAACCACGCGTCCTGGGCCAAGTTGCCGGTCGCGCCCGCATGAAGGCACAGGTCCGTGTAAATCGACCAGTGGCGGGGCAGAATCATCTGCGCCCTTCCATCAGGTCCAGCAGCGCAGAAGTGTCGCTGAGGTCAACACCGGCGACGGTTCCTCCGCCAACGCGACAGACAGGCAGCCGCACCCGCCTCGCGGTTCCGCGGCCTCGCGCCAAGACCAGGCGAAGCCCCTGGTCGATGAGGGAAGTCAGGGTCTGCCCGCGGCGGGCGGCTTCCCGTTTGGCTTGGTCGAGCAGCGAGTCGTCGAGCCGGACGGTGGTCCTCACCTGTCCAGACATATCACAGAAGCGCCCTCCGTACACTTCCGTGAGCCACGGAAGCGACGAGCACATAGCTACCTCCGCCTCAGGTGCATGTCGGCGAAGTTCAGGTACTGCTCCCAGTCGTACTCGGTGACGTCGTGCTTGCCGGAGCGGACATGGTAGCCGATGGTTTTCATGATCGGTTTGTTCACCAGCGGCATGTCTTCCACGCCGAGGTCCTCTGCGCCGAGCAGCCGGTAGACGGGGCCGGCGTGGACGGCCGAGAGGAACTCGCCGCGCGGGTCGGCCCAGAGATCGTCCTCGGCGCTGGCGACATAGACGGGCCTGGGTGCGATGAGGGCGAGGAGCATGTGCTGGTCGACGGGCAACTGATCTTCCTTGTTGTTGTACTTGTGGAAGTTACGGCAGAACCAGTGCGGGAAGAACGTGTTGATGATGCCTACCGACTCGCCGAAAATGCGCTTGCTCAGAGCTGCGCCGCCGCAGCCGGAGTTGTTGGAGATGACCAGGGCGAAGCGCTGGTCCTGGGCACCGGCCCAGAGGGCGGTCTTGCCGAGCCGCGAGTGTCCTATGACAGCCACGCGCTTGGGATCGACGGCTTTGTCCGTTTCCAGATAGTCCATGGCACGGCTGAGTCCCCACGCCCAGGCGCCAATGGCGCCCCACTCGTCGGGCGCGGGCCGCTGCTGGCCCTTCCGGTAGAACAGCGGGTGCACTCCGTTGCGAAAACCGTCGTCGTAGTCGGGGTCGAGATCGCCATAGTAGATGGTCGCCAGGCCGTAGCCGCGCGCGAGGATCCTCTCGACTTGCCAGCGACTCGCGGTCGCGCCGCGCGAGCGTTCGGTGGCGCGGTGGTTGAGGATGCCGTTCTCCTCGCTCTCACGCATCCACGCGGTCGAAAGGCGGAGGCCGGGGTCGCGGTGGACCGACTGGTTCCCGTAGAAATTCAGCCCGAGGAACAAAGGGACGGGCGCCGTGGCCGCCGCCGGCAGATAGAGGAGGATGTCCATGCGGGGGCCGTCGCGCCGTTGGGTGAAATGGACGGAGATCTGTTTGCGGCGCGCCTTGCCGCCGAGGGCGTTCGGCGCCGAGTCGAACACATCGTAGCGGATGTTCTTGAGGCGGCCGGGGCTACGGCCGTAAACATGCGTCTCGAAGAGTCGCAGGATCTCCGGGCGGCGCTTGTCGAACCACGCCGCGGCGCTGGTGACGCGCGAGCCGTCCGCCGCCACGAGCGGGTCCGGCAGGGTGTAGGCGGGAACCTTCGCCTCGTCGTAGTTGGCCTCCGGAGCTTTCTGCGCGCGCTGCGTGGCGGGCAACAGCGCGAAAGTGATGAGGACGATCACGTGCTCGGGCCTCATGTGACCCATGGTATCCCCGGCGGGCACAAAGAAGTGAAACGTTCATCTGATGATGAACTTCCAGAACCTGCGCATCGCGCCAACTGCTTGCTAACGCGCGCGGCTCGGAAACAGCTTCCGAGGCGCGACCTTGAGGGAGCGCTTGCGCGCTTACTTCCTTCGCCGCGCATAGCTTGACCACTGCCCTCACCGATCCTCGGCTGCGTCTTTACTCGGCGACGGGCGCGAGGGATATACTATTGCCAGCCAGGAAACGTGCAAACGGAAATTCTGGCTGGAGTCCACAGCCGGCCGGCACTTTCGACGCGCAAAGTCCCGGCAATGCAGGCAACCAGGAAGTGTCGCCGCTTGTTGAGTACCAGGGACGGCCAACTCATGCTACAAGGAGGACGGTTCCATGCCGACGTATGTGACGCTTTTCAAATGGACGGAGCAGGGAGTCAAGGACATCAAGGGCGTGCCGGAGCGAATCGCGTCTAGCGTGAAAGCCGCGGAGAGCTTTGGAGGCAAGGTGCAGGGCGTGTACATCACCATGGGCGAATACGATTTGGTGTCCGTTGGTGAATGGCCCAGCGACGAAGCGGCCGCCACCACCGCCCTCGCGATAAGTTCTCGCGGGAACGTCAGGACAACCACTATGCGGGCGTTCACGCCGGAGGAATTCGCCGAAATCGCCAAGAAATTGCCGTAGTTGGCTCAGCGAAGACAACAGTCCCCACTGTGACATTGTTCGGGATTCCCGGCTGAGGTTCCCGGCAGCCGGGGGGAAGGTGTGGCGTGCCGAAAAGGGCGCTGTTCCGGGTACGTTGAGGCAGTGTATACCAGAGGACATAGGAGGGCGCCATGCCCAGCCGGAAGCTCACGGAGTTCTTGGACAGGAATCAGGTAAAGTACGTGAGGATCAGCCACTCGCCGGCGTATACGGCGCAGGAAATCGCCGCGCTGGCCCACGTCCGCGGCAAGGAGCTGGCAAAGACAGTGATGGTGAAGCTCGACGGCAAGATGGCCATGGCGGTCTTGCCGGCATCCTGTCGAGTAGATTTCGGTCTCCTCAAGGCGGCTGCCAGCGCCGGGACTGTGGAACTTGCCGCTGAGGACGAATTCAAGAGTCTGTTCCCGGATTGCGAAGCCGGCGCCATGCCGCCGTTTGGAAACCTGTACGGGATGGCGACTTTCGTGGAGAGAGACCTCGCCGGCGATGAGGAAATTGCATTCAATGCCGGCTCCCACGGCGAGCTGATCAGGTTGTCGTACAAGGACTTCGAGAGGCTCGTCCAGCCAACCGCGGCGAAGTTCTCGCAAAGACCATAGCCGGGCCGGAGGCGTGGCAGCAGCGATACCCCCGAGGGCAGCCGCAATCCTTGCGAACCTCCCCCTCTCGAAGTGGCACCCGGGGCGATCGCCGGCGAATCGACCGGCCGCGGACGAATCGCGAAAGCTGACGCTGGCACTCGGAAGCGATCAGGCGCAGAATAGAGTCCGGGAGGGAGTCATGACGGAGACGGAAGCCTTGGATGTCTTGCGGGCACAGGGTCACGCAGTCGGTACCCCAGATCACGCTAAAGGCACCGTCCGGATCTGGGTTCACGGCAGTAATCACTCGGTGAACGTGAACCTGGGACGGGACCTGATTCACCTTGCCGAGGGGAAGATCACCATCGAAGATCTCGAACCGGAGCCGGCCAAGGCGTGAGCTGACAGCCGGAGCGTCCACCATTGAACAGGAGAGGAGCCCGTGCAGCGCTGAGACCGGAAACCCTGTCCAGCAATGCCCGGCTCTGGCAAAATGCAGGCAGGAGGGAGGACTGAAATGCCGACCTACGTCATCCTGAGCCGGTTCTCTCCGGAAGCGTTCCGCGATCCGAAGGACTTCAAGCAATTGGCGGATGCAGTCGCCGCCAAGATCAAGAGCGAATGCCCCGGCGTCGCTTGGAAAGACAGTTATGCCACGCTGGGGCGGTTCGATGTGGTCGACATCGTCGAATCGGAGGATCTGCAGCAGGTGGAGAAGGCGGCCATGATCATCCGGGCCTACGGGCATTCGACGACAGAGACCTTGCCGGCGACTCCGTGGAAGGACTTCCTGGCAATGCTCTAGCTGGCAGGGTGCTGAGGAACATGGTGACAGGCAACGCTGTGCAAACGCCGGGAGCCGCAGATTTGTGATTGTACGTGACCGGTGGCTTGGGGCAGCGTAGGGATTGCGTAGCCTGTTGGCATGGGCGGGATCGCCCACCAACAGCGATGAAAGTCAAAATTCGGTGGCAGGCTTCGCTGCCCCAAGCGTACGTTCAGTTCTTTCAACGGGTTATGCTCCTCGCGCGTGGGCAGCGAAGCCTGTCACCGATTTTGACTTTCGAGAGTGTCACCGGTTTGCCTTTACCAGACACCCGGAATCGGCCTGGCGCAACGAGGGCAGGCCCCGTGACGCAGCCGGTTTTCGACGACAGAGAAGCCGACGCGCTCGATGAGAAGCTCTCCGCAAGCGGGACAATGGGTATCGCCGTGCCGTGCTCCGGGAACGTTGCCGACGTAGACGAAGTCCAGTCCCGCATCTTTACCGGCTTGCCATGCATACTCGAGCCTGTCGAGGGGAGTGGGAGGCGCCGAAAAGCGGTACGCGGGCTGATAGGCGGTAACGTGCCACGGCACATCGCGGCCGAGTTCGCGACGGATGCGCTCTGCGATGCTCCGCAGGGTTTCGTCCGAATCGTTGACGCCGGGAATGACCAACGTCGTGATCTCGAGGTGAACGCCGCGCGACCGCGCAAGCGAGCAGCAGCGCCAGACCTTCTCGACGTCGATCATCTTGCAGAGCTTCCGCAGGCGCTCGGCGCCGCCTTTCACGTCCACGTTCATGGCCTCGAGGCCGGCATCGATCAACAGGTCCAGCGCCTCCGGCGTCATGTAGCCATTCGTGACGTAGGTGTTGTAAAGGCCTGCCCGCCTGGCCAGCCGGAACACGTCCAGTGACCATTCCAGTGAGAGCGTGGGTTCGTTGAAGGAGATCGATGTGCCTCTGCAACGCGCGCGCCGGGCGGCTGCAAGGAAGGCCTCGGGGGAACGATAGTCGCATGTCGTAGGAGGAGCAACCTTGCTGATCTCCCAGTTCTGGCACCAGGGGCAGCCGAAATTGCACGACCAACTTCCGGCGGTGAGGGCAAAGGAGCCGGGAAAGAAATGGTAGAGCGGCTTCTTCTCGATCGGGTTGGCCGTGAGCGATGAAACGGCGCCATAGATCACCGTCACCAGTTCGCCGTGACGGTTCTGACGCGTCCGGCACCAGCCCCAGCCTCCCGGGACCAGCAAGCAGCGGCGCTCGCAGACGTTACACTGGATCTTCCCGTCGCGCTTCTCCTGTAAGAGCGACGGGCGCACCCACGGGGTGCTCCGGCTCTCCACTGCTTTGGTCATCTTCGATGAGGCCGCAGCCATCTCAGCCAGTGATCCAGTGGAGGCGCCTGTCGAGCCAGCGCACCTCGTCCTCGAAGCCGGCCTGACGGTGAAAATCCCGCAATCGCCGGTACCGTTCCACTACGTCGAAGCCAGCAGCCGCCTGCAATTTCCTCAAATCGACCGGGCACAGGTGCATGGGCCGGGCATCCGCTTCAGCCAGGTGGTTCGAACCGTTCATCAGGCAGCGAAACCACACGCAGTGCATGATGCCGAATACGTGGCCGGTCTCGTGCGCGAGCACCTTACAGCTCCGCCGCAGCATCAGCTTGTCCGATTCCGGCGTTCGAGCCTCGCCGTGGAACCGTGGGTCGTAGCGGGCGAAGCTGTAAACGCCCACGCGCTCGGTTGGCGAGGCCTGGCCGAAGACAAAATTCCAGGCAGGTTCCGGATACAGGTCAGTCATGGTAATACCGAGCAGCGCGAAGGCATCCTCCGGTAAGCGCAGGCGCAGTTGCCGCAGGATGTCGATGGTCAGCAACTGCGGTTGCCCGGTCCATGGATTGCGCCTGCCAGTGATGGAAACCGGCGGCTGCACGGGCAGGAGCCGGGTTTCCAGCATGAAGAAGGCCGCGGAGAACCGCCGCAGTTGATCGAGCGAAGGGGCTGTGCCGCCAAATTCGCCCAGCGGCTGCAAGTAGAGCACGCGGCGCCTGGCGTCCGGCCGGCTGGCGCCCGAGCGCGCGAATTGCCCAAAAGTCTGCCCATCCTCGTGGTGGTTCGCCAGCCAATCGCCGGGGCCCGGCTGCGTCATTGCCTCGAAGGCCTCCCCGGGCTCGAATGCCCGCCGCAACGTAGCTGGGAGCTGGCTCGTCGGGCCGATGGCGGCAAGTCGCTCCGCCTCGGTCGGGGGTACGAACTCCACGATTGTCAGGATAGCCCTGCGCGGGTCCCCTTCGGGAACGCACCGTCCGGCAGAACAGGGACGAAGTTATCTGATTACTTCGGCAAGCCCACGCGGTTCCGCGCTTCGATGGCCAGGTGGCTGTGGCGGCGGCCGTAAGTGAAGTAGATGATGAGGCCGACGAAGAGCCAGCCGAACAACCGCGCCCAATTGCTCCAGCCGAGGCCGTACATCATCAGGAAGTTGACGAGGATGCCGAGGATCGGCACCACCGGCACCCAAGGCGTTTGGAAGGGGCGCGGCACGCCGGGCTGCGTGCGCCGCATGATCATCACGCCGGCGCAGACGATGATGAAGGCGAACAGTGTTCCGATGCTCGTCATGTGGCCCACCATCGAGATGGGGGCGAAGGCGGAAAACAAGCTCACGAAAAGCATCAGCAGCAGGTTGGATTTCCACGGCGTGCGGAACGCCGGGTGGATGTCGGAGAAGATCCGCGGGAGCAGCCCGTCGCGGGACATGGAGAAGAAAACGCGCGACTGGCCAAGCAGCATCACCAGAATGACGGAGGTGAAGCCGGCGATGATGGCCAGCTTGATGAGGGGCTGGAGCCACTTGTACGGCGTGTAGTTGATGGCGACGGCGACCGGAGCGGCCACGTCCTTAAACTCCTTGTAATTGGCCAGTCCGGTCATCACCACCGAGAAGGCGACGTAGAGCACGGTGCAGATGATGAGCGAGCCGATGATGCCGATGGGCATGTCCTTCTGCGGGTTCTTGGCCTCCTGGGCGGCGGTGGAGACGGCATCAAATCCGATATAGGCGAAGAAGATCACCCCGGCGGCGCGGAGGATCCCGCTCCAGCCGTACTCGCCGAACGTGCCGGTGTTCTCCGGGATGAACGGGACGTAGTTGGAGCCTTTTACGAACCAGATGCCGACGCCGATGAAAACGATCACCACCGTGACCTTGATGACAACGACGACGGCGTTCACGGTAGCCGACTCGCGGATGCCGATCATCAGCAGGATGGAGATCACGGCGATGATGAACACGGCCGGAAGGTTGATGAGGCCGTGAACGAGCTGGCCATCCGGCAGTTGTACGGGCTGCCACGGCGAGGCGATCAGGTACGGGGGCAGGGCGATGCCGAGATCGTGCAGCAGGCTGGTGACGTAAGCGGACCAACTGATAGAAACAGTGGCCGCGCCGACGGCGTACTCGAGCACGAGGTCCCAGCCGATGACCCAGGCGAGGAACTCGCCGAGCGTAGCGTAAGCGTATGTATACGCGCTGCCGGCGATCGGGATCATGGTGGCGAATTCGCTGTAACAGAAGCCGGCGAAGGCGCAGCCGATGGCGGCGATCACGAAGGAAAGGGCGATCGCGGGGCCGGCGTTCTCTGCCGCGGCGATCCCGGTGAGGGAGAAAAGGCCGGCGCCGATGATCGCGCCGATTCCGAGCGCGACCAGGTTCATCGAGCCGAGGGTGCGGCGCAGCGTGTGCTCTCCGGCCTCGGACTCCGCCATGATGCGACTCAACGGTTTGGTCGCCCAAAGGCTCATGGTTTCACGCCTTCCTTTCCAGCCAGCATGGGTGGGGAAAAAAGTAAAACGCAACTATAGCATAATCAAGCGGGAGCACCAGGGCATGGAATCTCATCTTTCGCGGCGCGAGCTGGCGCTGGCTTTGGCGGCCGGCCTGATCCCGGGGCGAATGAGGGCGGGTGCAGGCGGCCGCAGGATCCGGCTGCCGCTGCGCACCCGGGTGGAGGTGTTCAAGGGCACGGGCGCGTGGGAGGAAGTGCGGCTGATCCGGGAGGAGCCGGTCTCGGAGGTCGCGATCCTAATCTGCGACATGTGGGACAAGCACTGGTGCCGCGGAGCGAGAGCGCGCGTCGACGAGATGGTGCGCCGGATGGCGCCGGTGGTGGACAAGGCGAGGGCGGCGGGCATCCGCATCATTCACGCGCCGTCGGACGTCATGGAGTTCTACAAGGATTACCCGCAGCGGAAGCGGATGCTGGAGCTGCCGCAGGTAGAGCCGCCGGCGCCCGTGGCGCTGCCCGATCCGAAGCTGCCGATCGATGACAGCGATGGCGGCTGCGACACCGAAGGGGACAAGGTGGTTTACGTCTGGACGCGCGAGCATCCGGGGCTGACCATCGGCCCGGACGACGTCATCTCCGACAACGGCCGGCAGGTTTACAGCTTCCTCCGGCACAGCGGCATCGGGAACCTGCTGGTGATGGGAGTGCACACGAATATGTGCGTGCTGAACCGCACGTTCGCCATCAAGCAGATGGCGCGCTGGGGCATCCGCTGCATCCTGGTGCGCGATCTCACCGACACGATGTATGACCCGAAGGACCCGCCGCAGGTGAGCCACGACGAGGGCACGGCGCTGGTGGTTGAGCACATCGAGAAGCACTGGTGCCCGTCGACGACGAGCGCGGAACTGGTGGCCGCGCTGCGTTAAACCGGGGACAGCCCGCATGTTTCCGTCACGGGCGCGGGGAACATGCGGCCTGTCCCCGGTTTTGTCCCCAGAAGTAGACCGGGACACCGAGGAGGACGATGATGAGGCCGGGCCAGGTGTAGCGGGGCTTGTAGAGGAGCAGGAGCACTTCGATGACGCCGGCGGCGAGGATGTAGAGGGCTGGGAGCCACGGGTAGCCTAGGGCCGGGTAGGGACGCTCGAGATCGGGACGCTTGCGCCGCAGCACGAAGATGCCTGTGATAGTCAGGATGTAAAACAGCAGCACGGCGAAGATCACGTAATCGAGTAAGTCGCTGTAAGTCCCGCTGACGGTGAGCAGGCAGGCCCAGATGCACTGCACCACGAGCGAGACCGCCGGCGTATGGAACCGCGGGTGGACGCGCGCCACCGGCCGGAAGAACAGCTTGTCGATCGCCATGGCATAGTAGACGCGTGCGCCGGCGAGCACCATGCCGTTGATGCAGCCGAACGTCGAGATCATGACCGCGGCCGCCATCAACTGCACGGCGACGGGGCCGAAGATGACGCCCGCGGCGGCGGTGGCCACGCGGTCTTCCGGGGCGGCCTGGATGGCCGTGAGCGGCAGGAGTTTCAGATAGACGAAGTTGACGGCGATGTAAAGGGCGCAGACGATGCCGACGCCGAGACCAAGAGCCAGCGGCACGTCGCGCCGGGGCTTGCGGACCTCGCCAGCGGTGAAGGTCACGTTATTCCAGGCGTCGGCCGAAAACAGCGCGCCCACCATGGCGACGCCGACGAGCCGGACGGCGTCGAAGTTCCAGCCGGCGTCGCGCCAGAAATTGATGAAGTTGGAGCTGACCGCTTCCGGATTGCGGCCGGCGAAGACGCCGAGGCCGACCAGGGCGAGCAGCGCTCCGGTCTTTGCCACGGTGAAGATGTTCTGCACCACCGCGCCGGAGCGAATCCCGCGCGAGTTGACCCACGTCAGCAGCACGAGCACGGCGATGGCGAGCAGTCGCTGGCCGTTGAGGCCGAACGGCCCGAGCTTGACGAGGTAGCCCTCCGGAGGCTGCCAGGCGAGGGCGGGGAAGAACACGGCGGTGAACTTCGCAAAGGCGACGGCGACGGCCGCGATGGTGCCGGTCTGGATGACGAGGAACAGGGTCCAGCCGTAGAGGAATCCGAAGAGCGGGCCGAAAGCTTCGCGCAGGTAGACGTACTGGCCGCCGGCCTGCGGGAACATAGCCGCCAGCTCTCCGTAACTGAGGGCGGCGACGATGGTGAGCAGGGCCGCCACCAGCCACACCATGATCAACAGCCCAGGCGAGTTCACCTGGCGGGCGATGTCGGCTGAAACGATGAAGATGCCCGAGCCGATCATCGAACCGATGACGATCGTCGTGGCGTCAAGGAGTCCCAGACCCCGGACCAGGCCGGCTCCTAGTTCCTCACGAGTTGTTGCCATTGTTCCATCCGTGCTCTGAGCGTTTCATAGGTGCAGGTTTCGGGCAGCAGGTCGCCAATGACGGCGAGCGAATCGGCGCCCGCCTGGAGAACCTGGAGCGCGGTGTCGCGCGTGATGCCGCCGATGGCCACAAGCGGTCGTGCGGCGAGCGGGCGCAGGCGCCGCAATTCGTCCACGCCGACCACCGGATCGGGCTTGTCTTTGGAGGCGGTGCCGAAGATCGGGCCGAACGCGAGGTAGTCGACGGGCTCGGTAACCGCGGCGCGCAACTGCCGCTCATTGTGGGTGGAGAACCCAAGCACGCGAGACGGGCCGATGAGCCTGCGGGCATCCTGCGGCGCAAGATCGTCCTGGCCCACGTGGAGGCCCGCATCGAGCAGCAGCGCGATGTCGGCGCGGTCGTCAATGATGAACAGCGCGCCGGCGGCGCGGCACAACTGTGCCGCGCGCTCGGCTTCGGCGAACACCTGCCGCGTGTAGCGGCCCTTGTGGCGAAACTGGAGGATTCGCGCGCCGCCGTCGAGCATGGCGCGCACCGCGGTCTCGACAGGACAGCCGGCGCGGGCCAGCAAACCGGTGTCCGCAATGGGGTAGAGCCGCGGAAGAACCATCTGAGTCGCTCCGCTTATGATAGCTTCGGAACGATGAATCTGCACATCAAGTCGCCGGGCGAGGCGCCGGGAGTCTATCCGATCGTCGAGCGCGGCAAGGGGCTGAAACACCTTTCGTTCACGGTGGTGCGCCTGGGCGGGAGCTTTCGGGAGTATTCCTTCGAGAGCGGCACAGAAGAACTCTCGCTCGATTCCTACTCCGGACCGGTGAGCGTGGAAGTGGAACATGCCGGCGGACGCTGGGTGGCCGAGTTCCCGCCGAGACCATCGCTGGCCGAGGCTGCGCCGATGATCTACGTGCCTGCGGCTTCGAGGGTGCAGATCACGGCGCTTGATGGGGCCGCACATCTGGCGATCGGCGGCGCGCTCGGCAAGAGCGGGGCGCGACCGGCCCTGATCCAGGGCGACCGAGTCCTGCGCAGCGTTGTTGGGAAGGGAACGTTCTCGCGGCTGGTGCTGACTCACATCGGCGCGGACATCGACGCGGCGCGCCTGATCGCGGGCGAGACCATCAGCACGGGGAACTGGTCGAGCTTTCCGCCGCACAAGCACGACCGTCTCGCGCCGCCCTCGGAATGCCCGATGGAGGAGGTCTACTACTTCCTGATCGAGCCGCCCGACGGGTTCAGTTTCATCCGGGTCTACACGGGCGCGGACGACTCAAATCCGTTCGACTGCGCCTTCGCCGTCGAGCACGGCGACACGGTGCTGATTCCGCGGGGCTATCATCCGGTGGCGACCTGCCCGGGCTATACTCTGAATTACACGTGGGTGCTGGCTGGGGAAGGACGCACCTACGGGGCCTGGAGCGACGACCCCCGGTACTCCTGGATCCGGCAACTGTAGGATAAGACTCCGGTCTGGTCGGGGACCAGGGCCCCGTAGGCCCGAGCGCCAGTTCCTTACTGGGAAAGGAGCTTGTATGTTCCTGAAGCAGTACTACCTGGGTTGTCTCGCGCACGCATCCTATCTGATCGCGGACGAGGAGGCGGGCGATGCGGCGGTAGTGGATCCACAGCGGGACGTCGATCAGTACCTGGAGGACGCGGCGGCCAACGGGTTCTCCATCCGCTGCGTCTTCCTGACACACTTTCACGCTGACTTCGTCGCCGGGCACCTGGAACTGCGCGACCGCGCGGGTGCGGAGATCTGCCTCGGCGCTCGCGCCCGGGCCGAGTACGCCTTCCGGCCGCTTCGGGACGGCGATAGCCTGGACCTGGGTCAGGTTCGCCTGACGGCGCTCGAGACGCCCGGCCACTCGCCCGAATCGATCTGCATCCTGGTGCACGACCTCGCCAAGGACCGGAAGAATCCGTACGCCGTGCTGACCGGCGACACGCTGTTCATCGGCGACGTCGGGCGGCCGGACCTGCACGGGTCGCTCGGGTGGACCGTGGAGCAGCTCGGCAGCTTTCTCTATGACTCGCGGGAGAAGCTGCTGGGGCTTCCAGACGACGTGCTCGTCTACCCGGGGCACGGCGCTGGCAGCATGTGCGGGAAAAGCCTGGGTAAGGAGACCGTTTCGACCATCGGCATCCAGCGGCGCTACAACTATGCGCTTCAGCCGATGAGCCGGGAGGAGTTTGTCCGCCTGGTGGTCGCCGACCAGCCGGATGCGCCCGCCTACTTCACCTATGATGCGGTGCTGAACACCAAGGAACGCCCGACGCTGGAGAAGACCCTTCAGCGCGTATTGAAGCCACTCACACTCGACGACGTGCTGCGGCTGCGGGACTCCGGCGGGGAACTGCTGGACGTCCGCAACCCGCCGGACTTTGCCGGAGCGCACCTGGCCGGAAGCGTAAACATCGGGCTCGGCGGCCAGTACGCCACGTGGGCGGGGACGCTGCTGGACCCGGCCAAGCCGATCGCCATCATCGCCGACCCGGGGCACGAGCTGGAGGCGGCGATCCGCCTGGGGCGGATCGGCTATGAGAACGTGGCCGGCTACTTGCACGGGGGCATGCTCAAGTTCGACGGGCGCCCCGATCTGCTGCGGCGAGTCGAGCGCGTGACGGCGCCGGCGCTGGCGGAGCAGCTTGCCTCCTCCGATCCTCCGGTCGTACTCGACGTGCGCTCGCCACGCGAGTATCAGGCTAAGCGAATCGAAGGCAGCCTGCACATCCCGCTGAATCACCTGCCGGAGCGGCTCGGCGAGGCGCCGCGGAACCGGGCGATCGTGGTTCACTGCCAGAGCGGCTACCGGTCGTCGATTGCGGCCAGCTTGCTTGAACGCACAGGGATTGGTACGCTCTCGGACCTGGTGGGCGGGATCGCCGCCTGGGAGGCCTCGGGGCTTCCGGTGGTCTGCGCCCAGGGAGCCACCACATAGTGTCGAGTTTTGCAGATGGCCGGACGTTGGGTGGGGCAGGCCTTCAGCCTGCCAAGACGCAGGCGAAAGCGCCTGCGCCACTAATAATTGCGTTTCTGTTGTTCGCCGGCGCGCTGCTCGGCGCGGCGCCGGAGCAGGTCTCCGATCCGTCGCAGCGTCTGAATCAGCACAGGGTCACCTCAGAGGAAAGTCCTGCGCCGGAGCCGGGCGCGGAGCGCGAGCTCATCCCGTCGCTCGTCGAGGGCCTGCGCTCGCCGCGCGACTGGCACAAGAAGCGGCGCCCGGGAATCGCGAGGCGCTGGATGACGATGTTCGGCAAGCTGGAGCCGGCGAAAGAGGACCGGCGCTGGTTCGGGGACATCCGCAAGGCGCGCGTTCTCGACACGCAAGAGAAGGAGCGCTACACGCGCATCCATCTCGAGCTGCCGATGGAGATCGACTTCTGGCAGCCGCACCTGCTGCTTCTTCCGAAGGACCAGGGGCCGGGACCGTTTCCTGCCATCATCTGCTGGACTTCGAGCACGCCCGATTACACCGCGCCGGAGCAGTACTGGGGCGCGTGGCTCGCTGAGCGCGGCTACGTGGTGCTCACCGGCTGGTCGTTCATCCGCAACTATCGCGACGGGACCACTGCGCGGAAGGGCGCGCCGGAGAAGCTGTACGAGCGGTTCGGCCACTGGCTGCCGATCGCGAAGATGGTCCACGACGCGCGGCGCGAGGCGGAGTACCTGAGGAGTCTGAAGCAGGTGGACCGGCGGCGGCTGGGTTTCATCGGGTTCTCGCTGGGGGCCAAGGCGGCCGTGTACGTGGCCGCGTTCGCGCCGGAGTTCCAGGCGACGGTGGCCCTGGACCCGCACATTGCCATCAATGGGGGCACCAACTGGTACGACCCGTGGTATCTGGACTGGCTGCGGCCGTTCCCGAAGATCCCGACTCCGGAACACACGGTGCTCAGCATGCTCAATCCCGACCCGAAGCGCCCGGGCTTCGAGCACGACCACCACGAGCTGATGGCGCTGGTTGCGCCGCGGGCGTTCCTGCTGATCGGCGGCCGCGGCGATTGCGAGGACTGCGGCGGGGACTCGGACGATTTGCAGAGCTGGGGCTACTTCAACCGGGCCAAGGAGGTGTACCGGCTGCTGGGCGTGCCGGAACGGATCGAGTTTGCGCTGACCACCGACGGCCACAAGCCGAACGGCCCGGCAATCGACCCGGCCTGGCAAGGATTCTTCGAGAGATGGCTGAAGCGGGAGCCGGTGCATCACTGATTGCAGCAGTCTGATGCAAATTATGCTACACTCCGCACTGTGAAGGCCGTCACTTTGAGGAAGCTTCCTCCGGAGCTTGCCCGCGCCATCCGGCGCCGGGCGGAGGCGGACCGGGCCAGCCTGAGCAAGACCGTGATCCGCCTGCTGGAGGAGCATCTGGGCGGCGCCGCTCAAGCGAAGCGCAGGCCGCTATACCATGACCTCGATCACCTCGCCGGCCGCTGGTCCAGGAAGCAGGCCGCGGAATTCGAGAAGGCGCTTGCCGCGCAGCGCAAAATCGATCCGGAACTCTGGAAATGAGCCGGACCCTGCTCGACACGTCGGCGTATTCTGCCTTCCTCCGCGGCCATGACGAGGTCAAAGAAACGGTCCAGCGCGCCAATGAGATTCATGTCAGCCCGGTCATCCTAGGTGAGCTGCGGGCCGGGTTCCGCCGGGGGAGACTAAGACGCGAGAACGAGCAGTTGCTTCGCTCGTTTCTCGAGTCACCTCGCGTCACGGTTCTAGACATTACGGAGGAGACGTCTCTTCATTACGCGGAGATCCTGTTCTATCTGCGAACCGCCGGCACTCCGATACCCACGAATGACCTCTGGATCGCCGCCACGGCCATGCAGCACGGTCTCACACTGGTCACCACCGACCGGCACTTCCTCAGGCTGCCCCAGATCCTCGTGGCGTGCTTCGAGCCCCTCGGCTGAGCGGTGCTGCTCTCCATACAGAATGAGGGGTAGTTGCTCGCTGCGGTCGCGGAATCGGTTGAATACTTCGCCTCGGCCCGATGTCTGAAGCAGGTGGACTGGCAGCTGGTCCGATCCGGTGGGCTGTTCAAGCGGGAGGTGGCGGATGGCAGCGGGGAGGGGCGGACGCAACCCGCGGCTCTGCAATAATGAAATGAATGGCGGAGGGAGGGCGGCGGTGAAATACAAGGTCGTCCTGAAGAAGACCGAAGAGGGCTATAGTGTGTGTTGTCCGGGTCTGCCGGGCTGCTGGTCTCAGGGTGAGACAGAGGAGGAGGCCCTCCGCAACATCCAGAGCGCGATTGAAGAGTATCTCGCCGCTATCGAGGACTCCCTCGGGGATGCGGACGTGCGGGAAGTTCTGGTCTCCGTCTAGACCGTGCCGAAGCTGCCCGGGGTGTACCACCAGCAGGCGGTCAAAGCCCTCATCAGAGCTGGGTTCCGGATTGTCCGACAGGGGAAACACATTGTAATGACGGATGGTACCCGCATCCTCACTATCCCCCGGGCCAATCCGGTCAATGCATACACCATGGCCGGGATTGTGAAGGATGCAGGCCTGACGATCGAGGAATTCCGCGAGCTGCTCTGATATCTACCTCTCACTCCGCCGCGGCGAGCACTTCTTCGACCGGCGGGTTGCCCCGGCGGGCGAAACGGATGCGGCCGTCCTTGCCGATGAGGTAGACGGTGCGCTTCACGATCAGGCCCTTTGCGTGATAAAGCGCTGCGACCTGGCGGCCTCGGTCCACCAGAAGCGGGAAGGGGAAGGCGTGTTTGGAGCGGAACCTGGCGTGGCTCTCTGCGCTCTGGGGGTTGACGCCGAACACGGCCACATCCCTTGCCTGGAGCGCGGACCAATGGTCGCGGAATGCGCAGAGTTGCCGGCGGCACACCGGCGTCTCATCGCCGGGATAAAAGACGAGGACGACGTTGCGCCCGCGCAGGGAGGAGAGCCGCACCTCCCGTCCAGACTCGTCGGAAAGGGAGAAGTCCGGCGCTGGAACGCCGGCCGGCAGCGGTTTCGAGAGGAACCAGGCCATCATGGGTAACTTCAGCGGCGGCCGGGGTCAACGGCGCCGTCTTCCGTTACACTGTATCTGAGAGGAACGGCGGTGCACAGCGACGCCGACAGCAGCCATACCGGCAGAGTTCTGCGGCTCTCCTTTGCCGCCACGGTTGTCTTCGTGGTGCTGGAGTTCATCGCCGGCCTCCAGGCGCACAGCCTGGCACTGCTCTCCGACGCAGGCCACAACCTCACGGACGCGCTCGCGCTGCTGCTGGTCTGGTTCGGCTTTTACCTCCAGGCGAAGCCGGCCGACGAGGTGAAGACTTACGGCTACCATCGCGCGGGCGTGCTGGCGGCCTTCGTGAACGCGCTCACGCTGCTGCTCCTCTCCGGCTACATCTTCTATGAGAGCTACCATCGGTTCCTGAGGCCGCGGCAGGTCCACGAAACGACGATGCTCGTGGTGGCGGCCCTTGGCCTCGCGGTCAACGTGTCCATCATGTGGGGCCTCAGGAAAGAACAGACGCGCGATCTGAACATCCGCAGCGCCTTCATTCACATGCTTGGGGACGCTCTCGGTTCGATCGGGATCATCGGCGGCGCGATTGGCATCCGCTACACCGGCTGGCAGCGCATCGATCCTGTGCTTTCCGCTCTGATCGCGGGCCTGATCATCTGGACGGCGTGGGGCATCATTCGGGAAGCGCTGAACATCCTGCTGGAGGGACTGCCGAAGGGCCTGAAGCTCCAGACGGTATGCTGCGCGATGCGAGAGGTGGGGGGCGTCCTCGACGTTCACGACCTGCACATCTGGAGCCTCGGTTCGAGCCGGCACGCGCTGAGCTGCCACGTGCTGATCGAGGACATGCCGCCGTCGGCGAGCGACGCGATCTTGCAGCGCCTCAACAAGCTGCTGGCCGAGAGGTTTCAGCTTCACCACACCACCGTGCAGTTCGAACACGTGAACTGCGCCATCTCCCTCAACGGCTGCTCGTTGCAGTCCGAGTCGTCCTCGAAAGCCGGCGTCTGATATCCTGCCGGACATGAACCGCCGCGCGTTTCTCACGCTTACTCCGTTTCTGCCCGTGCTCTCCCGCGCACAGGATGTCGAGGAGGGTTTTGTCTCCCTGTTTGATGGCAAGTCGCTTCAAGGCTGGAGCGTCGAACAAGGGCCCGAGTCCGCGTTCTACGCGGAGAACGGCGCGCTGTGCGTTCACGAGAGCGCCAGTTCGCCCACGTGGCTGCGCTCCGCGCGCGAGTACGAAAACTTCGAGCTTCGCGGCGAGTTTTTCATCGAGGGCTGGATGGACTCGTGCCTGTACCTCCATGCACCCGAGCACGGCCGTCCAGGGTGGGCGGGCTTCGCCATCAAGGTGTTCCACATGGCGGACAAGACGCCGAAACCGGAGTCGATGGGCGCGGTGTTTCCGCTGATTCCGCCGCGCAAGGTGAACGTGCGGAGCGGCGGAACATGGAACGATTTCCGGATCCTTATGGACTGGCCCGCGCTCAGGGTGTGGACCAACGGCGAGCTGGTGCAGGAGGTGAACGTGGAGTCCGAGCCGGAACTGCGGCGCCGTTTGCGGCGGGGTTATCTCGGCATCGGCCCGGCATCCACGCCGATCCGGTACCGCAATCTGAGGATTCGCGAGCTGCCTTCGAAGGAGCACTGGGAAACCCTTTACGAATCGCCCGCTGAGCTCGCGAAGTGGTTCGTCTCGGAAGCCGAGCCGCGCTTCGAGGCGCTGGGAGGCCTGTTGCGCGCCGACGGCCTGGGGCACCTGGCGACGAAAGAGAAGTTCCGGGATTTCGAGCTGCAACTCTATATCCGGGGCTGCCGGGCCCACAACGGCGGGATTCTCTTCCGGAGCGAGGGGAAGGGTCTGGCGGGGCGAAACAACGAGATCCAGTTGCACAACGTGGAAGAGGCGCACTATCCGACCGGCTCGCTGTATCACTACAAGCGGGCACACTACCCGCGGATCGAAGATGAGAAGTGGTTTCTGATGCAGTTGTTCGTCGAAGGCAAGAGCTGCCTGGTGCGGATCAACGGCGAAGACGTGATGGACTACAACGGGTTGGAGTACCTCGCCGAGGGCCACATCGAGCTACAGGCGCACCGCCAGGGTTATTGGATCGAATACAAGCACATCCGGATCAAGCGGCTGTGAGGCGGCACCGGGCGGCGCTAGAAACACCTCTGGAAAGTGGGTCTCTTTCCGATTACAATGAAATCGTGACGGTCCGGCCGGCAGTCGCACGTCCTGGCCTCTTCGGCTCCGATTGAGAGCTCCCGCCCCTCTTCTGTCCATCCACCGATCTCACGTTAAGGAGGGTTGCGATATGAATGGAATCGTGGCGGAAATTCGTCCGGATCTGCCGGTGATTTCGACTCCCCTGCCTGGGCCGAGAGCCAAAGCAATCATCGAGCGGGACCGCCGCAGCGTGTCGCCGTCTTACACCCGGTGCTACCCGCTGGTCGTCGAACGCGGCGAAGGAGCCATTGTCGAGGACGTGGACGGCAACCGCTTCCTCGATTTCAACGCCGGCATTGCGGTGGTCGCCACCGGCCACTGCCATCCCAAAGTCGTCGAAGCCATCCGGCGCCAGGCCGACAAGCTCATTCACATGTCCGGGACGGACTTCTACTACCCGAACATGGTGGAACTGGCCGAGAAGCTGGCGGCGCTCGCGCCGGGCGATGCCCCCCGGCGCGTCTACTTCGGCAATTCCGGCACGGAGGCGGTCGAGGCCGCGCTCAAGCTGGCGCGCTATCACACCGGACGGGACAAGTTCATCGCGTTCCTCGGCGGCTTCCACGGCCGCACGCTCGGCGCTTTGTCGCTCACCGCCAGCAAGAGCGTGCAGCGCCGCGGCTTTGGCCCGTTGCTCTCCGGCGTGGCGCACATCCCGTACGCTTACTGCTACCGCTGCGCCTACGAGAAGCAGCCG
>CAYZJD010000005.1:0-36834 GCA_964478455.1 uncultured Solibacteraceae bacterium | reverse complement strand
GCCGGCGTGGCGCACAAGACTGTGCGCTCCACAGCCACCCCGCTCCGCACTCACCCAGGCTCAGGGGGACTTAGAGACTCCGGTGACCTGGTCCTCAATCTGCCGAACAAAGCCGCCAACTCCTCGAGGCTGAGCTGCTCCGCCCGGCGGCCTGTCTCCGGACACGCGTCCAGCAGCGCCCTGGGGTACACAGCGGCCAGGTTGTTGCGGATCGTCTTGCGTTTCTGGTGAAAACACCTGGCCGCGAACTCGAGAAACGCCGCTGGATCGTCCACCTGCGCGCGCTCCTCCGGCGCGCGCATCTCCAGCTTCACCACGGCCGAATCGACCTTCGGCGGCGGCCGGAACGCCGAGGGCTTCACCGCGAACAGAAGCTCCGGCTTCGTGACCAGCGCTGTGCGCACCGTGACGAACCCGTAGTCGCGCCCGCCCGGGGCCGCCGTCAGCCTCTCGGCCACTTCTTTCTGCACCAGAAACACCGCGCGCCGCAGCAGCGGCCCGAGCGCCAGCACCTTGTTCAGGATCGGTGAAGTGATGTAGTACGGCAGGTTTCCCGCCACCACCGCCGGACCCCATTGCCCGAGGTCCGTCTTCAGCACGTCGGCGCGCACCAGCGTCAGGTTCGGCGCGCCCGCGAACCTCTCGGCCAGGCGCTCTGCCAGCCGCGGGTCCGTCTCGATCGCAATCACACGTTCAGCTCGCTCGACAAGGAACCGTGTCAGCGCGCCCCGGCCCGCGCCGATTTCGATTACCAGCGGCTCCCGTTCGGGACATGCCGCCCTGGCGATCCGTTCGAGGATGGATTTACTGGCGAGGAAATGCTGGCCGAGCCGCCTTCCCACGGCGGGTGACTCAGCCCTTGACTTCGATCTGGCTGCGGCGCAGCGTTAGCCGCACTTTGCCGGCCTTCGGCTGGAAGAACTTCGTGCCGGGATTGAACACCGTGAACAGCAGCGCGTTCTCGACGCTCTTGCGCACCTCCGGATTGTTCACCCACTGCTGCCCGCTCGGCGTCGAATAATCGACCATGCGGCCCTCCGAGCCGACCGTCACGTCCACCACGATGTAGTCGTCATCGTTCAGCCCGAACGGCCCCATGCTCACGAAACTGGCCTCGGTGAACAGCGGCGTGGGCACGTCCCGCACGTTCGACACGCCGCGCCCGTCGACCATCGGCACCACCAGCAGCGCGAACAGGATCATCGCCGAGATCAGGCCGCCGGCCATCGGCAGGGCGACGGGGCGCATCATGTCATCGGCCCACATCTTCGCCAGCAGAGCCCAGCGCCCGAACAGGCTGCCAAAGCCCGCGCCCGACACGCGCCGCACGCGCTCTCGCGAGGCCAGAATCCGCAAGGCGGTCGTCAGCTCCGCCGGAGGATCAAGCGCCGGCAACGCTTGCAACGCCTCCCGCACCCGAAGCAGCCGCTCGGAGGCCGAAGCGCAGCGCGCGCATTCCGCCACATGCGCCGCCACGTCCAGCCGTTGCTGCCCGGAAAGCCGGCCGTCGCAATACGCGGCGAGCGAAGGCTCCACCTGCTTGCAGTTCATAGCATCACTCAACCGTCTGGGGCGTCCAGCGGAAAGCCGGGGCCAGCGCCAGGCGCCGCTCCAGTTCCTTCCGCAATGCCTCCCGCCCACGAAGGATCCGCGATTTCACCGTTCCCAGCGGGAGCCGCAAAACCTCCGCGATCTCTTCGTAGCTCAGATCCTCGATATCCCTCAGCACCACTGCTTCCCGAAAACTCGGGTTCAGCCGTCCGAGGGCCCCTTCGATCAGGACGTGGTTCTCCTGTTCGAGCACGCAGTCAAACGGCGATTGGACGGCGGAAGGCAGCGTGTCGCGATAGCTCCGCCCCTCCTCCGCGCCATCCAGACCCAACTCCTGCCGCCGGTGACGCCCGTACCAGCGGCAGTGATTGTGGGCCTCGTTGACCGCAATCCGGTAGATCCAGGTCTTCAGACAGCTCTCGCCGCGAAACGCGTCCACCTTGCGGAAGATCTTCAGAAAGACCTCTTGCACGACGTCGCAGGCTTCGCTCGGATCCCGGAGCAGGCGCCCCACCAGGTTGTACACGGGCTGCTGGAATCGCTGGATGAGAGTTTCGTAGGCGGACTCCTCGCCCGCGCGGAGTCCTTCGAGCAGAAGTTCGTCCTCGCCGTCCTGCACTTCGAACGTATCGAGCTGCTCTGTCACGGTAGCCACCTTCAAACTACCACGAACAGCCTGTACCTGCACCAACTTGGACGCTCCCCCCGGAAGAAAGTTCCCGGCAGGGCAGGTTCCCGACCTGCCTTGGCCTCTCCACGTATTTCGGACCCGGCACTCCTACGTTCGATTCGTTTCTGTTGCGGCTGTTTCGATTACATGTTACCCTTCGGTTGGAGGTTTGGAATCATGGCACACGAACCCGTCGCGCTGCCGGAGTCGGAAGAAGCTCAGATCCGAGAACTGCATCGAATGCTGCAATCCGGCACGCCTGCCCTGGTCGGGGCAGACGGGGAGCGGATTGAACTTCCGAATGCGGTTTACCGCTTGCTCAAGGACATCGCGCGCAACATGCAATTGGGGAGGGCGATCGTCTTGATCCCTGAAAACCAGCAGTTGACGACCCAGCGGGCCGCCGACCTGCTTGGCGTTTCCCGGCCTCATCTCATCAAGCTGGTGGAAGCCGGAGAACTGCCGTATCACAAGGTTGGCAGCCACCGGCGCATCTACCTCAAGGACCTGGTCGCTTATCAGAAGCGCCGTGACGCTGAGCGCAGAGAAGCACTCAACCGCATCGCCAAGGAAGCGTTTGAGTCGGGCCTGTATGATCGCACCGGCATACCCGAAGGCGGCGAAGACGAATGAGAGCCGACTATCGCGTTGTGCTCGACGCGTGCGTGCTCATCCCGATGCCGCTGGCCGACACGCTCCTTCGCATGGCGGAGGAGCCCAGACTCTATCTGCCGAAGTGGTCCCAGGTGATCATGGATGAGGTGACGCGGAACCTCATCGAGAGGTGGAACATGGCGCCCGAGAAGGCACGCCGGCGCGAAGAAGAACTGCGTCGGCACTTCCCGGAGGCGTGGGTTGACGGCTTCGAGCCGTTGATCGGCGCGATGAAGAGCGATCCCGCCGACCGGCATGTCCTGGCCGCTGCGGTTCGCTCCCACTCTGAGTTGATCGTCACCTACAACCGGCGCCATTTCCCGGATGCTTCGGTGCGGCCCTGGCAGATCGAAGTACAGGCACCATCCACCTTCCTGCGCGGGCTCTACGATCTTGACGCCGGTCTCTTCGTGAGCAAGCTGCACCAACAGGCGGCAGCAATCGGCGTTACGCTTCAACGGTTCCTCGACAGCCTGTCCAAGAACGTTCCGGGGTTTGTCCGATACTTCTGCGAAGAACAGGGCATCGATCTTTCCTGCGAGCAGCGGGGCACATTGAGATGAGCTGGGGGCCTCTACCTGGTTCGCCCTGCCCATCTACTACCGCCACGCCGGCTGAGTCCACGCCCGGTCGCCCGAGGACGCCTCCACCCTCGCCCGGATGTGCCGCTCTCCCCCCTGAAACCTGTAACTTGCTGTTGTGTCGTAGCTTGTAGCCAAGACCCGCCCGCCTGAGCCAAGGAACAGCGTCGTGTATTTCAGCCCTTCCTTCGGCCGGATCGTCACCCGGTACTCCTCCGCCGTTACCTGGACATCGGCCAATTGCACCCCGGTCGAGGCGTAGAAGTCGCCCGCCGCCAAGGCCCCGGTAATCTCCGCCGCTTCCAGCGCCTTTGCGCGCACCACAACCCAGCCGCGCCCCGGATTGGAGTACTCCCGCCCGAACTGCTTGAAGTGGTGCGCGTCATCCACCGCGATCCCGTAGAGTCGCCTCCCCGCCGTCAGCGCCGCGTCCCACATCTGCTCGAGCGACTCCCAGCCCCCGCCGCCCGGGTTGTTGACCATCGGATGCCCGTTGTAGACCTCGACGAGGCCCAGGTCCCGCACAGCCTTCAATTCCTCCGAGGTCACGGCCCAGCGGAAATTCGGATGGTTGAGCGACGGCAGCCCGCCCGCCGCCCGGATGGCGTCCACGTTCCGCTGGATGGTGTCCACCAGGCTTTCCCCGTGCGCCGGCTCAATCAGCCGCGAGGGATTGTACGCGTTCAGGTGCAACGGCTTCTCGCCGAATTCGTCGGTCACCTCCTCGCCCGCAATCAGCAGAAACTTCTCCTTCGCTCCGTGCACCGCGTTCAGACCGGCGATCTCCGTCAGGTAGTTGTGGTCGGAGAGAACCAGAAAGTGGTAACGCTGCTCGCGGTACCAAGTGGCGACGTCGCTTGGCGTCGAGTCCCCGTCGCTGTTCAGCGTGTGCGCGTGCAGGTTGCCTCTGTACCACTTGAGCGGCTCCTGTTCCCCGGCCCCGCCCGGCGCTTGAAACGCCGCCGCCAGCGCCAGCGCGGCCACGGCCGCCATCAGGACGCGCAGCGCGAATGTCCTTCTCCCCCTCATCACCCGCACACCTCCTCGTAATACCTCTCATACAGCGGGATCACCTGCGAACTCGCGAAGCGCTCGAGCGCCGTCTTCCTCGCCGCCGCCGCGATCTTCCGGTACAGCCGCTCGTCGAGCAGCATCTCCGCCACCCGCGCGGCCTGCGCCTTGGTGTCCCCGGGGGCCTCGAGGTATCCGTCCACCCCGTGGGTGATCAGCTCCGGCACGCCCCCGACGTTCGTCGCAACCGGCGGCACCCCGCACGCCATCGCTTCGAGCGCCGCGAGGCCGAAGCTCTCGAGTTCGCTCGGCAGCAGCAGCACGTGGGCCTGCGGCAGGATCCGCTCCACGTGGGTCTGCTTCCCCAGAAAAGTGACGTGGCTTTCGACGCCCAGCTCCCGCGCCAGGCTCTCGGCCGGCCCGCGCTCCGGCCCGTCGCCCACCATCAGCAGGTGCGCCGGCGCGTGCTCGCGCACCTCCCGGAGGATGCGGATGCAGTCCAGCACGCGCTTCACCTGCCGGAAATTCGAGATGTGAATCAGGATCATCTCGCCCGCCGGCGCGTAACAGCTTCGCCCGCGCGCCTCCTCGTCCGGCCGGTAGATGTCGCAGTTCACGAAGTTGCGGATCACGCGGATCCGGTTCGGCACGCCGAACACCTCCACCGTCCGCGCCCTCAGGTATTCGCTGATGGCCGTGATCCCGTCGGACTGCTCGATCGAGAACTTCGTGATCGGAAAGTAGGAGCGGTCCGCGCCCACCAGGGTGATGTCCGTGCCGTGCAACGTGGTGACGAACGGCAGGCGGCGCCGCGGCGCGAGCATGTCCCGCGCCAGCATCGCCGAGATCGAGTGCGGCACGGCGTAGTGAACGTGCAGCAGGTCCAGCCCGTAGGACTCGGCGACCTCCGCCATCCGCGACGCCAGCGCCAGCGAGTAGGGCGGAAACTGAAACAGCGGATAGGTCGAAACCTCAACCTCGTGGTAGTGGATGTGCGGATTGCCCGGGTCGAGCCGGATCGGGTTGGCGTAGCTGATGAAGTGAACGTCGTGCCCGCGGTTGGCCAGCTCCAGCCCAAGCTCCGTGGCGACAATCCCGCTGCCGCCATACGTGGGATAACAGGTGATTCCGACCTTCACTCCGACAGGGTAGCAGAGCGCAGTGGAATGAAGAATCCGTCCTCGCCGGCACGCCCTGTCAGTTCAGCTCCCCGTCCCCTTCCGGGCGCCAGCAGTAGCCCGTGCGGAAGATCGTCAGGATCTGAGCACCCTCTCGCGGGCCGAGCTTGCGGCGCAGCCGCTGGATGTGAACGTCCAGCGTCCGTGTGCGGGACCCTTCTCCGACGCCCCAAATCGTGCGCAGGAGGAAATCCCGGCTCAGGCAATGGCTGGCGTTCTGCTTGAGCAACGTCAGAAGCTCCAACTCCTTTCGGGTCAGGCGGCTATGGGCCGTCGCAGAGCTGAAAAAGTCCGCTGCTTCGAAGTATGGGTTCTGTGCACCACCGGCTTGTGCTGGTAGGGGAAGCATAAGCGATCACCTCTTCTTGTTTACTTCTTATACGGCGGTCCCGAGAGGAGGTTAGGAAGATTTCTCGCCCGCGCCGCGAAACGCCGCGCCGCCACGGCGTCGTACAATGGCCCGGCGGAGGTCGGCTTGTGAAACGACGCAGCTTTCTGACATCCTTGGGCGCAGGAACAGTCATGACCGCGAATACCGCCCGGCAGGCAGGCTCGCCCGCGGAACGCCGCCGCGAGCTTTACTCCCTCCTCGGCGACCTGCCGCCCCGCGACCGCAAGATCGCCGCCAAGGTGCTCTCCACCGAGGAGCGGCCGGCCTACATCCTCGAAAGACTGGCGCTCGACCTGAACGGGCTCGAGCCGGTGCCGGCCTGGTTCGTCCGCCCCATGAAGGTCGCCGGCCGCGTTCCCGCCATCCTTTACAACCACGCCCACGGCGGCGAGTACCCCATCGGCAAAGAGGAGTTCATCGCCCCGCGCGAGGCCTTCCAGAAGCCTCCCTACGCCGATGTCTGCGCCCAGCTCGGTTTCTGCGGCCTGTCGATCGACCACTGGGTCTTCGGCGAGCGCGCCACCCGCACAGAAATGGACGTTTTCAAGGAAATGCTCTGGAACGGCCGCGTGCTGTGGGGCATGATGGTCTACGATTCTATCCGCGCGCTGGATTACTTGGCCGCGCGGCCCGAAGTGGACCCCTCGCGCCTCGGCACGCTGGGCCTCTCCATGGGCAGCACGATGGCCTGGTGGCTTGCGGCCCTGGACGAGCGCGTGAAGGCCTGCGTGGACATCTGCTGCCTCACCGACTTCCAGGCGCTCATCGAGACCAACGGCCTCAAGGGCCACGGCATCTACTATTACGTGCCGTCGCTCCTGAAGCGCTTCACCACCGCGCAGATCAACGCGCTCATCGCACCGCGGGCGCACCTCAGCCTGGCCGGCAACCTCGACCCGCTGACGCCGTCGGCCGGCCTCGACCGCATCGACCGTGAGCTGAAGCAGGTCTACGGCGCGCTCGGCAAGCCGGAGAACTGGAGGCTGCTGCGCTACGACGTCGGGCACCAGGAAACACCCGAAATGCGCCGCGAGATCGTCGCGTTTCTGAAGGCAAGCCTGTGATGATCGCCTCCGTCTTTGCCGCGCTGCTCGCCGCAGCGGGAGCCACCGTCATCCAGCCCGTGGCGAACATGCACTCGCGCCCGGACGCGCAATCCGACGTCGTCTCACAGGCGATTTTCGGCAGCCACGCGCGGCTGCTTGAGGTGAGGCACGGCTGGGCCAAAGTAAAGAGCGAGGACGATTACGAAGGCTGGATGGAGACCGCCGCGCTGCGACGTCTGGGCGAGGGAGAGAAGCCGTATGCTTCGGCCGGCCGCGCCGTCGTGATCGAGAGCCTGTTCGCCAACCTCTACCGCGAGCCGGATGTGACGAAACACAAGCCGCTCCTGACCCTGCCCTTTGAGGCGCGGCTCGAGGTCGTGTCGGAGAACAACAGCGGGGAAGACCGGTGGCTCGAAGTGCGCCTGCCGGGCGGGCGGCGGGCCTGGGTCCAGCAGGGCGATGTCCGCGCCGGCGCCGCGCCGCTCGGCGTGGACGAGGACATCGCGCTAGCCAAACGCTTCCTCGGGCTGCCCTATGTCTGGGGCGGCACGTCGAGCTACGGTTTCGATTGCTCGGGTTTCACGCAGATGCTCGTGCGCCGCCGGGGGGTCATCATGCCGCGCGACGCCGCGCCACAGTCGCGCTGGGAGGGATCGTTCGCGATCGATCGCGCCGCACTTCGGCCGGGCGACCTGCTCTATTTCGGCGACTCCGAGGAGAAGATCACTCACACGGGGATGTATATCGGCGGCGGCGAATTCATCCACGCCACCACCAACGGCCGGCCCGTAGTGCAGATCAGCCGCCTCGGTGAGGAGACTTGGACCACTTTGCTCAAGAAATGCCGGAGGCTCAAGTGACGCGAAGGGAATGGATGAGTGGGGCGAGCCTCCTGGCCTGGCCTGGCCGGCGAAAGCGCCTGCCCCATTCGTCTGCCGTTCGGACCGAGATCGTCCGCCTGCGCCTGCGCCACACCTGGACCACGGTGATGTCATCGAGCGAGTACCGCGACAACCTCCACCTGCGGTTCGAGCGCGATGGCATCACCGGTCTCGGGGAAGCCGCGCCCATCGTCCGGTACAAGGAAGACGCGGAGTCCGCGCGGCGGGCGGTGGAGTCGGTCCGCGACTATCTCGTCTCAGCCGATCCCTGGAAGTTCTCGAAGGTCATGGCCGAGCTCTTCCGGCGGATCGAGGGGCAGTACGCGGCCAAGGCGGCCATCGACATCGCGCTCATGGATTGGATCTGCCAGAAACTTAGCGTTCCGCTGTACCGCTACCTCGGCCTCGACCCGGCGGACGCGCCGGTGACCACCTTCTCCATCGGCATCGACACTCCCGAGGCGACGCGCCAGAAGGTGCGGGAAGCTGCGCTGTTCCCCATCCTCAAGATCAAGGTCGGCCTGGCTACGGACGAAGCCACCATCGAGGCCGTGCGTAGCGTCACCTCCAAGCCGCTCCGGGTGGATGCCAACGAGGGCTGGAAGGACAAGGAAGAGGCCGTTCGCAAGATCAACTGGCTCGAATCGCAGGGCGTGGAGTTCGTGGAGCAGCCGATGCCGGCGCCGATGATCGAGGAGACGCGCTGGGTGCGGAAGCGCGTGCACATCCCGCTCATCGCCGACGAAGCTTGCCTCCACCCGGCCGACATCCCCAGGCTCGCGGACGCCTTCGACGGCGTGAACATCAAGCTCATGAAGTGCGGCGGCATCGGGGAAGCCTTGCGGATGATTCAGATCGCGAGGTCGCTCGGGCTGAAGACGATGCTCGGCTGCATGATCGAAAGCTCGATCGCCGTCACCGCCGCCGCTCATCTGTCTCCGCTGGTGGACTACGCCGACCTCGACGGCAACCTGCTCATCGCCAACGACCCGTACGAGGGCGTGAAGGTGGTCAACGGCAAGCTGATTCTGCCGAACCGCCCCGGCCTGCTCAAAAAGGGGTCAGCCTGATCTGCCCCATTTTCTTCCGCGCCGGGGAAAATGGACCAGATCAGGCTGACCCCTTTTTGAAGATCGGCGCAACGCCGGCGGCCGAGGCGAGCAACTCTTGGCGCTCGGCGGCGGTCATCGGCTGGAAGTCGGCGGCGATGTCCAGCGCCATGGCGTAGATGCGCTCGTCGCCAGGCGGAATCGCCGCGGTGACATCTTCGGAGAGCGTGAAGCGCAGCGCTTTGGCCGCGTGCGCCCGCTCGTCGATCGGCTGGTACCAGCACTTGCGGTATTTCTTGTCGGAGTCCTTCATTCCCTCCGGCCACGGGCTGTAAGCGAGCGCCTTCAGCGCCAGCCGCGCCACGCCCTTCTTTTTGGCGTGCGCCACCACCTGCGGCCCGAAGTCACCCTGCCGGTAGCAGACGTAGTTGATCGGGAACAGCACCGAGTCGCACGGAAAACGGTCCATCAGCGCGATGGCGGCCTCCGCGTTGTGCGCCGAAAAGCCGAGGTAGCGGACCTTCCCTTCCTTCCGTGCCTTGACGTAGGTCTCAGCCGCGCCGCCCGGCGCCAGGATCTCCTCCACGTCCTTCATCGAGCTGACCGCGTGGAACTGATACAGATCGAAGTAGTCCGTCTGCACCCGCTTCAACGACGTCTCCAACTCCTCGGCCGCTCCGGCCGCGTCCCGCTTCGTCGTCTTGCACGCAAGAAAGACCTTCTTGCGGTACGGTTTCAGCGCGACGCCGAGCTTTTGCTCCGCCTCGCCCTCGAAGTAGGACGGCGCCACGTCGTAGTAGTTGATGCCCCGGTCGAAGGACTCGGCCACCGTGCGGTTCGCCAGCTCCTGCTCCATCCCGACCACCACGATGCCGCCGAAGCCGATGATCGAAAGCTGGACGTCATCGCGGTACAGCCGCTTCGGAATCTGGCCCCCTGGTTTGCGGGCGGCCGCCAGCGGTCCGGCGGCCAGGCCGCCCGCCAGCGCGGACTTAAGGAATCCCCTGCGTTTCATGAGTCAGCCACCTCCGGGCCGTAGGCACATTTTACCGCAGCGCCTCACCCTCGAACGCCCAAATGATATAAGGAACCTATGCTCCGCGCGGCTGTGCTCATCCTCGCCGCCACCCTGGTGTCACATGCCCAGCCTCTCGAACCCCTGCGCACGCTGCGGCGCGAACATCCGCGGCTGATCGCTCTCGATTCGGACATCGAGCGGATCCGCAACCTGATCGCAACCGACCGCGAGGCGAAGCGCATCCACGAGATCCTTCTGCGCGAGGCGGCGCGTCTCGAAGGCTCGCCTCCAGTCGAGTACAAAGTTGTCGGGCCGCGCCTGCTCGCTCAAAGCCGCCGGTGTCTGGACCGCATCTACACGCTGGCGCTGCTGTACCGGCTCGGCGGCAACCGGCAGCACCTGGTCCGCGCGGTGAAGGAGTTGCGGGCGGCCGCCTGGTTCCCGGACTGGAATCCTTCCCACTTCCTCGACACCGCCGAGATGACGCACGCCTTCGCCATCGGCTACGACTGGCTGTATCACGCCCTCAGCCCCGAGGAGCGCGCCTGGATCCGCCGGGCGATCGTGGACCTGGGCATCGACCGGGCGCTCGCCGTCTACGACCAGGGCGGATGGTGGACCCAATCGAAGTACAACTGGAACCAGGTATGCAACGGCGGCATCGGCATCGGGGCGCTGGCCATCGCGGACGAAGAACCGGAACGCGCCGCCAAGGTGCTGCGCCACGCCCTCAAGTCCTTTCCTCTGGCGATGGATTCCTACGCGCCGGACGGCGGGTGGGCCGAAGGCCCGGGCTACTGGCACTACGCGACAAGCTACACGGTGTACTTCCTGGCGGCGCTTGAGACGGCGCTGGGCACGGATTTCGGACTGTCCAGCTCGAAGGGCTTCGACAAGGCCGGGCGCTTTCGCGTTTATTCGAGTGGGCCGGCCGGCAGGAGCTTCAACTATGCCGACGGGAGCGACGCTGTTGGTCCTGCTTCCGAAATGTTCTGGCTCGCCCGGCGCTTCTCCGAACCCGTCTACGCTTGGCAGCAGCACCAGCTTCTCGCCGCCGGCGAGCAGGCCGACCCGCTGGACTTGGTCTGGCGCCAGGCTGAAAGCAGGAGCCCGCGCCACGCGGGGTGGCCGTTCGACGCGGTGTTTCCTGGCGTCGAAGTGGCTTTCCTGCGCAGCGACTGGGCCTCGCCGGGCGCGATCTTCATCGGCGTCAAGGGCGGCGACAACAAGGCCAACCACGGCCAGCTCGACCTGGGGACCTTCGTGCTCGACGCCGGCGGCGTGCGTTGGGCGCTGGACCTCGGCGCCGATGACTACGATCTGCCGCACTACTTCGGCAAGCTCCGCTGGACCTACTACCGCAACCGGACCGAGTCGCACAACACCGTGCTGATCGACGGAGAGAACCAGGACACCGAGGCGGAGGCGTCGATTACCGAATCCCGGTTCACCCCGGGCCTCTCGCTGGTTCGCATCGATCTCTCCCAGGCCTACCCGGACAAGGTGGAGCGGCTCGAGCGCACGGTGGCGCTCGTCCGCCGCAGCCGGGTTGTCATTCAGGACATGATCCAGGCCCGGCAGCCCGTCGAGGCGCTCTGGGGAATGGTGACCGCCGCCGAGATCGCGCTCGACGGGCCGCGGGCCGAGCTCCGCGAGCGGAACCAGGCCCTCTCGGCCGAGATCCTCTCCCCCGAGGGCGCCGTCTTCGAGATCGTCTCCACCACGCCGCCGCCTCCGCAGGCGCAAAACGAAGGCACGCGCAAGCTGGTGGTCCGCCTGCCGGACAAGGTGACCGGCCTGCGGCTCGCGGTCGCCCTCACGCCGCACCGGAAGGGAAGGCCCGCGCCGCGGGTTCCCGTGCGGCTGCCGCTGTAACGGCGGTCCCGTTCCCGCCGCGTTACGTGCAAATTTGCATTTGGAATGCAGATTTGCACACTGTGCGCCACCCGGCTTCGAGGGAGGCCCGGCATGCTATCATCTTGCCGACTGCGGCATGACTCACGCCTTCCGGAAGCGGCCGAGCGCGGCGACCGTCTCGTGGTGCCTGTTTGACTTCGCCAACTCCTCCTACACCACGCTCATCATCACCACCGCTTTCGCCCTCTACTTCCGGCAGGCGGTGGTCAACGCGCCAGACAACCGCGCCGACCAGTATTGGGGCATCGCAAACAATATCGCGATGCTGGTGCTTGTCGCGGCCTCGCCGTTCGCCGGCGCCCTGGCGGATTTCTCCGGACGCAAAAAACTGTGTCTTATTCTGACGACGCTCCCGGCCGTGGCCGCGACGGCGCTTCTGTATTACGTCGGGCCCGGTGACATCGTCTCGGCGATGACGCTGTTCATCATCGGCACCATCTGCTTTGAGGGCGGCTACATCTTCTATAACGCGTTCCTCCCGGATATCTCCACGCCGCAGACGGTCGGGCGCATTTCCGGATGGGGCTGGGCGGTCGGCTACGCGGGCGGGCTGCTGTGCATGTTTCTGTGCCGTCCGTGGATCGGCCAGGATCTGAAGCTGGCTTCAGGAGAGCTCAACGCACCCGGCGTGGCCGCCTACCAGGCATCGTTCCTGATCGTCGCGGCGTTCTACCTGGTGTTCGCGATTCCGGCCTTCGTCTGGCTCCGCGAGGGCGAGCCGCAGGGCGCCGTGCGCCAGTGGAGCGAATACGCCGCGATCGGGACCCGGCGCGTCGCCGATACGCTGCGCCACCTGCGCACTTACAAGGAGACGGCCAAGTACATCCTGGCGTCGATCTTCTTCACCGACGGCATCTCAACCGTGGTGTTGTACGCCGCTCCCTACGCGACGGTGACATTCGGCTTCACCAATGAGGAACTCGTCACGCTCGTCCTGATCAACAACCTCGTGGCGCTGCCTGGCGCGCTTGTCTTCGGCTACGTGGCCGACTGGATCGGCGCGCGCCGTACCATCATCCTCACGCTGCTCCTGTGGGTCGGTGTAGTCGCGCTCGGGTACTTGGCAGCGACGAAGGCGATGTTCTGGGTGATGGCGGCGGGCGCGTCCATCGGCATGGGCGCCACGCAGGCCGTGGGCCGCTCGTTCATGGCCCAGATCACGCCCGCCGCGCGGGAGTCGGAATTCTTCGGGTTCTATGTGCTGTCGGGGAAATTCGCGTCGGCTTTCGGCCCGCTGGTGTTCGGCACCATTTCGCGTGTCACCGGCAGCCAGCGGCTCGCTGTCCTCTCCCTGCTGCCGTTCTTCCTTCTCGGGCTGGCGTTCATGCTGTGGATCAACGAGAAGCGTGCGATCGAGGTCGCCTCTCGCGAGACGCCCGTCCTATGACTCTGGACTTCTTCGCCAAGTTCTGCGAGAACCTCAATCGTTTCCCGGACCGGCCCGCGCTCGAGGTCCTCTCCGATGAAGGCCGCGAAACGTTCACCTTCCGGCGGATCGACGAGGAGATCCGTAAGGTGAGCCTCTATTTCCAGCGTGCCGGAATCCGGCCCGGGGACCGCGTCGGCATCCTGATCGAGAACCATCCTCGCTGGGGCATCGCCTTTCTCGCTGCCCAGAGCGCCGGCGCCGTGATCGTTCCGCTTGATGTTCTGCACAACGCCGAGACCCTTGCCGGCCTGATCCGGCACGCCGGGTGCTGCCACCTCGTGGCGTCCGCCAAGCAGGTTCCCGCCCTCCGGCAGATCCAGGAGCGGCTGCCCGAGCCCCTGCCCGCGCTCGTGACCGGCGCGAGCGTGGAAGGCTGCGCGGACTGGGAGGACGTGCTGACCGAGCCTTGCGCCGCCGTCCCGCTGCCCTTAGTCGAGCGCACGCTCGACGACGAGCTGGTGATCATCTACACCAGCGGAACCACCGGCAACCCAAAGGGCGTGATCCTCACGCAGTGCAACATCTACCGGAATACCGTCGAGATCCTCCAGCTCATCCGCGTGACTGCTGAAGACCGCTTCCTCTCCGTGCTCCCGCTCTACCACGTCTTCGCGTTGATGACGAACTTCATCATCCCGCTCTATCTCGGCGCGCGCGTGGCGTATTTGCAATCGCTGGAGGCGCAGCGGGTCCTGCGAACGTTCCGGGAAGAAAACATCACCATCTTTGTCTGCGTCCCGCAGTTCTACAACCTCGTCCACCGGCGCATCTTCCAGGAGATCCAGCGCCAGGGCTTCGTCAAGCGGTTCCTTTTCCGCCGCCTGCTGGCGCTTTCGAGGTTCTGCAACGTCCGTCTCGGCTTCAATCCGGGCCGTACGTTCTTCGGCGCCATCCACGAGAAGTTCGGCCGGCAGTTGAAAGTGCTCGGCGTCGGCGGCGCACGCTTCGATCCGCAAGTCGCCGCCGACTTCCGCGACCTCGGCTTCCCCGTGGTGCAGGCGTTCGGCATGACGGAAACGGCCGCGCTGGTGACCGTCGCCCCCGCCGGGGCGCCCTTCGTCGGGACCGTCGGAAGACCGCTGCCTCACACCCGGATCCGCATCGAGCAGCCCGACGAGAGCGGCGTCGGTGAAGTGCTCGTCTGCGGCGAGAACGTCATGAAGGGTTACTGGAAGAACCCGGAGGCCACCGCCGAGGCCGTCCAAGACGGCTGGCTCCGCACCGGCGACCTCGGTTACATCGACCGTCACGGCTGCTTGCGCATCACCGGCCGCATGAAGGACGTCATCGTTCTTAGCTCGGGCAAGAACATCTACCCGGAGGAGGTCGAGCATTTCTACCTGTCCAGTTGCCCGCTGATCAAGGAGATGTGCGTGCTGGGGATGCCGGGCACGGCCTCGGGCGACGAGGTTGACCGTTTGCACGCGGTCATCGTTCCCGACGTTGACTACTTGAAGGCGCAGCAGATCGCCAACGCCTACGACGCCATCCGCTGGCACCTCGAGACGCTGTCTCAGAAACTGCCCACCTACAAGCGCGTGCGCAGCTTTGAACTCCGCATGGAGCCGCTGCCCGTCACCACCACGCGCAAGCTGAAGCGGTTCGAGATCCAGAAACTGGTGATGGAGAAGAAGCGCGAGCCGGCCCCGGCCGCCCCGCTGCCTGAGACAAAGCCCGAGACCCCGGCGGAGGAGAAGATCTTCGAGCTGATCCGGCGGCTGAAAGAGGGAGCGGCGATCCGCCGCGAGATGAGCCTCGAGCTGGATCTGGGCTTCACCTCGCTCGAACGCGTCGAGCTGCTGGCGAGCGTCCAGGAGTCTTTCGGCATCCGTGTGCCGGATGAAGAAGCCGCGCGCATCCTCACCGTGCGGGAACTCACCGCCGCGGTGGAGTCGCGACTGGCGGGCGAGGCCGCCGGCGAAGGCGCGCGGCTTTCCTGGCGCGAACTGCTCGAAGCCCCTCTTCAGCCGGAGGACGAGCGCAGGCTCAACAGTGTCCTCGCGCGGAGGCGCTGGTTCGAGCCGCTCTACTGGCTCATCGGCAGGACGGTGCGGCTCGCGGCGCTGATCCTGTTCCGCGCCAGATACCGCGGCCTCGACAACCTCCCGCGCCGCTACCCTTACCTGATCTGCCCCAACCACGTCAGTTTCCTTGACGCCTTCCTCGTCGCCTGCGCGCTTCCCTACCCGGTGCTTCGCCGGATGTTTATCCTCGGCGGCGTCGAGTTCTTCAGCGGCGCGGTGACCTCGTTTCTTGGAAAGCTCGCCAAGGTCGTGACGGTCAGCCCGGACCGCGGCCTCCGCGACTCCCTCCGCTTTTCCGCCGAAGGGCTGCGCCGCGGTCTCGTGCTGCTCGTCTTCCCGGAGGGCGAGCGCTCGATCGACGGCGCTTTGACCGTCTTCCGCAAGGGGCCAGCGATTCTGGCCCTCGAACTCAACGCGCCCGTCGTCCCGGTAGGCATCGTGGGCGCTTACGAGATATGGCCGCGAGGCTCGGACAGATTCCGGCTGCATCCGGTCACCGTGACTTACGGCAAGCCGCTCCAGCCGAAGAAGGACGCCGAGTCATACGAGGAATTCACCGCCCGCCTGCGCCACGCGGTCGGCGAACTGCTGCGGCAGTCCCCCAAGTAGGGTAAGCCTCCCGGCTTGCCAAGTGGCGCCCCCAATCTGTCCGCAGCAGCCGCCGTGCTATGTTCGGAAAGTGATCAAGAGCGCCATCGTGCCCGTGGCCGGCTACGGCACCCGCCTGCTGCCCGCGACGAAATCCCAGCCCAAGGAAATGCTGCCGGTGGCGCGCAAGCCGATCGTGCAGTACGTGGTGGAAGAACTGGTCGCCAACCACGTCGAACAGATCCTGTTCATCACCGGCCGCAGCAAGGGATCAATCGAGAACCACTTCGACCACGACCCGGAACTCATGCGGCTCCTCAACGCGGGCAACAAGCAGGACCTCCTCGACGAGCTGAAGTTCGAGGAACTGCAAGCGCACTTCTTTTACACCCGCCAGCGGTTCCAGAAAGGCCTTGGCGACGCCGTGCTCTGCGGCGAGAACTTCGCCGGTGAGGAGCCGTTCGTGGTGGCGCTTGGCGATTCCATCCTCGGCCTGCACGGCGACTCCGGAACGGTCGCCCGCATGGCCGGGTTGTTCGAGAGCCGCCACGCCAGTTGCGTGATCGCCGTCGAAGAAGTGCCGCGCGAGGAGACCGTCCACTACGGCATCGTGCAGGTGGCCGGCGCCGAGGGAGACTGTGCCCGTGTCGTGAACGTTATCGAGAAACCGAGGCCCGAGCAGGCCCCCAGCAACCTCGCCATCGCCGGCCGCTACGTCTTCTCGCCTCTCATCTTCGACATGATCCGGCGCGTCGAGCCTGACCCCCGCGGTGAGATCCAACTCACCGACGCCATCCGTCTCCTGTGCGAGGAAGGCCGCCGCGTGCTGGCGTTGAAGCTTGCACCCGCAGAGAAGCGTTACGACATCGGCAATTTCCCGAGTTACTTCGAGACCTTCGTCGAGTTCGCGCTGGCCGATCCGCTCTATGGGGAGCGGTTCCGCGAGGCGCTCGAGCGGCTTCTAGCGAAGGAATCAGCGGCCCACCCAGCACGGTGAGCGCTTGCCGAGGAAGGCCGCGATGCCCTCCTGCGCGTCGGCCGCCAGCGAGTTCATCGTCATGACTTCCTTGGCGTAGGCGTAGGCCTTCGGCTGGTCGAGGTCGATCTGGGTATAGAACGCCTCCTTGCCGAGGCCCACGGTGAAGCTGCTGGACTCGGCGATTCTCGCCGCCAGCCGCCGCGTTTCCTCCATCAGTTCGGCCGCCGGCACGACGCGGTTCACCAGGCCCCAGTCCGCCGCCGTCCGCGCATCCACCACTTCACCGGTCAAGAGCATTTGAAGCGCACGCTTGCGGCCGACCGCGCGGCTGAGCGCCACCATCGGCGTGGTGCAGAACAGCCCGATGCGCACGCCCGGCGTCGCGAAGGCCGCCTGCTCGCTTGCAATCGCGAGGTCGCAGGTCGCCACAAGCTGGCACCCCGCAGCCGTGGCCAGGCCCTGCACCTCAGCGATCACCGGCTGCGGGATCGACTGGATCTTCGTCATCAGCTCGGTGCACACGTCGAACAACCGGCGGTACTCGTTCACGTCGCGGCCGGTCATCTCCGAAAGATCGTGTCCCGAGGAGAATACCCTGCCCGCCGCAGCCAGGATCACCGAACGGACCGAGCGGTCGGCTGCGATCGAGTCCAGGCACCCGATCAGCTCGCTCATCAGCTCGAGCGACAGCGCGTTGCGTTTCTCCGGACGGTTCAGCGTAACGACCGCGGCCGCCCCTTCTCGTTCCAGGCGCAGAGTTCGGTAACTCATGACTCCACCAGTTTCGCGCACCCGGCGAGCCCCGAGCAGCGCCGGTTGCGGGCGCCCGCAGCCTGTTGCTAGAATTGGAGTTCCCACTTCGCCAAGGAGATTCCCCCGTCATGGCTCGAATATGTGAGATTTGCGGCCGCGGACCCACGTTCGGCAACCGGATCAGCCACGCGCACAATGTGACGTCGCGGCGGTGGAACATCAACCTGCAAACGGTCCGGGCGATTGTCAACGGCGCTCGCAGGCGCATTCGCGTCTGCACCAAGTGCATCCGCGACGGCAAGGTGCAGAAGGCGGCCTGATTCGCCGCCCTCGCCTCCTACGCCGCCAGCGCCACTGGCAGCCGTTTTACCTTCGCCAGCCCCAGACGCTCCAGCAGCCGGATGACCGGCCAGGCCGGATCCAACTCCCTCCCTCGCAGGGAAAACCGTGCCGAAGTCGGAAATTCGTGATGGTTGTTGTGTAGTCCCTCCCCACCCGTCAGGAACGCCACCCACTGTAAATTGGTCGCCGTGTTGTCGTAGTTGCGGTAACCCACCTGGTGGCAGAGCCCGTTGATCGCCGCGCTAAGAACCACGTATGCAACCGCGTGCACGGCCATCGCCGCCGTACCCCACAGCGGCCCGAAAAGGAGCATAAAGATGCCGAAGCCGCCGAGCAAGCCGTAGGTCGGGTTCGGGAGTCGGTCCAGCAGATCGGGCCTGTAATCCGGCGTGTATTTGCGGATCGTGGCCGGATTGGCTGCTTCCCGCCGGTAGTAGAAGAAGTTGCCCAGCATGATCCGCCAGAGCCCCACCAGATACGGGCTGTGCGGATCGCCCTCTTGGTCGCTGAACTGATGGTGTTTGCGATGCACCGCCACCCATTGGCGCGGGGACAGGCCTGCGAACAAGACCAAGTGCAAATGCATCAGGAAGGACACCGCCGGATGCAGTTCCATCGCGCGATGGGTCAGCGTTCGGTGAAGGTAGATCGTCGTCGAGAAAACGGTGATCTGAAGAATCCCGAAGGTGAACAGAATAATCCAGAGCAAACTCAAGTCTCTTCTCCGTGGAGCCGTGCCGCGAGGCAGGATCCCAGGCGGCCCGGAAATTCGAGCGGACAAAACTGAACAGCGGCAGCTTTGAGCGCTGGTCCTATCCTAACAGATGCGTCGGCTGCGGCGACGGATGCTACAATGCCACCTTCGGAGGGCTTTTCCTAGAGTGAGATTCGTCACATTCCGCCTGGGCGGCGGTGCGCCCGAACCGGGAGTGCTTGCCGGCCCTGACGTTGTCCGCCTGGCCGGCGCCGGCTTCCCCGAGCTGCTCAGTGTCATCGCCGGCGGCGAGGAGGCGCTCGCCCGTGTCCGCGAGTGGTCCGCGAACCCGCCGGCCGGGGCGCTTGCACCGCTCGAGACGGTGAAGCTGATGGCGCCGGTTCCTCGCCCGCCCAAGATCGTCTGTGTGGGACTCAACTGGGTGGACCATGCGATCGAGTCCAACATGGAGATCCCCGAGGTCCCGACGATCTTCGCCAAGTTCCCCACCGCCGTCATCGGTCCCGGCGAACAGATCGTCCTGCCGCGTTCCTCCCTGAAGCCCGACTACGAGGCCGAGTTCGCCTTCGTCATCGGCAAGGGCGGCCGTTACATCCCCGCCTTCCGCTGGCGCGAGCACGTCTTCGGCTACATGAACTTCAACGACGTCAGCGCCCGCGACTACCAGATGGCGACGTCACAGTGGGTCATCGGCAAGTCGTTCGACACGTTCGCGCCCATGGGCCCGTACCTCGTCACCGCCGACGAGGTGCCCGACCCGCACGACCTCGACATCTCGCTTGAGATCAACGGCGAGGTGATGCAGCACTCCAACACACGCCACCTCATCTTCCGCATTCCCGATCTCATCACGTACCTGTCGAGCGTCTTCACGCTCGAGCCCGGGGACGTGGTCGCCACCGGCACTCCCGCCGGCGTCGGCTTCGCCCGCAAGCCCCCGCGCTTCCTCCGCCCCGGCGACGAAGTGGTGGTCCGCGTCGCCGGCCTCGGCGAGCTCCGTAACCCCGTCATCTCCGAAAAGGGGTCAGCCTGATCTGCCCCATTTTTCGCCGGCGCACAGCGGGCGCTACAGCCAACGCATTTTCCGCGCAGCGGATATAATGGCGGCTTACCTTCATCCGTCAGGAGCAATTCATGGATCATCCCTGGAAGACTGACCGCTGGTTCACCAGCCCCTGGAATTATCTGCCCGAGGTTCGCGAGAATCTTAACTTCCCCGAGAAGGTCCGGCTCCACGACGTGACCCTGCGCGACGGCGAGCAGCAGACCGGTATTGTCTATCGCCGTCCGGAGAAGGTCGCCATCGCGAAGAAGCTTGCCGCAGCGGGCGTCCACCGCATCGAGGCCGGCATGCCGGCCGTCTCGGCCGAGGATGAAGCCGCCATCAAGGAGATCGTCTCCCTCGGGCTCTCTTCCGAAATCTTCTCCTTTGCCCGGTGCATGCCCGGCGATGTGAAGCTCGCCCAGGACTGCGGCGTGAAGGGCATCATCACTGAAATCCCTTCGAGCGATCACATCATCCAGAATGCTTACGGCAAGTCGATGGACTGGGCCATCAAGTCTTCCATCGAAACGACGCTCGCGGCCAAGGAGGCGGGCCTCTACACCGTCTTCTTCACCATCGACAGCACCCGCGCCGATCTCGACCGCTACATGGACCTCATCGAGAAGGTCTCCACCGAAGGCCACATGGATGCGATGACCCTCGCCGACTCTTTCGGCGGCACCACGCCGCAGGCCATCGGGGCGGTGGTCAGGAAGCTGAGGGCCCGCTTCCGGCAGCCGATCGAAATCCACTGCCACGAGGACTTCGGCCTCGGCGTGGCCAACACGATCGCCGCGCTTGCCGCCGGCGCGTCGGTGGCGCACGTCACCGTCTCGGCGATCGGCGAGCGCGCGGGCAACGTGCCGCTCGAAGACGTCGTGATGTCGCTCCACTGCCTGTACGGCGTGGACACCGGGATCAAGACCGAGGAGTTCTACAGCCTCTCGAAGCTGGTCCAGGAACTTTCGAGCTTCAAGCTGCCGCCCAACCGGCCGATCGTCGGCGATTCGCTCTACGACATCGAGTCCGGCATTGTCACCATGTTCCACCGCCGCTGTCGCAATGTGGAGCCGCTCGAGTACATCCCGTTCAAGCCGGAAATGGTCGGCCGGCCGGGCGTCGACATCGCGCTCGGCAAGGGCAGCGGCCTGGCCAACATCGAGGAGCACCTCGAGCGGCGCGGCCTCACCGCCACCCCCGAGCAGGCCAACGAGATCCTCAGCCGCGTCAAGCAGACCTCGATGGAGAAGAAGGGGCTGCTCACCGGCGCCGAGTTCGACGCGATCGCCGGCGCCGTGCTGAAAGGGTGACGGCCGTGTTCCGGAGTCTCGACGCCCTGGTGGACGCGGCCCGCCGCAAAGGTCCGGTGAAGATCGCGGTCGCCGCCGGCCACGACCCTGACGTGATCGCGGCCCTCAAGCAGGCCCGCGAGATGGGTCTGGCTGAGGGTGTCTTCGTCGGCAACGCCGACAAGATCCGCGCTCTCGCCAAGGAGGTCTGGCTAGACATTCCCGACGCCCAGCTCATCCACGAGCCCGATGACGCTGCCGCCGCCCGGCGCGCCATCGCGCTGGTGCGCGACGGCCAGGCCCGGCTGCTGATGAAGGGCAAAGTGGGCACGGCGACGCTCGTGCGCGCGGTGCTCGACAAGGACGCCGGGCTCCGCGCCGGCCGCTTGCTCAGCCAGGTGATCGTCTTCCAGATCCCGGGGGAATACCGCCTGCGCATCATGACCGACGCCGCCATCAACATCGCGCCCACGCTCGAGCAGAAGGCCGACATGTGCCGCAACACCATCGAGGTGGCCCACGCCATCGGCATCGAGAAGCCGAACGTCGCGCTGCTGTGCGCGCTCGAGTTCGTCAATCAGGACATGCCGGCCACGGTGGATGCCGCCGCGCTCACCATGATGAACCGCCGCGGCCAGATCACCGGCGCGTATCTCGAGGGGCCGGTCGCGCTCGACGTGCCGCTCAGCAAGTTCGCCGCCGATCGCAAGGGCATCGACAGCCCGCTGGTCGAGAACACCGATATCTTCATCGCGCCGGACATCGAGGCGGCCAACATCCTCTACCGCGCCATTCTCTATTTCGCCAAGGGCGAATCGGGGGGCATCGTCGTCGGCGCCAGGGTGCCGCTCATCCTGCTCTCCCGCGCCGAGACGCCCGAAACGAAGATCCGTTCTATCGCCATCGCCATCCTGACGGCAGCGGCGCAACAGCGTTAACCGCAGAGACGCAGAGAACACGGAGGAACAACACCCAAAAGACCTCTGTGCCCTCCGCGCCTCTGCGGTTGTATCCTGTAGAGGATTTTCAGGTCTTTTATAGGAGATTCAGATCATGGATCATCCGCAATGGAGCAGGCGTCATTTTCTGGCCGGCTGCACCGCCTGCGCGGCCGCATCATGCCCGGCCTTGGGCGCGAAGTCTTCCTCCGCGTTAGCCGCGTCAACGGACAAAACGGTCCTGCGGCTGGTGTTCAGTCACATTCCGCCTGAGAAGCCCACCTGGCCGTATCAGGGCTTCGATTACGAGAAGCGCAAGGAAGAACTGGCTGCGCGGCTACGCCAGGCGTGTCCGAACGTCGAGTTCCGCACGGCGACGGCTCAGAACGTCGAAGACGCCAAGAAGATCCTCGAGGCGGACGCTGAAGTCCACGGCTACGTTGTCTACATGCTCGGACTGTGGACAGGCGCGGGCCGCACCATCGCCGCCGCCGGACGCCCGGCGCTCTTTGTCGACGACCTTTACGGCGGCTCGGGCGAATTTCTGATCGCGATGTCGGAGGCGAAACGGAAGGGTTACAGGGTCGCCGGGGTCTCCTCCACCCGCTTCGAAGACGTGGTGCAGGGAATCCGCAACTTCGAGGTGATGAAGCAGCTCAGCCGGTCGGTGATCCTCGACGTCACCGACCGCGACCCCTCGGCCAACGCCAAGCCCATCGAGGAACTCTTCGGCACCAAGGTCATTCGCATCACGGGCGCCGAGATCAACGAGGCCTACGGCAACGCCGATCGGACCGAAGCCAAGAAGGCCGCCGCCCGCTGGATGAAAGAGGCCAAGAAGATCGTCGAACCGTCGCCCGAGGAGATCGAGAAGTCCGGCGCGATGTACGTCGCCATGCGCACTCTGATAGAGCAGCATAAATCGCGCGCGCTGACCATCGATTGCCTCAACCTCTACTACGGCGGCAATCTCCCTGCCTATCCGTGCCTCGGCTTGTTCCAGTTTCTCAACGAGGGCAACGTGGGCGCTTGTGAAGCCGACCTTCAGTCCACCATCACCATGCTGCTGATGGCGTACCTCACCGGCCGGCCCGGCTACATCTCCGATCCTGTCCTCGATACCGCGAAGAACCAGATCATTTACGCGCACTGCGTCGCGCCGGCCAAGGTCTTCGGCCCGAACGGTCCAGCCAGCCCGTATCACATCCGCAGCCACTCGGAGGATCGCAAGGGCGCGTCGGTGCGCTCGCTGCTCCCCGTCGGCCAAATGACCACGACGCTGAAGTACCACCCCATCCTGAAAGAAGTCATCCTTCACCAGGCGGTGGTTGTCGCCAACATCGACGAGGACAAGGCGTGCCGCACCAAGCTCGCCGCCCAGGTGAAGGACGTGAACAAGATCGTCACCGAGTGGGACCGCCACGGGTGGCACCGTGTCACTTATTACGGCGACTTCAAGCGCCCCGTGGAGCAGATCAGCGCGCTGCTTGGCTTCAAGGTCGTAGAGGAGGGATAGAGATCTCACCACCAAGACACCAAGACCACCAAGAGCGCTTTCTTTGCCCCTCTGTGTCTCCGCGGTGAGACATAATCGGTCTCATGGTCGTCGCGGTCGATGTCGGCGGAACGAAGATCGCCGCCGCCCTCGTCGATGCTGGCGGCAGTATCATCCGTAAGGTCAAGCTGCCCACCGGGACGAACGCGGTCTCCCGGGTGGCCGAGGCGGCGCGCCAGGTTGCCCCATCTTGGGACGGCATACGCGCGGTGGGGGTCGCCATACCAGGGATCTACTACGCGGCTACCGGGCGCGTGTGGGCGCCGAACATCCCCGGCTGGGACCACATCCCGCTGCGCCGGGAAATCGAGGCCCTGCTTCCCGTTCCCATCGTCGTCGACAGCGACCGCGCCGCGTGTGTTCTCGGCGAACAGTGGAAAGGCGTGGCGCAGGAGTGCACCGACGTGGTGTTCCTTGCGGTCGGCACCGGCATCGGCGCCGGCATCCTCAGCGGCGGCCGGCTGATCCGCGGCGCAAGCGACATCGCGGGTGCCGTCGGCTGGTTCGCCCTGAATCCCGAGATGAACGAGACGTACCGCAGGGTCGGCTGCTGGGAAGCGGAGTCGGCCGGCCCCGGGCTGGCCCGAAGGCTCGGCGCACGCAACGCCGAGGAAGTTGTGGAAGCCGCCCGCCGCGGCGACGCCGCCGCGCTCGGCGCGATCGAGGAGACCGCGCGCTACCTTGGCATGGGCATCGCCAACCTCATCAGCGTTCTCAACCCGCAGATCGTTGTCCTCGGCGGCGGGCTGATGCAGGCGTGCGACTTGATGCTCGACACGATCCGCCGCGAGGCGCACGACTGGGCGCAGCCCATCGCCGCCCGGCAGGGGCGAATCGAGCTGACGCAGTTAGGTGAAGACGCAGCGCTCATCGGTGCGGCCAAACTGGCGCTCGACGCCATTGCGTAAGGGCCGCAAAGGAGCAACCATGGCCGAACGCGACGAGGTGCTGAAATGGCTCCTGGAGCCAGACAATCCACCAGTTCGTTATCTCACCCTTACGAATCTGCTCGGCAAGCCTGCCCGCGACCGCGAGGTTCAGGCTGCCAAGGCGAAGCTCGGCAATTACGAGGTGACCCAGGCGATCCTGGCGCGAACGGACGGCTTCCTCGATGACGACGATGACCGGGCCTACTGGAAGTACACCGGCAAGTACTGGCAACTCATCTTCCTTGGCCAGTTTCTGGCCGGCGAAGACCCTCGCATCGCCCGGCTCGCCGAGCGCATCCTGGCCAGGACCACATGGGTTTCCAAGGCCGGCGGGCAGTGTCTGACAGCGAACATTCTCGCCGCCTTGACCCGGCTTGGCTATGACGCGCACCCCGTGGTCGAAGAGCAGCGGGAAGCGCTCGCCCGCAGGATCAACGCCCAAGGTGGCATCGAGTGCACGGTGATGGACTACTCGCTGCTGCACCGCTGCTACATGGCCCAGCCGAAGTTGCTTCTTTGCTTTGCCGAGTCGCCGCCGGAGAAGCGCTCGCCCGCCATCCGGGCCGCCATCCAACTGCTGGTGAACAACCTGCTGGAGAACGAAGTGTTCGTCTACGTGCCGGGGAACCGCAAAGCCTGGCAGCGAATCCTCGAGCGCCAGCCGAAGGCCGCCAGCCTGCTGAAAGGCCAGACGGTGAAAGAATGGGTTGTCCGCGAACGACAGAGCTTCCTCGCGGAACAGGGCTTCGGTGAACGTGAAGCCAAGGCCGGCTGGTTGAAGTTCGGCTTCCCTCTCCATTACAACTCGGACGCCCTTGAGGCAATGTATGCCCTGGCGCGGCTCGGCGTGCCGTACTCGCCGCGAATGGAGAAGACGCTTCTCGCGATCGAACACAAGCAGACGCCCGGCGGCCGCTGGATCCTGGAGAACTCACTGAACGGCAAGATGCTGGTGGACGTCGAAACCAAAGGAAAACCGAGCAAGTGGCTGACCTGTTTTGCCCGTTACGTGCTCCAATGCTACCGCCGGCCCGCGACCTGAGCCGTTCCAGCGGTCACCCACTCCCGAATTGTGGCCTACTAGATAGATATGTCCGCGCACAAATACTACGAACGCATCCGCGAAGTCATCGACAGCATCCACTCCACGCAGAAGGAGCCTATCGAGCGCGCCGGCGAAGCCATGGCCGCCGCTATCGCCGCCGGCAAGCGCGTCTACTTGTTCGGCAGCGGCCACTCGGTCATCCCCGTCCAGGACATCTTCCCTCGCTACGGTACTTTCGTTGGATTCTTCCCGCTCTACGATCCGCGCCTGATGTGGTTCAACGTCATCGGTCCCGGCGGCGCGCGTGAACTGCTCTGGCTCGAACGAACGGAAGGGTACGCCGAAGTCTTCCTCCGCAGCTACTCGCTCGAGGCCGGCGACTGCATGCTCGTCTTCTCGCACGGCGGGCTCAATGCCGCCCCCATCGAAGTGGCGCTCGAAGCGAAGAAGAAGGGACTGACAGTCATCACCGTGTCGTCGCACGCCAACGCCCGCATCGCCGCGCCGACCCATTCGAGCGGCAAGCGCCTGTCTGACGTTGCCGACATCGCCATCGACAACTGCGTGCCACCGGAAGACGCCCTCGTGGATATCGGCAAGCGCGAGCCTGTCGCCGCCGGCTCCACGATCGCCGCCGTCTTCATCGCCATGGCCCTCGTTGCGGAGACCGGTACGCGCCTCGCCGACCGGGGCTTCGACCTCACCACCTTCGTCTCGCCCAATGTCCCGGGTGTCGCGGGGGACCACAACCAGAAGGTCTTCGAGGCCTTCACCCGCTTCGTCTACGCCCGGCATCCATGACCGGAGGCGCGATCCAGAAACGCTGGCTCACTGGCGCCGCCTTCGCCGGCATGTTCCTGTTCGGCGTCGTGATGGCCGTGCTCGGCGCGGCGCTGCCGCTGCTGGCCGGCCGTCTCCGCTTCGATCTTGCGCAGGCGGGCAACCTCTTCCTCGGCATGAACTTCGCCATGCTCCTATGCATGCTCGCACTCGGCGCGCTGATGGACCGCTTCGGCATCAAGCTCGGCCTGGCGACCGGCGCGCTGCTCACGGCCGCTGCTCTCGCCCGCATCGCCACAGCCGGAGATTACCGCGACGTGCTCGCCGGAGTCGTGCTGCTCGGCCTCGGCGGCGGCGCGCTCAACGGGAGCACGAACACCCTCGTCGCCGACCTGCACGAGGACCCGCGCAAGAAGAGCTCGGCGCTGAACATCCTCGGGATCTTCTTCGGCTTCGGCGCGCTGTTCATCCCGTTTTTCATCGGCTCGCTCGTCGAAGCACTGGGTCTGGCGCGCATTCTCTTCATCGCTGCCGGGCTCAGCTTCGCGCTCGCCGGGATTGTGTTGTCGCTTGCGTTTCCAGCCGCCAAGGCCGCTCAGAGCCTCCAGTTCGCTGAAGCCGCCCGCCTCGCGCGCGACCCGCTCGTGTTGCTGCTCGGCTTTCTGCTGTTCTTTCAGTCCGGCAACGAGTTCACCGCCGGCGGCTACATCTCGACCTTCCTCACACGCGAGTTGGGGAGTCCGATTCCGGCTGCTTCTTACTTGCTCGCGGCCTACTGGGGCGCGATCATGGCCGCGCGCATCGTGCTCAGCCGGCTGGTTCTGAGAATTAAAGGAAGCACCGTGATTCTAGCGTGCGCCATCCTTGCCGCCGCCGGCGCGGCGCTTCTCGTGACGTCGGCCTCGCTCGCATCCGCCGCCGGCGCCGTAGTCCTCATCGGCCTCGGATTCTCGGGCATCTATCCCGTTACGCTCGCATTCGCCGGGGCCCGCTTCGCCGAACGCTCCGGCACCGCCTTCGGCATCTTGTTTGCCATCGCGCTTGTCGGGGGAATGTCGGCGCCCTGGGCCGCGGGCCAGATCTCGGCCGCGTTCGGCCTCCGCCGCGGCCTCCTGCTCCTCATAGCCAACGCGACGATGATCTTCGTTTTGCAGCTACTCGTCCTTCGCGCGGATCGCCGCCGGGTAGGGTAAGCCTCCCGGCTTGCCCCGCCTCTCACGACCGCCGACCGCCTCCACTTCCCGCCGCGTCAGCCTGCGGTACTTGCCGATCTCGAGATCACCGATCCTCACCGGACCGATGGCTGTCCGCACGAGCTTCAGCACTTTGCTGCCCACCGCCTCCACCATCCGCCGCACCTGCCGGTTCCGGCCTTCCGTGATTGTAACCTCGAAGAACGTCCGGCCGCCTGCATCTCGGAGTCGCGTCACGAGGGCCGGGCTCGTCGGCCCATCCTTGAGCGTCACGCCCCGGCGGAGTTGCTCCAACTGTTCGTCGCCGAGCAGCGTCGATGCCTTGACGAGATACGTCTTCGGCGCCTTGTATTCCGGGTTCGTCAGCCGCTCGGCGAACTGCGTATCGTTGGTCATCACCAGCAGCCCGCTCGTCTCGCGGTCGAGCCGTCCCACCGGAAACACCCATTCCTCGACGTCTCGCAGCAGATCGTAAACCGTCGGCCGGCCTTCGGGGTCCTTGTACGTCGTCAGATAGCCCTTGGGCTTGTACAGAAGCAGATAGATCTTGCGGCCTGCGCGGACCGGCTTGCCATCAAAGGTCACGCGGTCGCGCTCGAGGTCTACCCAGTGGTCCGGCGTCTGGATCAGCTTCCCGTTCACCCGCACACGGCCCGTCGCAATCCACCGCCGCGCCTCGCTTCGTGACCCAAGCCCCGCTTTCGACAGCACCCGCTCGAGCGTCTTCAGCGGCCGCTGGCCTGTCGTGCGCATACTACCTCCTGCTGGCAGATATCAGCCGCCGCTCACGTTCGCACCCGCTTGGCTACGCCGCCTCCGTGGTGGCCCGCGCCATGGGTCCCAAACGACCGTATGTGAGCGTGCGCCACACCCGTTCCAGGGGACCGAAAGCGTGACGGCGAATCCACCAGACGCTCAACGGGACCTGCACACCGTAGATGAGAACGGTCGGCAGCAGGCCGGCGAGCGGACCCACTTTCCCGTAGAGCCCGAAGCCCCAACTGTTGAAAAGGGTCGTGCAGATGACGGTCTGTAGCAGGTAGTTGCTGAGCGCCGTGCGGCCGACCGCCGCGAATGGACGTAACCTCGACTGCCAGGCCGTGTACCGGAGCAACAGCGCAAGCGCCGACGCATAGAACATGCTGAGCGTCGGCATCCCGATGCTGCTCACGACCAGGAGCACGAAACCGAGGACGCTCGGCCTCATGGGATCCGGATGGTAGATCTCCGTGATCGCGACCACAACCGCGTTCCCGGTAAGCCCCACGGCCAGACCCCAGCCCAGGCACCTTCTCAGGAGAGAGCGCCGGCCAGCGAGGCTGCGGACAATCCCCGCCCGCCAACACCAAAGCCCGAACAGGAAGATGCCAAGAATGCGCGGGTAATAGAAGACCAGACCCATCAGGCTGAAGACCATCTCTTTGAGGCGTTCCTGGAACATCTGCGCGTAGGAGCCTGACGAGAAGACCTGGCTGATCCGTTGCAGTTCCTCGGCGGTGGCCTTCGGCGGAATGGGGATCGAGACTCCAGCCGTGACTGCAATCAGCACCGCGCAGGAAAGCACCAGCGGCCACGCGTAGCAGGCTGCTGCCCAGAGAAGGACCGTCTTCTGGGACCGCTTTCGGAACCCAAACAGCGCGAAACCCATGAGAGCGTACGGCGCAAGAATGTCCCCCCACCAGAGGAGGAGGCTATGCACGACACCCAGCAGCAAGAGAACGCCGAGACGGCGCAGGTAGAATGAGCGCGGCGAAACACCCCTGGCGCCGGCGCGCTCCATCTGCATCGCGAAGCCGATCCCGAACAGGAACGAGAACAAGGTGATGAACTTGCCGGTGATCAAGAGGTCGACAAACCCTTGCGCGATCCTGTCGGCGGCGCTTGTCCACATCAGCGAGTGGTCAACGTAGGCCGCCTGAGGGGAGTTGAACGCTCGCATGTTCGACGCGATGATGCCGAACAGCGCCGCGCCGCGCAGCACGTCCAGTATCTCGATGCGCTCCGGCACGGAGACCGGCGTCATCCTGAGGGTGGGATTGTCACTGGCCGCCATCGAAGGTTGCCTGCCCGTTGCCTCAGTCGCAACGCATCGGCGTCACTCCACCGCCATCGTGACGCCGGGTTGCGACGACGCGCTCCCGATCTTCACCACCACAGGGACGGCGGCGCCTGGCGTCACGCTCTCCGGAACCCGCGCGTTCACTTGCAGCACGCCGGCCACCAGGCCCGGCGCGCCACCCGCATACTCCACCACCGCCGGAACGCCGCCGACCGTCACCGACACCAGCAGAACCGGCTTCGGGAGTACGAGGCCCGCCAGCACTCCATCCTGCCCTGGCGGTTCGGTCTGGCCTTCCCCGGTTGCGAAGATCATCACCACCGAGCCCCGCCTGGCCGGCTTCGCCGCCGAGTTCACGCTGTAATCTTCATTCAAGATCGCGCCGGGCCCCTGCCCCGAGGCGTCGAGCGTGAAGATTCCAGGAGCCGAGGGGAGCACCGGCACCCTCACCTTGTCCGTCGCCCAGGCGTTGTATTCGACTTCCACTTCGGTGACGCTCTTACCCGCAACGCCGTACGGCGCCACCACGCTCACCTGGTCTCGCAGCGCGTAAATTATGGGCGCGGCGATGCCATCGAAGAGGACGCGCGTACCGGCGAGCGACGTCGCAACCCTCCCATTCTCGTCCAGCCTGAGGCTGGTCAGGTCCCGCGGGCCGAAGCCTCTCCCGAACAGGGTCACGATTTCGCCAGGCGCCACGATTCCGCCCAGGTAGCTTGCCGCGTTCACGATCCCGTCCCGCGTCAGGGAGACCAGCGGCAGGCCCGAACTCCAGACCCAGGTGTCCACCGACAGAAAGCTGACCGTGCCCGTTCCGCCGTACAGAACGACCTCGCCGCGCGCGGCGTCGTACGCCAGCCCGTGCCCGTAACGGGCGGGCGGGTTCACGTCCGGTTGCTTCTGCGTCCAGCGCTTGCCGTCCCAGAGCCACGTGTCCTCGAACGCCGCGAGCACCGCCACCCCGCCAAACAGGACGATGGTCCCCGTGACGTCGTCGAACGCCATCGCGTGGTAACCCCGGGCCGGCGGGCTGCCTGACGGCGATAGTTCCTCCCAGTCCGTCCCGTCCCAGGCCCAGGTGTCGCTCAACGGTAGTCCCGCCGGGCTCCTGCCGCCGAAGAGAATCACTCGCCGCCGGACGGCGTCGTACGCCATCGCGGTGGCTGAGCGCGGAGGCGGCTTGTCCACCCGGGTCTTCTCGCGCCAATCCGTGCCGTCCCACACCCACGTGTCCGCCGTGGATGTTCCGCCGAACAGGACAATCTCGCCGCGCGCGGCATCATAGGCCATCGCATGTCCCGCGCGGACGGGCGGGCTGTGGGCCGGAGACTTCCGCGACCAGTTGGTCCCGTCCCAGCCCCAGGTGTCGCCAAAGCCGGCCGCTTCCGCGCCGCCGAACAGAACGATCTCCCGCCGGAGCGCGTCGTACGCCATCGCCGCCTGTTGGCGCGGCGGGGGACTCTGAGCCGGCGTTTTCCTTGTCCAGTCCGAGCCGTCCCACTCCCACGTGTCATTCAGCCAGGTGATCGTCGGGCCTGCTGACGGCGAGAGGCCACCGAAGACCACCGCCCGGCCTCGGCTATCGTCGCCCGCCATCACGTGGTAATAGCGCGTTGGCGGCAGCTTCTTCGGGAGCTTCTGCTCCCAGGCATACTGCTGGGATTGGAGTGCTGCGGCCGAAGCCGCAACCAGAAAGAGCAAACGCAATGTCGCCATCGGCGTCCTCCTGGTTCTTGTTAAATGAGCGTCCGGCAGGCGCTCCCGTCTGCACGGCTGACTCAACCGGCAGTTTCTCGCATCTTGCGAACCCCGCCCTTGCCGGTTACTTCCCTCGCATCCGCCAGGCGGGCGTGTACCGCTTGATCTTGACGTTGCGGAACTCGGCCGGCACGCCTTCCGATTGCAGCGCGATGTGCCCCGTTCTCGGATCGGCGTTCGAGCCCAGCCCGACGATGACGCCGTTCAGCACCGTGGCCACCCGGCCGTCCTCGGAGTACACCTCGTAGACGTTCCACTCGCCCGCGGGCTTCGAAGCGGCGTGGATCATTTCTCCCCCTTCGAGGGTCGCGCCCATGATGGGGAAGATGCGGCCCATGTGCGACTGATAGAGCTGGCACTCGATCGCCTTCGGCCAGACCGCGTCGCTCTGCACGTGGACGAGCACACCGCTGTTGCCCATCTGGCTGAACTTCACTTCCACGTGGAAGACGAAGTTGTCATAGACGTCCGCCGTGCGGATGTAGCCGTTGGGCGTGCCGGTGGTCATGATCCGGCCGTCTTTCACAAAGAACGTGGACTGCTCGCCCACCTCCTGCTCCCGGTAGCGCCTGGACTTCCCCTCGCCCCCTTCGAGCACCGGCACCCATCCGGTCAGGTCCTTTCCGTTGAACAGCGCCGTCCAGCCCTCCTCGTACGTCGTGTCGGGATCGCGGTAATCGCTGGTTCGCTGCGCCCGCAACACGACGACCGCCGCAAGAACGGCGAGAAGCACAACCACAAGCAGTCGGATCTTCATCGGCTCTCTCCTACAACTCCACGCCCATCTCGCGCCACGTTGTCACCCTCTTCTGGTAAATCGCCTCGCGGCCCATGATGGCCGTCAGCGCTCCCACGGCGCCCACGTTGATGTCCGCGAAGGGCTGCTTGCCCGTTCGGATCGCCTCATAGAAAGCGGCCACGTGCGCGTGCTCGCGGATTTCCTCGTCGTCTTCCGGCGGAACCAGCACCAGCGGTTTAGCGCCCTTGGCTCGTGGATAGAAGGTCGACGTCGCCAGGTCCACGCCACCCTCGGTCGTGAATACGTGGAAGAATTGCCCGCTGCCCGGCATGCCCGCCGGGTGGAAGAACACCTGCGTGAAGCTCAGCTTCACGCCGTTCTCGTACTCGTAGCTGAGGGTGTAGCCGTCCATGTTGGTGCGGCCCGGCGGATCGTTCACATAGACGAGCGTTCCCCCGAATCCCCCTGCCCGCTCCGGCCGGCTCTGCGCCACCCAGTTGCACACATCCAGGTTGTGAACCGACATCTCCACGAGCACGTCGCCCGAGCGCTTGACATAGAAAAACCACTCGGCCGACGTGAGGTCATGCGGCAGATCTTCGGAGGAGTGTCGCTGTGCCTTGATCATCACGACCTTGCCCGCGGCGCCTTCGTGGATCTTCTCGATCGTCTTGCGAAGCCGCCCCATCGAACGCATCTGCTGCCCGACCTGAAACACCTTCCCGCTGGACCGGACGACCTTCACCAGTTTGCCGATCGATCGCGGCTCGATGCCCACCGGCTTCTCGCAGTAGACGTGCTTGCCCGCTTTCAATGCCGCAATCGACATCTCCACGTGCAGGTCGCACGGCGTGCAGACGAACACCGCCTCCACATCCTCCCGCTCGAGCATCTTCCGGTAGTCGGTGTAAGTGGCCGGCTTGTCGCGCCCGGCGATGGTCGCCGCTTTGTCGAGCCGGTCCGGCTTGATGTCGCACACCGCGACGACCTTCACCTCCGGCTGCGCCAGAATCGACTCGAGCACGTACTGGCCGCGGTTCCCCGTGCCGATCATCGCCGTGCCGATCGTCTCGCCGGCCGCGGATGCAAAACCCGGGCGCGCCAGCCCGGCGGCGGCCCCTAATAGAAACGATCTTCGATCAAGACGGTTCATGAATTCGCTCCAAGGAGACGATATCGCAAAACGGGTTGCGCCCGCAGTTCGAGGCGGCCCGGCGCAACCAGGCCGCTCAGGTCGGCGGCCAGCAGCAACCGCGGGACCCGGCGGCATGGCAGCCAGGCTAATCCTGACCGCCGCCCGCAACTATGTCCGACGGCGAAGAAGCGCGCTCCAGCCCAAGCTCAAACTCGAGATGCCGGTCCGCGCTAGCGGAGCCGCGCCAGTTCGTGAAGGATTCCCAGACCAATCGAACCATAATGCTTCGGTTCGCCGCGATCAGTTTCAACCACGCCCAGACGCTGGTCTGCGGAAAGTAGATCCCGCGGAAGAACATCCGGGCCAGCACATGACTGATCTTGTACGGAACCGGTTCATGCCTGATCGAGTCGATGGCTCTCCGTGTGGCCGCCGGGCTGTAGGAGTTCGCCCAGGCGTGCGCAACCTCGTCCTCCACCTGGGCCACCGTCATCTTCAAAGGCGTGTGCGCCATGCGGAATGGGGCGAAATCGAGCCAGTGTTTCGGCCTCGTGAGGCGTCCCTCTTTCTCCAGGCGTGAGTAAAGGGGTGTGGCCGGGTACGGGGTGATCTGCCCGAAGACCGGCAGGCCGGGCGGCCAGTCCTGGATCTCTCGCAGGGTGCGCTCGGCGACTCCCGGCGTGTCATGATCGAGGCCGAAGATGAATGACGTGATCGCGTAAATGTTGCGGCGCGCCAGCCGCCTGAGCACCGCCGAGTATTCCGCCGGCTTGTTGAAGCTCTTGTTCACGCTCGACAGGTTGGCCGGGTCTATGGATTCCATCCCGATGAAGATCCACTTCCCACCCGAATCGGCGATTAGATCCACCAGTTCTTCGTCGCCAAGCAGGTTGGCGCTGATCTGTCCCACCCAGGCGAGTTGAGCCTTCGCGGCGATGATGTCGCGCAGCAGGGCTTTCGTCCGTTTCAGGTTAAGGGCCAGGTTGTCGTCCACGAAGAACACCGCGATGTTGCCGCGGGTCCGCCGGGCGCGCGCTTTCAGCCGCAGCATCTCCTCCACGACGCTCTGGTTGGAGCGGTACCGGATCGAGTCGCCGAAGAATCCGGTAACAGTGCAGAACTCGCATCCGTAGGGGCAGCCGCGTCCGGATTCAATGGGAATAATGTGAAACGTCTCCCAGCTCACCCGGAAGCGTCTCATCACCCGGCTGATGAATGCCGGAATGCGATTGAACTGGCTGATGTCGAGCGAGTCCCAAGGGATTCTCGGATAGTCCTTGAGGCTCGGCTTAGCGTCTCTGCCGGCGGCGTCCACCGCCGCGTACACATCCTTCAAGTCGCCGCGCGCCGCGTCTTGAACGATCCTGGGCCAGGTCTCATCCGCTTCACCCAGCGCGACGGCGTCGGCATGGCGTCGCCCGCCGTCGCGGCCGAGCGCCTCCTCCGGCGCCTCGGTCACGTGCGGTCCGCCCATCACCACCGGAATGCCGGCGGCCCGAACGGCGTCGGCGACTCGGTACGCCTTCGCGATCATGCGCGTCATCGCGCCAATCCCCACCAGCCCGACGTTGTTGTCGAGCGCGAATCTCACCAGCTCGGAGTCGCTCATCGGCTGGGCGTTCCCATCGATCAGCAACACCTTGTGCTCCGGCGGAGTCAGCGATTGGAGAAGAAACATCCACAGGTGCGGCATGAAGTTGCGCGTCACGCCGTTGTCCGGGTTGTACAGCAGGATCGTCATAAAGACACCGGCCCCCGGGTGGGGCAGACGCTTTCGTCCGCCAAGGAATGCTTGTCCGGCCACGCACGTGGCCCGCCCTCGCCAGCGAAGGCTCCGCTCAGACGACGGTAACCTGGTCGGCCTGGAGACCCTTCGGACCCTTCTTGACGACGAATTCCACCGCCGCCCCCTCATTCAACGTGCGGTAGCCGCTCGCTTCGATGGCCGTGTGGTGTACGAACACGTCCTCGCCGTTCTCCCTCTGGATGAAACCATAGCCCTTGGCCGGGTTAAACCACTTCACAGTCCCTTTTTCTTTCATGCCTGTCTCTCATTCTCCGCCGGCGGTCGTAACATCCGGCGGTCTCTCGACTTCGCTTTCCACTGCCAAGCCGTGCTTCTGTGATCGTCTCAGGGCCCGTTTGGCAGCCTTCTCCCGCTGCTTTTCCTGCCGGGCCAGTTCTTTCTGACGCTTCTTATATGTAGTGCCTGGTCGACTTCCCATAGCACCTCCTCACATCACCACTAAGTTCATGATGCGGACAAGCGCACTGCGCAACGCGGCCACCGCTCGCCCCCGCGCCACACGAACCCTGGCATCGGCGCCATTCACCGCGGGCCGGGCGTCCGGCCCCATGTGCCTGTGGCCGGCGGATCGTTGCCCTCGTGTTGCGGGGGCGGCCTTCGTTTCATTTTGCGATGCAAAGCCGCGGCCTTTATCGACGAAGTGTAGGCGACGAGATCGTCGTTGCCAAGCTCGTGCCGACGGGGTTCGGGAGAGGTTTCCAGATCCGCCAGCAGCTTGCGCAGGCACAGCACCGGCCCCTCCTGCATCGCGACGCCGTGCTTGAGGAACAGGGCCACGTCGGCTGTAACGACGAATCGTCGCGTGGACCGGCCACCGGCAACGGCAGTGAAGTTGTATTGGCGAACGTTCTTCGCCTGATCGAAACCCATGTAGCGGAGGTCCAGCCGGCCATCGGCGGGCGATGGATCGCGGAGCGGCCGGACAGCCGTGGCCTGCGACCAGCCGGAATCACAGTCGAATCGTACCCGGTCCCCGACTGCCAGTGCCGCGAACCCGTCCGCTACGGCAGACGCCACGAAGGGCACGCGACATCCGTCCTCGGCTTGAATGATGCCGCTGCGGGTGGCGGGCGTCAACTGTGTTATGGTTCCGGTCACGACGGTGGACCGCGCTCCAGGCCGGCCTACCAGCGCGGCTCTCTCCTCCGCCGCTGGAAGCCGCCGCCGGACCCTCTGCCGCCGCGCTCCGGCCGCGGGCGCGCTTCGTTGACGTTCAGGGGACGGCCCCCCAGGTTGGCGCCGTTCAGCGCCGCGATGGCGCGGTCGCCCGCGGCCGAGTCCGTCATCTCGACAAAAGCGAAGCCGCGAGGCTGGCCCGTGTCACGGTCGCGGACGATGGTCACTCGCTCGACTGTGCCGTATTCCTCGAACGCGGCGCGGATGGCATCTTCGGATGTACCGAAATCCAGGTTGCCTACAAAGATGTTCTTCATCAGATCTCCTCACGATTTGAAAGCGGGCTTTACGAGGCAGAAATGGACTTCGGCCAGGTTCGGCTGGACAATCAAACGCACCTCAAGTGTAGCAGATTGGGGGACGCGAAACGCGGGCCGGGCAGACGCTGGCCCCGGGCCGGCTTCTATCGGCGGGGGCCAGCCAATCCCCCGTCTCCACCCCAAAGCCAGCCTGCCAGTTCTGGCAATCCCGGCAATCAGTCAGTGGACAACCGGCCCAAGCTGCCCTTATACTCGCAATTGGACGCCGCCCGAGCGGGAGTAATTCAGTGGTAGAATGCCAGCTTCCCAAGCTGGACGTCGCGGGTTCGAGTCCCGTCTCCCGCTCCAT
>CAYZJD010000004.1:33930-36868 GCA_964478455.1 uncultured Solibacteraceae bacterium | reverse complement strand
AGTGACTCGCGAATCCTCGCTGGCTGCTTACGAGCGCAGCGACATCTGCGTGGTGCCGGCGGCGGGCGTGATCGGCGAGGCGATGATGGCGCTGGTGCTGGCGGAGGCGGCGCTCGAGAAATTTGGAGGCGACTCGCTCGCGGAGACGAAGCGCAACTTTCAGAACTACCTGGAGCAGGTGAAGAACTTCTGATGGTCCACTCGATTGTGAAGTACGGCGACCCGGTGCTGGAGACGCCGGCCACGCTGATTACGGAATTCGACACCGCCGATCTGCACAAGCTGATCGAGGACATGTTTGAGTCGATGTACGCCGCCCGCGGCGTGGGCCTGGCGGCCCCGCAGATCGGGATTTCGCGGCGAATCGCCGTGATCGACACGTCCGCGGGCGAGGACCCGTCCCAGAGAATCGTGCTGATCAACCCGGAGATCATCGCCAACGAGGGCAGGCAGCGCATCGAAGAAGGCTGCCTGAGCATCCCCGGTTTCCGCGAGGAGGTCACGCGCGGGTCCCGGGTGACGGTACGCGCCCAGAACTTCAAGGGTGAGAGCTTCGAGTTGACAGGCGAGGAACTCCTTGCCCGCGCGTTTCTCCACGAGACCGACCATCTGAACGGCAGGCTGTATTTGAGCCACCTCAGCGCTCTCAAGCGCGACCTGATCCGCCGCCGGATCCGCAAGCTCGTCACAGCAGGGGAGTGGTAGCGCCCCGTCGCGCCGGCCATGCGCCTCGTCTTTCTCGGCACGCCATCGTTCGCCGTTCCCACGTTGGAACGGATCGTCGAGGCCGGCCACGAGGTACTCGCAGTCTACACGCAGCCTGACCGGCCGAAAGGCAGGAGCCAGGAGCTCACCGCTCCTCCCGTGAAGCAGACGGCGGTGCGGCTGGGCCTGCCGGTTCGCCAACCGGAGCGCATCAAGCGCCCGGAAGTCGTCGAGGAACTCGCGGGGCTGAAGGCCGATGCGATGGTGGTGGTCGGTTACGGCCAGATCATCCCGCAGTCGATCATCGACCTTGCGCCGCTCGGGATCATCAACGTCCATGCGTCGCTGCTGCCGAAGTACCGCGGGGCCGCGCCCGTGCAGTGGGCCATCGCCCGGGGCGAGACGACCACGGGAGTCACCACGATGCGCATCGACGCCGGTCTCGACACCGGCGACATTCTGCTCCAGGTCGAGACGCCCATAGGCCCGGAGGAGACCGCGACCGAGCTTTCCGAGCGGCTGGCGTGGATGGGCGCGGACCTGCTCATCGAGACGTTGCGAGGCCTGGAACAAGGAACCATCGCGTCGCGCAAGCAGGATCCGGCGCTGGCATCGCATGCGCCGATGCTGAAGAAAGAAGACGGCCGGATCGAATGGAGGCTGGGCGCTCGCGAGATTTCCAATCGCGTTCGCGGCTTTCAGCCGTGGCCGGGGGCGTGGACCCATTTCCGCGGGCAGTTGCTGCATATCTGGAGAGCGCAGATGGCCGGAGAGGCGGTGGTCGCTGCGCCCGGCGCCGTCCTCCCGCTCAAGCGCCGCTTGCTGGTCGCTTGCGGCTCCGGTGCTCTCGAAGTGCTGGAACTCCAGTTAGAGGGGAGGAAGCGCATGACGGCCGGCGATTTTCTCAACGGCTTCCGTTTGGCGGAGAATGAGGGCTTGGGGGAAGGGAAGCTGTGAAACTGCCGCTCGGCTACCGATATGGCTCCGTCTACGCGGGCATCCGCAAAGAGCGGAGGGATGATCTGGCGCTCATCGTTTCCGATTCGACGGCTTCCGCCGCCGCGATGTTCACGACCAACCGCGTGCAGGCCGCGCCCGTGCACGTCGCCAGAACCAACCTGCGGGCGTCGCGGGGGAAGGCGCGGGCGATCCTGGTCAACGCGGGCAACGCGAACTGCGCCACCCGGCGCGGCGTGCGCGTAGCGGAGTCCTGCTGCCGGGCAGTGGCCCGGGGCCTGGGCGTGCCGCCCGGACACGTGCTGCCCGCCTCGACGGGCGTCATCGGCGTCGAGCTAGACGCGAAGCTGATCCTGAATGCCTTGCCCGGATTGATTGGCAACCTCTCCGAGAAGCGGTTCCACGATGTCTCGCGGGCCATCATGACCACGGACCGCATTCCCAAGGTCGCCTTCGGCGAGGTGCCGCTGAACCACGGCGTCGTCCGGATCGCCGGAATGACGAAGGGCGCGGGGATGATTCACCCGCGCATGGCGACGACGCTGTGCTTCCTGATGACCGATCTCGGAGTGACGCCGTCCGACTTGAGGATCGCGCTCGAACACGCGGCGGACCGCAGTTTTCACCGGCTGAGCGTGGATGGCGACACCTCGACCAACGACACCGTCATCGTGCTCGCCAACGGGGCCTCGGGAATCAAGGCCAATGCCAAAGAGCGCATGGTGTTTCAGGAAGTGCTGAGCTGGGTGATGCAGGACCTTGCGGAGATGATCGCGCGGGACGGCGAGGGCGCGAACAAGAAGATCACCATTCACGTTGTCGGGGCCAGGGACGACGATGCCGCGGTCGGGATCGCCCGCGCCATCGCCAACTCCCCGCTGGTGAAGACCGCGATCGCGGGGTCTGATCCCAACTGGGGGCGGATCCTCTCGGCCGCGGGGGCCTCCGGGGCCGAGTTTGATCCGGCGAAGGTGGACATTCTGGTGCAGGGGACGCCGGTTTGCCGGGGCGGCCTGGCCGCCCGGTTCGACGAGAGCGAGTTGAAGAAGAAGCTCGACTCGTCGGATTGCGTGGTACGCTTCACGATCCGCGGCCGGGGGAAAGGCGAGGCGTGCTTCTGGACCTGCGACCTGACGGAGGGGTACGTGCGGATTAATGCGAGCTACCGGACGTAGGCAAACCGCAGAGACGCGGAGGGCGCAGAGAATACTCGCGGAGGGCTGGGAGAGGTAAACAAACCGCAGAGACGTGGAGGGCGCAGAGAATACTCGCGGAG
>CAYZJD010000004.1:0-33830 GCA_964478455.1 uncultured Solibacteraceae bacterium | reverse complement strand
TCGCGGAGATTGAGGACGAGGCGCCGGATTCCCTGCTTGAGCACCGGCACGTTGAAGTTAATCAATAGACCAACATTGCAGCCGGTGAGCCTCAGGTATGTCAGCAACTGAGCTTCATGAATAGGGGCCAGGTTCTCGACGGTCTTGACCTCAACCACAACGGAATCGCAGACCAGCAAATCGATGCGATAACCTTCCTTGAGCGCGGCGCCCTTGTATTCGACATCCAATGCCTTCTGACGTTCGAAGGGCAACTTCCTGAGTGTCAGTTCCCTGGCAAGACACGCCTCGTAAACTGACTCGAGCAGGCCTGGTCCCAGGCGGCGGTGAACTTCGATGGCCGCTCCTATGACCACCCCTGTAATCTTATTGAGTCTCTGCGTCCTTTGCGCCTCGGTGGTTGACATGCTCAAGTCACCGCCTGGCGGAGCCGGCGGTAGTCGGAGGGGGACACGAGCTGGAACCTGAGCTGAAGGCGGGTGTGCCGGCCCAGCTCGCGCTGGAGCGCCTCGGTCGGCAGTTCCGGGCAGGCGAGGAACAAGGCGCCTTCTTCCACCTTGAATGGCAGCACCTTCCAGGAGCGCGACAGTTTGGCCGGCAGCAGGCGAAGCGCCGCCCGTTGGATGCGCGCGGGCTCGATCACTTCGACGGGCAGGTTCTGCTGGAGGCTCAGGGCCTCGTACAGCTCGCGCTCGGTGAGCAGCCCCAGTTGAACGAGGTGTTCGCCAAGGCGAACCTGAGGCGGGCGCTTCGCCAAGGCCGAGGCCAGTTCGTTCTCGGCCAGGTAGCCGGAGGCGACGAGGATTTCTCCGAGCCTGCGCTTGTGCGGCATGAGCGCCTCCCGGGACGGGTAAAGGTGTTCCGTTTTCACCCAGGGCAACGGCTGGCCGAGCAGCCGCGACCGCGCATACCAGTGCACGGCTAGAACGGTGGATACCGAGTTGATCCAGTTGGCCCAGAAGGCGCGAAGAGGAACGCCCAGCGCGAAAGCCCAGCCGTAGATCCTGGCGACGCATCCCATCCGCACGGCCAGGCGGATCGCTTGCAAGCACAGGACCGGGGCAAGCAGCCGCGCCAGTAAGGGGCCGGCGGCAGCCTGGCCGAGGCTCCAGGGCGTTCCGCTCACCCGGCTCCAGCCCCAGGTCGCCAACCCGTAGAGGAAGATGGCGTTGCTGAGCAAGCTGACCGGGTTGCCGATGAGCCCCTTCCGGTCCCGCCAGAACCAGTAGACGGAGGCGAGACCTCCGCGCCAGCCGTGCCGCTCCCAGCCCTGCAAGGCGATGCCGGTCACCCAGCGGGTACGCTGGCGCACCGCTTCGCGCAAGGTCTGCGGAAAGTACTCTCTCGTGGCCACCGGCTGCCCGCCTTCAAAACGGATCCCAACGAACAACTGGCGAAAGCCGAGCCGGTGCAGGCGCAGGCCGTTCTCGTAATCCTCGGTGAGGCATTCGGGCTCGAACACCCGGTTGGACGACTGCGCGGCCAGCGCCTCGAGGGCCTGCCGCGAATACCCGGTCCCCACGCCATTGGAGGGAACGAAGCCGCCGAGCGGGCCGCGGAGCGGCACATCCCTGGTCTGATACTCGGCGAACTCGTCGCAATAGACCCCGTGCGTGAACCGGCGCCACGGTGTGGGCAGGGCCAGCACCGGCACCTGCACCATGTCGTATTCGCTCGTGTAGTGGTTGATCGACCGAAGCGAATCCGGATGGATCAGGTCCTCGGCGTCGTGGGTCACCACGATCTCAAACCGGACGCCGCGAAGCTCTTCATACAGCAGCATGTGCTGGAAGATCCAGTTGAGACAGTCGGCTTTGGAGCTGGGCCCGTCGTGGGGGCAGAGGGCGAGATGGACGTTCGGGAACCGGGATTCCGCTTCGCGGATCACTTCGACCGTCGGCTCGTCGTTCGGATAAGCGCCGACGAAGATGTGGTAGTGGCGGTAGCGGATGGCGGCGAGATTGTGCTCGAGCATCCTTCCGGCGACCGCTTGCTCCCTCCACATCGGGATGAAGATGGCGACGAGCTTCTCCGGCGCGGCAGGTGGGATTGTCTGGTTCGGAGGGCGGCAGATGGCGCGCGCCAGCATGATGAGGTCGAGCAGGAAATCGTCCAGTCCACTGAAGAGGATAAAGATGGCCAGCGGCACGAGGCAGGCGGCCAGGAGGGATTCCAGGGTGATCATCGGATTCGTCCGGGGATACCTCCCCCATGAGGGTGCTGAAAAACAGGGTGACACTCTCGAAAGTCAAAATCGGAGACAGGCAACGCAATGGCGCGAGGCGCCGCTCCAGAGGCATGAAAATGGACGCGACGGCGGGCCAGCAACCGACCAGCACCATAACCACAACGGCTGCAACGACTTGGGCAACCAATCGGGCTGCAACCGGCCTCCTGAACTACGGCAATTTTCAAGAGAGGCAACGCTCCCCACGCGCGAGGAGCGCAACCCGTTGAAAGAACTGAACGTGCGCTCGGGGCAGCGAAGCCTGTCACCGTTTTTCAGCACCCTGCCATGGAAGGTAGTGGCGAGAGGTGGGGAAAAGTCGCGGGTGATTTTGCCGGGTGGGAATGGCAGGGGAAAGGGCTGGGGCCTGGCAGACGCTTCCCTCTGCCTCCACCGGCAGGACGGCCGGCGTGGTGCGCAAAGACTGCGCGCTCCACACCCACGGAGGGGGTGTCGGGGAAATCAACAAGGCATGGCGGAATCCGCTACGGGGTATTCAGATCTTGAACTCTAGAAATTAGTTGATCGAGTAAACATTTAACTTGATTGAATTTCTCGTGAGTTGTATACTAACATCGGTGTCGGGTGTGAGGCGCCCCGCACCGATAGGTTACTCAACAGTTGGTGTGGGACGCCGCACCGGGCGGCAGAACGTCTGGCGTGGGTGGCATCATGGCGGCGGAGAGTCGGCAGCAAACCATCGAGGATTTCCTCGGCAGCACCCGCGTCTTCGCTTCCGCTCTTGCCGACGTGCTCGAAGCAGCGCTGCTTCGCCAGGTAGCGGGTAGCCGTGTCACGGTCCCCCAATTGAAGCTGCTGAAGCTGGTCACCCTGACGGACAAGCACATTATTGGGGACGTGGCTGCGTTCCTTGGGGTCAGCGCGGCCGGAGCCAGCAAGGCGGTGGACAAGCTGGTCCGCCGCGCGCTGCTCCGTCGCACCGAGGGAACGGCCGACCGGCGGGCCTGCGAGCTTTCCCTTACCCCCTCGGGCCTCCGCCTGTTGGCGGCATACGAGACCGCCAAGAAAGAGAAGCTCGCCCGGATCTTCGGCCGCACGGCGCCGGAAGAGCTCAACCGCGTCGCGGAAGTGCTGGACCGCCTGACCGCTGCCATCGTCGACCACACCGCCAAGCCGGAGGAGATCTGCCTCCAGTGCGGCATCTATTTTCGCGAGAAGTGCCTGCTGCGGGAACTGGTGCGGCGCACCTGTTTCTACCAGAGTCACAAGGTACGCAAAGAAAACCCGTCATCTCCGCACGTGACTTAGGAGGAATGATGAAAAGGCCCGTTGGAAAGGTCGTGGAGGGCAGGTCGGGGACCTGCCCCACGGCTGCGGAGTGACTGGGCGCAAGGAGGGCTCATGAGAGACCGAAACCGGGTTCCGGGCACGCTGCCGGTGTCCGAGTGGGAGCTGCGAAGGAAGTTCCTCGAGCAAGCGGAACTCGTACCGGGCGGCGAGCGCATTGCGCGCTGCCTGCAATGCGGCACCTGCACCGGCAGTTGTCCCGTCAGTTACGCCATGGACATCTCCCCGCGAATGGTCATCGCGTTGTTCCGCGCCGGCGAGATCGAGCAGATCCTTCGCAGCCGCACCATCTGGATCTGCGCGTCGTGCTACATGTGCACGACCCGCTGCCCGCAGCAGATCAAGATCACCGACCTGCTCTACGCCCTGAAACGAACTGCCATGGACACCGGCCTGTACCCCGACCGGTTCCCGGTCTACCTGCTGTCGAAGAGTTTCGTCCGCCTGGTGAACCGGTTCGGCCGGAATCATGAACTGCTGCTGCTGGCCCTGTACCACTTGCGGCGGAACCCGTTCGCATTGCTCCGCCTTCTCCCCCTGGGCCTGGAGATGTACAAGCGGGGCCGGCTGGCGCTTTGGCCGTCCAAGATCCGGGGTGTGGGCGCTATCCGCAAGATCCTTCAGGCATCCGAGGCGCTGGAGCTCCCTCGCGCCAAACAAGAACTGGAGTACGTCGAGGGGATGATCGGATATCGCGCCGTCGGGCAACTCCCGCCCACGGCCGCGGGATGAGGAGCAAGGGAATGGAATACCTCTATTACCCCGGATGCAGTCTGGAGGCGGCGGCGCGGCAATATGACGAGAGTCTGCGGGCGGTGTTCGCCGCACTCCATATCGGATTAACAGAACTGAAAGACTGGAACTGTTGCGGCGCCACGATGTACATGAGCGTCAGCGAGACCACGTCGTTGGCCATTAGCGCCCGCAACCTCGCCCTGGCGGGCCAGGACGGCAGCCGCGACCTGGTGGCCCCGTGCAGCGCCTGCTACACCGTCCTGCTGAAGACCAACCGCTTCCTTCAGGAGAGCCCCGAGCTGCGGGACAAGGTCGACCGCCTGCTCGGCGAGGCGGGGCTCAGATACAACCTCAACGTCCGGGTCCGCCATCCGCTGGATGTCCTGATGAACGACGTCGGTATCGAGGCCATTGCCGCGGCGGCGCAGCGCAGCCTGCAAGGACTCACGTTCGCGCCGTACTACGGCTGCCAGATTGTTCGTCCGGATCGGGGATTCGACGACCGCGAATTCCCCGAAACGATGGACCGGTTGTTCGAGCGGCTGGGCGCGACCGCCGTCTACTTCCCGATGAAGACGCGTTGCTGCGGCGGCATGCTCATGACCACGTTCCCGCAGGTTTGCCTCGAACTGGTGAAGGAGCTGCTCGAATGCGCCGTCGAGAACGGCGCGGCCTGCATCGTCACCACCTGCCCTATGTGCCAGGTGAACGTGGAAGCCTACCAGAAGCGCATCAACAAGGAGTTCAAGAAGGCATTCGAAATCCCGGTGCTTTTCTTTACCCAGGTGCTCGGCCTGGCGCTGGGCTGCTCGGAGCGCGAACTCGGATTGCAGCGGAATCTGGTTCCGCTGAAAATGCCATTGCCGGCGGCGGTGGCGTGAGAGGAGAAAGCCGATGGAGCAAAACGGACAGCCTCGAATCGGCGTTTACATCTGCCATTGCGGGGCCAACATCGCCACCACCGTCAAGGTGAACGAGGTCCGCGAGTTCATCTCGCGCGCGCCCGGAGTGGTGATCGCCCGGGACTACAAGTTCATGTGCTCGGACCCGGGGCAGGAGCTGATCCGGAACGACATCCCGGAGCTCAAGCTCAACCGGGTCGTGGTGGCCGCCTGCTCTCCGCTCATGCATGAACTCACCTTCCGGAACGCGGCCCTGAAGGCGGGTCTCAACCGGTACCTGGTGCAGATCGCCAACATCCGCGAGCATTGCTCCTGGATCCACGACGACGCCCGGCAGGCCACCGAGAAGGCGAAAGCCCTGGTGTTGGGGGCCGTGCGGCGGGTGAGCCTCCACCAGCCGCTGGAACCGATGCGGGCCCCCATCAGCCCCAATGTCCTGATCGTGGGCGCTGGCATCTCGGGGATCCAGGCGGCGCTCGAGATCGCCGAATCCGGGCACACCGTCTACCTGGTGGAGCGCGAGGCTTCGATCGGCGGCCGGATGGGCCAGTTCGACAAGACCTTTCCGACGCTGGACTGCGCCGCCTGCATCCTGACGCCGAAGATGGTCTCCGTGGGCCACCGGGAGAACATCCGGCTGCTGACGATGAGCGAAGTGGTTGGCGTCTCGGGATACATCGGCAATTTCAAGGTAAGGATCCAAAGAAGAGCCCGCTTTGTGGATGAGTCCAAGTGTACCGGCTGCGGGCAGTGCTGGAACGTGTGTCCGGCGACGCGGGTGCCGGCAAGGCGGGCCATCAAGCTCGGAGACCAGTTGGTCAAGCGGGTGCTGTGATGACGCTGGAAACGGTGCGGCAGATCCTGGACTGCCAGGTGATCGCCAGCGACGACAAACTCGGTGAAGCGGTGACAACCGGCTGCGGCGCCGACCTGATGAGCGACGTTCTTGCCTTCATCAAGCCGAACGCCCTGCTGCTGACCGGCCTGGCCAGCGTCCAGTCCGTGCGCACGGCCGATGTGGCTGAAGTGAAAGGGATCGTGTACGTGCGAGGCAAGTGGCCCGAACCGGAAGCGGTCGAACTGGCCAAGGAAAAGGGAATCGTTCTGCTGGCCACGAAGCTTCCCATGTACGAATCGTGTGGCAAGTTGTACGCGAGCGGACTCGCCGGAGGCGGCGAGCGTGGCGGAGACCGAGGCGATGTCTGCCGAGCCCCTGTTCCTGCAACGGTTTGATGTGGCCGGGCGGGACTTCGCCGGCGCCGGGAAGGCCTCCATCAAGATCAAGTCGATCTTGAGGGAGATCGGAATCGCCCCGGCGGTGATGCGGCGCGCCGCCATCGCCGCCTACGAGGCCGAGATGAACGTCGTGCTGTACGCCAGAAAAGGAACGATGGAACTGCGGGTCACCCCCAGGGACATCCAGATTACGGTTTGCGACGAGGGCTCGGGCATACCCGACATCGGGCTGGCCATGCAGGAAGGTTACTCCACCGCTTCCGAGGAGATCCGCGAGATGGGATTCGGCGCCGGCATGGGACTGCCCAACATCCAGAGAAACGCCGACACGTTCCATATCAGTTCCATCGTCGGGCAAGGGACGAACTTGGAAATCGTCATTCGGGTGTAGGCATGGAAGAGTTCTTCCATTCCGTGCGGGTCGCGCCAGAGAGGTGCAAGGGGCGAATGGCTTGCCTGCGCATCTGCCCGACCGAGGCGATCCGGGTGCGGAACGGCAAAGCAACCATCTTGGAAGACCGCTGCATCGACTGCGGCGAGTGCGCCCGCGCCTGCCCTAACTCCGCCATCCTCCCTCAGACGAGTTCCTTCACCGACTTTTCCCGGTTCAAGCACACCATTGCGCTGCCGTCCCCGGTGCTGTATGGGCAGTTCCGGCGGGACGTTCTCCCCCGGACGATCCTGGCCGGTTTGCGGAAGATCGGCTTTGATGACGCCTGCGACGTCGCTTGCGCCAGCGAGGCGGCCAGCATCGCCATTGATGAATACCTGAGCCGGCACCGCGGCCCGCTGCCGTTGTTGTCGCCATTTTGCCCGACCGTCGTGCGGCTCGTCCAGGCGCGCTTCTCCAATCTCATCGACCTGCTTATCCCGATCGACTCGCCGATGGAAATCGCGGCGCGGGAAGTGAAATACCGGAAATCACAAGAACTGGGCCTGCGGCGAGACGAGATCGGCGTCATTTACGTGACCCCCTGCCCGCCCAAGATGGTGGCCATCAAGTACCCGCCACGCAAGCGGGTCTCCCATGTCGATGGCGCCATCGCCATATCGGACATCTACCTCCCGTTGCTTTCCGCCATCGCCGAGGCAGGCAACGATCAGCCGGAACAGGAGGAGCCGGTGAGAGGCCTCGGCCTCGGCTGGCCGGTCCTCGGCGGCCTGGTCTCCTCCTTGCGCGCCGAAAACAGTCTCGCCGTCGGCGGGCTCGGCGACGTCGAGCGGATCCTCGAGGAAATCGAGAACGGCAAGCTCAGCGACGTTCAGTTCGTCGAGTGCCAGGCGTGCCCGCAGGGCTGCTGCGGCGGTTCGCTCACCGTGGAGAATCCCTACTTCGCGCGCAGCAAGATCCTGAGCCTGGTTGCCCGTTACGGCAGCACGCCCTGCCAGGACCGGCGCAAGATTCACGATCTGTACCAGAAGAACTACTTCTCGCTGCCCGGTCGCATCCCCTCAAGGCCTTTCTCGCCGCTGGACAAAGACATCTCGAAGGCGATCGCAAAAAGGAAGCTCATTCAGGAAACGCATGAGACTCTTCCGCAGATCGACTGCGGCGCGTGCGGAGCGCCGACCTGCCGCAGTTTCGCGGAAGACGTAGTGCTGGAGCGCGCCGCGCTCGACGACTGCGTGGTTCAGGCAGCCGGGCGCGCCGGCGCGGGAACCGGGCGCAACGCCGGCGCCAAGGTGAGGACGGCATGACGGTGCGGGAAATCGTCGAGAAGCTGGACCTGGAAGTTCTGACCGGCGACGCCGGTCTCGACCGGGAGATCACCGGCGGCTACGCCAGCGATCTGTTGAGCGATGTCCTGGCGCACGGCCAAAGCGGCGATGCGTGGGTCACGCTGCAAACGCACTCCAACGTAATTGCGATCGCGTCGTTGAAGGACATCCCGGCCGTCGTTCTGGTCAACGGCCGGAGGCCCGACGCGGAGACGCTGGGCAAGGCGCGCGAGGAAGGCGTAGTGCTGCTGGGCACGCCCTTGCCGGCCTTCGAGCTGGCCGGTCGGCTGTACCAGATGGGATTGCGAGGGCGCCGGTGACGCTGCGCAGGTTCAAGGCCGACTTGCACGTGCATACTTGCCTGTCTCCCTGCGCCGACCTGAGCATGGGGCCGCGAGCGATTGTGGCCCAGGCGGCCGACAAGGGTCTCGATCTTCTCGGCGTTTCCGACCATAACTCGGCTGAGAACGCCTCGGCGGTGATGGACGCTGCCCGCGGCCGCAATCTGACGGTCTTGCCGGGCATGGAGGTGACCTCGCGGGAGGAGGTGCACGTTCTGGCGCTCTTCGACCGCGTCGACAGCGCGCTTCAGTTGCAGGAGATCGTCTACGAGCATTTACCCGGGGAGAACAACGCCGCCGCCTTCGGACTTCAAGTGGTGGTGGATGCGGATCACACTGTGCTGGGGTTCAACAACCGGCTCCTGGCCGGCGCAACGGAGCTGCCCGTGGAACAGGTGGTGGAGTTCATCCATCGCCTGGACGGCTTGGCCATCGCTTCACACGCCGACCGGGAGGCCTTCGGCATCATCGGACAGCTTGGGTTCATTCCTCCCGGGCTTCCGCTCGATGCGCTGGAGATCTCCAGGAACACAACCGTCGAAGAGGCCAGGCGGCGCTACCCCGAATGCGCCGGGAGCGCGTTTGTCCGGTCCTCCGACGCGCACTCGATCGAGGACATCGGCGCGGCCGTCACCTGGCTGTTGTTGACCGATGCCACCGTGGCGGAGATTCGAAAAGCGTTGCAGGGAGTGGACGGCAGGCGGCTGGTCGCGGAGGAAGCCGGCGTGCTCGCGGATCGCGGCCCGGCGTTCGGATAGGTGCGACATGGAAGAGCTCTCCCTTCACATCCTCGACATCGTGGAGAACTCGATCGCGGCGGGCGCCAGGCACGTTGAGATCCGCCTCTACGAAAGCCGGAAAGAGGACAGGCTGTCCGTTGAGATCCTTGACGACGGCGTGGGGATGAGCGAAGCGGCTCTGAGGAAGGCAACCGACCCGTTCTTTACGACGCGCTCCAGCCGCCGCGTTGGCCTGGGCCTGTCTCTTCTCGAGCAAGCCGCCAGGGCGGCGGGCGGGACGTTCCGAATCGATTCTCGGCCTTGCGTCGGCACTCGGGTCACGGCGCTCTTCCAATACAGCCACCTGGACCGGCAACCGCTTGGAGACATCGCTTCTACGCTGCTGACTTTGGTTACGGGGAATCCGGAAGTCGAATTCAGTTACGAACACCGGACGGACGATGCTCAGGTTTCCTTTGGCACCGAGCCGATCAAGGCCCGGCTCGGGGGCCTGCCGGTCAACTCGCCCGAAGGCATTGCGGCTGTAAGACGGGCCTTGGAGAACATCACGGAACCGGCTGCGAGCCGGTCCTGACGGGGAGATCAAGATGGAGCTGGCAACGATTGAGGGCATTATCAGGCAGCACGGCGCGCAAAAAGGCGCGCTGATCGCCATGCTGCAAGACGTTCAGCACGAGTATTCCTACTTGCCGAAGGACGCTTTGGTCCACATGACGCGGTCGCTCGGCGTGCCGGTTAGCCGCGCTTACAGCCTCGCCACCTTTTATCGCGCCTTCAGTCTGAAGCCGAAAGGCCGCCATCCGGTGGCAGTCTGCCTGGGCACCGCCTGCCACGTCAAGGCGGCCGTCAAGATCCTCGAGAAGTTCGAGCGGGAACTGGGCGTCAAAACAGGCCAGACGACGCCGGACCTTCAGTTCGGCCTCGAGCAGGTGCGCTGCCTCGGCTGTTGCGGGCTGGCGCCGGTGGTCACCGTCGGCCAGGACCTCTACGGCAAGGTTTCCCTGACGAGGGTGGATCAGATCCTCAAGCACTACCGCAAATAAGGAGACGGGCATGCCGAAACTCAAGCTGGAGGACCTGGCGCGGATCAGGGACGAGGCGCGCCGGGCCACGCTGCTGCGCGAAGGTGCCGGCCGCGTCAAGGTCATCGTTCACATGGGCACCTGCGGGATCGCCGCCGGCGGCCGCAAGGTCATGGAGGCCGTTCTCCGCGAGGTGGAAGAAAGGAACCTCCGGGACGTGATGGTAACCATCGCCGGTTGCGCCGGGCTGTGCAGCCGCGAGCCGATGGCCACCGTCGAGGTCCTGGGGGAGGCTCCGGTCAAGTACGTCGAGCTGACCGAGGGCAAGGTGAAGGAGATTTTCTCCGAGCACGTGGTGGGGGGAAAGATCGCCGAGCAATACGCGCTCGCCGTGGGCAGCGAACGCACCCACTAGCGGCGGCGGACGGGAGAGGAGCGCCAGATGGCGTATCGAATGCACCTCATGGTTTGTGCGGGGACGGGCTGTGTCTCCAACCGGTCTCTCGAAGTGAGGGACGCCCTACAGAAGGAGCTGCTCAAGCGCGGCCTGGAGGACGAGATTCAAGTGGTCACCACCGGCTGCAACGGTTTCTGCGGCGTGGGCCCCCTCATGGTCGTGCATCCCGACGGGATCTTCTACCAGCAGCTCACGCCGAAGGAGATCCCGCTTCTGGTCGAGGAGCACTTCCTTAAGGGACGGCCGGTCCCCAGGCTGATGTACACGCCGCCCGAGGCGCCCACGCCGCTCCCCAAAATGTCCGACATCCCCTTCTTCAGCCGCCAGCGGCTGGTGGCGCTGCGGAACCGCGGATTGATCGATCCGGAAAAGATCGAGGAGTACATCGCGCGGGACGGCTATACGGCGTTTGCCAAGGCGCTCACCCAGATGACGCCGGAGGGGATCATCGCCGAGGTCAAGCGGGCCGGTCTCCGTGGCCGCGGCGGCGCCGGCTTCATTACCGGAGTGAAGTGGGAGAAGGTCCGGAACGCGCGGGGCGAGCCGAAGTACATCATCTGCAACGGGGACGAGGGGGACCCCGGGGCGTTCATGGACCGGAGCATCTTCGAATCCGATCCTCACTCGGTGATCGAAGGAATGCTGATCGGCGCTCGGGCGATGGGCGCCAGCCACGGCGTTGTCTATATCCGCAATGAGTATCCGTTGGCGGTCCAGCGGATTCTGATCGCCATCGACCAGGCGCGGGAATACGGCTTGCTCGGCGAGAACATCCTCGATTCCGGCATGGACTTCGACCTCTCGGTCACCCGCGGCGCTGGCGCTTTCGTCTGCGGCGAAGAGACGGCGCTGATCGCCTCGGTGGAGGGCCGGCTCGGGGACCCGCGGGCGCGGCCTCCTTATCCCGCCGAGTACGGGCTTTGGGGCAAGCCGACCTGCATCAACAACGTGGAGACGTGGGCCAACGTATCGCCGATCATCACCCAGGGCGCGGAGTGGTACCGGGAGATCGGGACGGAGACCAGCAAGGGCACCAAGGTGTTCTCGCTGGTCGGCAAGATCAACAACACGGGCTTGGTCGAGGTCCCCATGGGGATCACGCTGCGCGAGTTGATTTATGACATCGGAGGCGGCATCCCGGACGGCAAGAAATTCAAAGCGGTTCAGACCGGCGGTCCTTCGGGCGGCTGCATCCCGGCCGGCATGATGGACCAGCCCATTGTGTACGAGACGCGCGCCGAGAAACGCACGGTCAGCGAGGCGCTCGATCTGCCCATCGACTACGAGAGCCTCACCGAAGTCGGGTCGATGATGGGTTCCGGCGGCATGGTGGTGATGGACGAAGACACCTGCATGGTGGACGTCGCTCGCTACTTCCTGGCCTTCACTCAGGATGAGTCCTGCGGCGCCTGCACCCCCTGCCGCGAAGGGACCATGCTCATGCTGAACATCCTGACCAAGATCACCAACGGTCATGGCACGATGGACGACCTGCGCGCCCTCGAGGAGATCGCCTGGATCGTCAAGCAGACGTCGCTCTGCGGCCTCGGCCAGACGGCGCCCAATCCGGTGCTGACCACCCTGCGCTATTTCCGCGACGAGTATCTCGCTCATATCGAGGCGCACAAGTGCCCGGCCCACGTCTGCCGCGAGTTGAACACCTACACCATCGACCCGGTGGTCTGCGTCGAGCGCGGGCACGGATGCGGCGTCTGCAAGCGCGAGTGCCCGGAAAAGGCCATCTTCGGAGAAAAGAAGCAGCCGCACAGGATCGATCCGGCCTTGTGCCGCAAGTGCGGCGTGTGTGTGGACGTCTGTCACTTCGACGCCGTGATTGTCGACTAAGGAGCGCAAGATGATCAGCCTCACCATCGACGGAATGACGACCCAGGTTCGGGAAGGGACCACTCTGCTGCACGCGGCGGCGTTCCTCGACATCAAAGTGCCCACGCTTTGCTACCACCCGCTGCTCAAGCCGTTCGGCGCCTGCCGCGTCTGCGTGGTGGAGCTGAAGCGGCCGCGGGGTTACGAGCTGGTCACCGCCTGCAACACGCCGTGCGAGGAAGGAATGGTGGTGAGCACCGGCAGCCGGCACGTGATCGAGGCCCGGCGGGTGGTGCTCGAGCTGCTGCTGGCGCGGTGGCCCAACGTTGCGGTCCTCCGCGAGCTGGCCGCCGAGGTCGGACTCGAGCAAACGCGCTTCTTGAGCGAGCAGAGGGACGAGAAGGAGAACGCCTGCATCCTGTGCCTGCGCTGCGTCCGAATGTGCGAGGAGGTCGTCGGGGCGTGCGCCATCGGTTTCGAGGACCGCGGCATCAAGCGCGAGGTGGTCACCCCCTTCCATGTGGAATCGGAGGCGTGCATCGCCTGCGGCGCCTGCGCCCTCGTCTGTCCCACCGGCCACGCCCGGTTCGAGGGCGAAGATTACCGCGGCCGGCCGCCCGAGTTCCTGCTGGGTCCCAATACCGCTATTTATGTTCCCACCCCTCAGGCCGTGCCCAAGGTCCCGCGCATCGATCCGGACTCGTGCATTCATTTCAAGACGGGCGCCTGCCAGTCCTGCGTCCATGTCTGCGAGCCCGAAGCCGTCAATCACAAGATGGTGGACGAAGAGATCGAGCTCGAGGTCGGTCAGATCCTGGTGGCCACCGGCTACGACCAGTTCGACCCGACGCCGATGGCGCAGTACGGCTATGGCCGCCTGGACAACATCTACACCGGCTTGGACATCGAGCGAATGCTCAATGCCACCGGACCGACGGGCGGCCGGGTGCTGCTGAAGAACGGCCAGGTTCCGCGGGCGGTGGGGATCATCCACTGCATCGGATCCAGAGACGAGAACTACCACCGCTACTGCTCGCGTGTCTGTTGCATGTACGCCCTGAAGTTCTCCCACCTCGTTAAGGAGAGGTGCCCCGAGGCCGAGGTCTACAACTTCTACATCGACATGCGGGCCTTCGGCAAGGGCTACGAGGAGTTCTACTCGCGCGTTCTCCACGAAGGCGCCAACGTCATCCGGGGAAAGGTGGCCGAGGTGGTGCAGGCGGGCTGGTCCAAGCAGGAGGAGGGCACATTGCTCATCCGCTGCGAGGACACGCTCATCGGCAAGTTCCGCCAAATCCCGGTGGACATGGTGGTGTTGTGCAGCGCCATCGAACCGCGCGCCGACGCCGGCCGGGTGGCCCGTCTGTTCGGCCTGAGCCGGAGCCCGGATGGCTTCTTCCTAGAGCGCCATCCGAAACTCGATCCGGTCGCCACGACCACGGAGGGCCTGTTCGTGGCCGGTTGCGCCCAGGGGCCCAAAGATATACCGGACTCGGTCGCCCAGGCCGCCGCCGCCGCCGCCCGGATGCTGGCCACCATCTCCAAAGGCGTGGTCGAGATCGATCCCGTGCGGGCCGAGGTAAGGGAGGAGTATTGCAGCGGCTGCCGCATCTGCAACGCCCTCTGCCCGTATAACGCCATCGCTTACCTCGAAGAGAAGAACGTGTCGCAGGTGAACTCCACGCTGTGCAAAGGCTGCGGCACCTGCGTGGCGGCCTGCCCAGCGGGCGCCATCACCGGCTATGGCTTCAGCGACCGGCAGCTTGCAGCGGAACTCGAGGGTGTTCTCGCCGTGTGAACGAAAGGAGGATTCGCGCGTGAAGACGGACGACGGCAAATTCCAACCGCGTATTGTCGGCTTCCTGTGCAACTGGTGCTCCTACACTGGAGCCGACCTGGCGGGCGTCAGCCGCATGAAATCGGCGCCGAACCTGCGCCCCATGCGAGTCATGTGCACGGGACGTGTGGACCCGTCCCTGGTCCTGCGGGCGTTTCAGCTCGGCGCCGACGGCGTCCTCATCGCTGGCTGCCACCCAGGCGACTGTCACTACCAGGAGGGCAATTTCAAGGCGCTGCGCAGGGTGCTGCTCTTGAAGCGCATCCTCCAATCCTTCGGCGTCGATGAACGGCGCCTGCGCCTGGAGTGGATTTCCGCCAGCGAGGGAGAGAAGTTCGCCAGGGTTTCCACCGAGTTCACCGAAGAAGTGCGGGCGCTCGGACCGCTCCGGCTGGAGCCGGCGATGCTGGCGGTCCACCAGCCCGAAGGCGAGGAGGTGCTGGCATGAGCAAGCCGAAACTGGCGCTGTACTGGGCGGCGAGCTGCGGCGGCTGCGAGATCGCCGTGCTCGACGTCGAGGAGAAGATTCTCGACGTCGCCGCCTTTTTCGACATCGTGTTCTGGCCGTGCGCGACGGACTTCAAATACAAGGATGTCGAGGCCATGCCCGACAAGAGCATCGACCTCTGCCTGTTCAACGGCGCGGTCCGCACCAGTGAGAACGAATCGCTGGCCCGCCTGCTGCGCGAGAAGTCGAAAGTGCTCGTCGCCTTCGGCTCCTGCGCCACGGACGGCTGCATCCCCGGCCTCGCCAACCTCACGACAAAGGACGCGATCTTCAACTGGGTCTACCGGGAGTCGCCCTCGACCGTGAACACCGACGGCACAATTCCGGTGACGCAGTTTACGGTCCCCGAAGGCGAGCTGGAGATCCCCGAGTTTTACGAGAGTGTGCACACGCTGGCGCAGGTGGTTCCCGTGGATTACTTTGTCCCGGGCTGCCCGCCGCAGGCGCACCAGATCGCCGCCGTGCTCACCGCCGTGATGCAAGGGGCCGAGCTTCCGCCGCTGGGGTCGATTCTTGGCGCGGGCGACAAGACCTGCTGCGAGGAGTGCGGCCGCTCGCGGCAGGAAAAACGCCTGAAGAAGTTCTACCGCCCCTGGGAGATCGAGCCGAAGCCCGACGAGTGCCTCCTCGACCAGGGGATCATTTGCCTGGGACCGGCCACCCGGAGCGGTTGCGGCGCGCTTTGTGTCAAGGCCAATATGCCTTGCCGCGGCTGCTACGGACCGGCGCCAAACGTCGCCGACCAGGGCGTCAAGATGGTCAGCGCCCTGGCCAGCGTGATCGACTCGCACGAACCGGCGGAGATCAACCGCATTCTCGATCAAGTCCCCGATCTCGCCGGCACATTGTTCCGTTTCAGCGTGCCCCACTCGATACTGCACCGCAGGCAAACCGAGCCGGCCCAGGCCGGCGCCCGCTGACAAGGAGGCCGGCATGAAGACGATCACCATCGACCCCATCACGCGGCTGGAAGGCCACGGCAAAATCATCATCTTTCTGAACGATGACGGCGAAGTCGCCAACTGCTACTTCCAGGTGCCCGAACTCCGCGGTTTCGAGCAGTTCTGTGTCGGGCGCCCCGTCGAGGAGATGCCGCGCATCACCACCCGCATCTGCGGCGTCTGCCCCGAGGCGCACCACATGGCCAGCGTGAAGACTTGTGACGCCGTCTACCACGCCGATCCCCCTCCGGCGGCGAAGAAACTCCGTGAGCTGCTGTACTCAGCTTTCTACGTTGGCGACCACACCCTGCACTTCTATGCTCTCGGCGGCCCCGATTTCGTGGTGGGCCCGGACGCCCCTCCGGCCGAGCGCAATATCCTCGGCGTCATTCAGAAAGCCGGGCTCGAGGCCGGCAAGAAGGTCATCGAGCTTCGCAAACGCGCCCAGCGCGTGGTTGCGCTCATCGGCGGCAAAGCGATCCACCCCGTCACCGGCCTCCCTGGCGGCATGGCCCGGCCCCTCGCGCCCGCCGAGCGCGACGAGATCGTCCAGCACGCCGACTTCTTCGTCGAGTTCGCCAAGTTCACCCTCGTCGTTCTGGACACGGTGGTCCTGAAAAACCCCGCCTACGTGGACGTCATTCTCAGCGACATCTTCACCCACCGCTGCTATTCGATGGGCACCGTGGACGCCGCCAACAAAGTGAACTTCTACGATGGGATGATCCGCGTCGTGGACCCGGAAGGCATCGAGTTCGTCAAGTATCATCCCCGCGACTACCTCCAGGAGGTCGCCGAGCACGTCGAGCCGTGGACTTACCTGAAGTTCCCGTTCCTGAAAAAGGTCGGCTGGAAGGGTTTGGTGGACGGAAAAGAGTCCGGCGTCTACCGCGCCACTCCCCTTTCGCGGCTGAACGCCGCCGACGGCATGGCCACCCCGCTCGCCCAGCAGGAGTACGAGCGCATGTACTCGACCCTCGGCGGCAAGCCGGTTCACCAGACTTTGGCCACCCACTGGGCGCGCGTCATCGAGCTGCTGTACGCCGCCGAGCGGACGCGCGAGCTGGCCATGGACGAGGAGATCGTAGGCGGCAGGATCCGCACGATCCCCACGGCCACACCCACCGAAGGCGTCGGCTGCGTCGAAGCTCCGCGAGGAACCCTCACGCACCACTACGTCACCGACGAGCGCGGCGTCCTCCGGCGCGTCAACCTGATTGTCGGCACCACCAACAACCACGCCCCGATCGCCATGTCGATCCGCAAGGCCGCCCAGGGCCTCATCCGGCGCGGCACGGAAATCACCGACGGCCTGCTGAACCGCATCGAGATGGCCTTCCGCGCCTACGACCCGTGCTTCGCCTGCGCCACCCACTCACTGCCCGGCCAGACGCCGCTCGAGGTGCAGGTGCGCGACTCCCAGGGCACTCTCCTCGCCACCCGAAAAAACCGGTGACAGGCTACGCAATCCCCGATTTCTGACGAACGCCCGGCGACTGAACCTCGCCGTGCGAGCATGGGCGCGGCTCCTACCGCCCCTCTTCCAACCTTCGTACGACCGCGAGCACGACCCGCCCCACCGCTTCCAGGCTCCTCGCGCTGAGCTTGTCCATCGTGTCCTTTTCCGTGTGCCAGTACGAGTTGTCAGGGCCGTAGTCGTAGTCGATCAGGTCCACGGCCGGCACGCCCATCCGCGCGAACGGCGCATGGTCGTCCTCAATCGCGCCCTCCACTTCCAGAAAGTGCCGCCCGTAACCAAGCTCCCTTGCCGTCTCCCACACCAGCCGCAGCAGGGGCGCAGAGGAGTACGCCTCCCGAAGGATTCCCAGGTCCTTGTCGCCGATCATGTCCACGTTGATCAGCGCCTTCAGTCGCGCCGCCGTCCCGTCCGTCAGCCACCGGCGAGCCAGGTGACGGCTCCCATACAGACCGTCCGTGTCCGACCACGTGGCCACCGCCTCTTCGCCGTCGAACCACACCAGGTAAATGTCATCCTGGCGCGGCCGACCCGCGAGCACCCGCGCCATTTCAAGGAGGAAGCCGGTAGAGGAACCGCCGTCGTTGGCCCCGACGAACGGCCGGCCCGGCATCAGCTTCGTGTCGTAGTGCCCCGTGATCGCGATCGCCCGGCCGGATCGCCCCGGAAATCGAGCGATGAGATTTTTCATGGCCAGTGGGCCTGCCGGGGTCTGGGCGGTGAAGGCGTCCTCGATGACCTCGCAGCCGGTCTTTTTCAACTCCCGGACGATGTAGGCCTGAAGCCTGCGGCTCGCCTCCGACCCCGGCGGCCGGGCTCCGAACGACACCGCCTTTGCCGTGAAACGCAGCGCCGATGTTCCGCTGAAATCGGCGGCCGCCGCTGCCGCCGCCCAAAGGATCAGCAGCGTTTTCGCGCCGTGCATATGTAGCCCAGGGTGAAGATGCGCCGGCGGTCGAGGAAGTCAAGCAGCGGCAAGACCAGCGCCGGGGGCGCCGCCAGCAGAAGCGCTATCGGAAACAGAAGCGGCGGGAAGAACTGGAGGCTATTGAGCAGCCTGCGGGCCAGCAGCCGGAAGAAGCCGCCCGCCGGCTCGATCGAGATCTCGGTAAAGCCGGCGTTCTTGAGAAGATGCTCGACGCCGTAACTGGTGAACCGGAAGTAGTCGTGCGGCGCCTGGTGAACTTCCCACTCGTGCGGAACCACGAGCAGCAGTCTGCCGCCCTGTCCGAGCACCCGGGCCATTTCGCAGAGCGCGCGGGCCGGCTCGGGGACGTGCTCGAGCGTCACGATGTTGACGCATGCGTCGAAGCAACCGGTGGGGAAGGGAAGGGCGGCCAGATCGGCCACTGCGTCCAGCCGGCTGTAATCCCACTGGGCGTCGCCGACCGCAAGGTCCACGGCGGTGTACCGTTGCCGCCGGAAGTACGAAGCATGGCGGGCCTCGCCGGCGCCGGCGTCAAGCACTCTGGCGTCATCGGGCAGCGCCGCGGCGAAGGCCAGCACAGCGGCGTCGATACGGGCTTCAAAATCGAGCACCCAGCGCCGGAGAAACGGCGGCAGCAGGCGCGTGAGCGCGCTGTATCGCGTCACTTCTTGCGCGCCTCCACCATGATTGTGGAGCCGGCCCGGCACGCCGCCTCGAGCACGGTGAACGGCAAGCAAGCCGCCACGAGGCAGAAGTATGCCAGGTCCTTGCACAATTTGCGGGCAGGCGTCTCAGCAACGCCGCGCATGCGGCGCGCCATCGGATCGAGCCACGGCGCCAGGCTGGTCGCCATGCCGGCCGGGTTGTCGCGGAGGGAGAAGTGCTTGGTCCGCAGAATCTCGAAGCCGGCCTCATCGAGCAGAATCTCGAGGTCTCGCGGGCGGAAATCGTAGAGGTGCCGCGGCACGTCCAGCCCGCTCCAGTTCTCTCCCAGCAGCAGGAACTGCCAGCAGGACGCGTTCGGCACTTGGACGATCAGCCTGCCCTCCGGCTTCAGCAGCGCGCGCGCCGCTTCCAGATACGACATCGGATCGTACAGGTGTTCGAGCACGTGGAACATCGTGACAGCGGCGCACGAGCCGGGCGGGAACGGCGCATGCGACAGCGTGCCACAAGCCACGGGCACGCCGTTCACCCGGCCGGCGATAATGGCCGCGTCGAGCGAGAAATCCAGGCCCAGCACGGCGACCCCGCGCTCGGCCATCATCCGCAGAAACAGTCCTCCGCCGCAGCCGACGTCGAGGAGCCAGCCCGGCTCCCCCGCCTCCTCGAGCGCCCGCCGCACAAAGCGCACGTGGTCCTGCAACACCAGCCGGCGGTAGAACTCCTCGAGGCGGTCCGCGAGCGTGTCTTGTGGCGCGTACCAGTAAGTGTCGGGATAGTACTGTCGAAGGTCGGCGGGTTCTGGTTTGGGGTCAAGACGGATCAGCCGGCATCGCCCGCACCGCACGATCCGGAATTCGTCCTGCGTGGTTCGGTAGAGCCGGTCGGTTGCGCAAAACAGGGTTTGGACGTCGGTGCTACCGCAAGCAGGACATTCAGTGGTGGCGGCCGGCGCGGCAGGCAGATTGGCAGACGAAAGCGCCTGCCCCGCATGGCCGCTGGTCAGGCGCTCTGCTCGGTCAGCGCCCGCAAGGGAATCCGGTTCGCAAGGATCAGGCGCCTCACCTCGGCTGGTGAGAGCTTGCGGAACTTGCGGATCTGGCGCCGCTTGGCTAGCATCTTCGGCAGCAGGAGCAGCGCCTCCCAATCCCCCTTCAGCAGAGCCGTTGCCGCCCGGAACTTCTCGCGCGCTCCCGTGAAACGTCCGATCTCCCCTTTGCCCGTCGCCGCCGCGAAGATGCCGGCGGCGATCCGTGCCAGATAATATGGGCCGTTCAGCCATAAGAGATTCCAAGGGAACAGTTTCGCGGCCAGCAGCACCCGGTTCCGCTCAATGAGCTCGAGCCGCCGGCTGGACGTGATACCCAGCGTGGCGCCGCGGTGATGCTTCACCACGGCTTCCGGCGTATACAAGCACCTCCATCCCGCTATACGGGCCCGCAGGCCCAACTCCGCATCGTCGCCGTAGGCGAAGAAGTCCTCGTCGAATCCGCCGATGTGCTCCAGCATGGACCGGCGGTACATGGCCGCGCAACCATCCGGCCAGAGCGTTTCCTCGACCTGATCGTATTGACCAACATCGATCTCGCCCGAACCCCGGCCGCGGTTCTGTCCGTCCGGGTAGATGACGTGTCCGGCCTTATCGATCCTCCGGGGATCCTCGTAAACAAGGATCTTGGATGCGGCCATGCCGACGTCGGAGGCGTCGTCGAAACATCGCCGCAGGGCGGCCAGCCAGCCCGGCTCGGCCACCGCGTCGTTGTTGAGCAACGCGATGTACTCGGCGCCGGTAGCCTGAATCCCCTGGTTGTTGGCCGCACAGAAGCCACGGTTCTCCGTGTTCTCGATCAGCCGCAGCCGGTATTCGCGGCGGCCGGCGAAGTCGCGGCGGACCATATCGGCCGAGCCATCGCGCGAGCCGTTGTCGACAACGATGACTTCGAACTCCGCGCCTTGCTGGCGGGCCAACGACTCCAGGCACGCCCGGAGCAGCTCGCGGCGCTCCCAATTCACCACAATGACCGCGATCCGCCCGTTTCCGTCCCCGCTCACCGACCGCAATATTATAGAACCCGGCGCTCCCGGCCGGCCGGGGCCCGATCGCGCGCCATCGCTTCAGGGGAGGCTGTGCCCGCCGCTTCCGCTTTCGCCTGCGCTTTCAGCCTCGCCCGCTCCTCAGCGGCTGCCTTCACCCGCGCCCGCTTCTCCGTCAGCAGCAACTCGCGCCGACGGCGGCGCTTCACCCGGTCATCCACCTTGCGCCAGAACTTGCGGAAGTAGCCTGCCGCCGAAGCCACCGAGAAGAACACCACGCCCCAGAGCCACAGCATCGCTATGCCCGACAGTTCCTTCCAGTGAATGCTCAGCAACAGCAGCGTGACTGCCACCACCTGGGTCGCCATTTTCGTCTTGGCCAGGTCGCTCGCCTTGATCGTATATCCTTCGGCCGACGCGATGCTCCGCAGCCCGGAGATGGCAAACTCCCTTCCCACAATCAGGATCACCATCCAGGCGGGAACCTGATCCACCTGCACCAGCGCGATCAACGCGGAAGAAATCAGCAACTTGTCGGCGATCGGGTCCAGCAGCGTGCCCACGGTTGTCACCTGACCCCATTTCCGGGCCAAGTATCCGTCCACCATGTCCGTGGCCGCTGCCGCCAGGAAAATCGACAGCGCCAGGAACTCATTGGTGATCTCGAACCCACGGACGTGAAACCGGAGGTCCTCCTGCACCAGGACCGCTACCAGGAAGGGCACAAAGAAGATCCGCAGGATGGTGAGCAGGTTGGGGAAGTTCATGTGCCCTCATCCGAATATAAGGTGATCGGGGGGCCGCAGACAAACTGTGGAAAAACGGCCGCCTTGACGCACGTAAGCCCCACATTCGAGAGGTGCCCCCGACGTGCACGGAACCCCAGTCTCTTCAATGCGTTGTCAGGCCTGTCGGCGGCCAATGCCACAGGCTGCGGTGGCAGCGGCCTACCGGCTTTCGGCCGAGTTTTGCACAGGGTTTTCCACATGTCGCTGGCAGCCTCGCTTCAGGCGCTCACCAGGTATTTCGCCAGGCGCCGCACCAGGGACTCCGGCGCCTCGGCTTCCATCTCGCACCAGTCAGCCGAATAGCGGGTCGCCCGCACTTGCCCGAACTCATGCAACAGATGGACCGGGGCGCCTTCGCTGATGGGGAACCGGAAGGTCGCTGAGGTAACCGGGTCGACCGGCAGAAGCGCATCGATCACCGCCAGCAGCCGCTCGATACCCTCGCCAGTCCGCGCGGACATTGGCACAGCCACCGGCCCCCCTTCGCCGTCGCCCGCGGCCATGCTCTGCCGCACCGCCTGAGGGTTCTCCATGCCGCCAGGCAACAAGTCGATCTTGTTCAGCGCGAGCACCTTTGGCGTCCCGGCAGCGCCGATCTCGGCCAAAACCTTGTCTACATGGCTGACGTGGTGTCCCGCCTGCGGAGCGGCAACATCCACCACGTGGATCAGCAGCGATGCTTCCGTCACTTCCTCCAGCGTCGCGCGAAAGGCATCCACCAGCGTCGTGGGAAGGTTGCGGATGAAACCCACCGTGTCGCTGAGCAGGATCCGCCGCCGCGATGGGAGCGCCACCGCGCGGATCGTCGGATCGAGGGTGGCGAACAGACGGTCGTCGGCCAGCACTCCTGCGCCGGTCAGCCGGTTGAAAAGCGTCGATTTGCCCGCGTTGGTATACCCCACCAGCGCTACCGTCGCCAGCGGCACTGCCTGCCGCTGCTTACGTTGCACCGACCGGTGGCTGCGGACACTCTCCAGTTCCTCCCGGATTTTTTGGATCCGCCGTTGAATGCCGCGCCGGTCCGTTTCGAGCTGTGTTTCGCCGGGGCCTCTTGTACCGATGCCGCCGCCCAGCCGCGACATCTCCACCCCGCGGCCCGCCAGCCGCGGGAGCAGGTAGTTCAATTGCGCCAGTTCCACCTGGAGCTGGCCCTCCCGCGTACGTGCCCGCCTGGCGAAGATGTCCAGAATGAGCTGCGTCCGGTCGATGACCTTACGGCCGATTCTGCGCTCCAGATTGCGCTGTTGGGTGGGGCTCAGCTCACGGTCGAACAACAGCGTCTCGGCCTGTGCCGCCTCGGCCAGTTCGGACAAGTGCCGCACCTTGCCCGATCCGATCAGTGTCGCCGCCTCCGGCGCCGGCCGCTGCTGAAGGACCGCCTCGACCACCTCGGCTCCAGCGCTTTCCGCCAGCGCCTTCAGCTCCTCGAGCGACTCCGCGGCGGTTGTCCCGGTGTTAGTGGCGGAGATTGGGCGGGCGAAGGGCCTTCCGCTCAACTCGAGACCGACCAGGATTGCCCGTTCCAGTTGCGTTCGGCCTTGTACTCCTGATTGCTGGATGCTTACGCCCCCGAGACGGTTTCTCCGGACTGGGGTTGCGGCCGGAACCGCCGTCCGCGCCTTGTCACTCCTCCAGTGGTTCCACAGGTGTTGCAGGAGCGGCGTGTCCAGCCGCGCCGACGCTTACCGCGCCCTGCACGTGGGAGGCCGCGTAGGCGTGCGACGGGCGCGAGACCACCACCGTCGAAATGGCATGTTTGAAGATGAGTTGCTCCTGGTTGTTGGTCTCCAAAACCACGGAGTACTTGTCGAAGCTCCGGATGCGGCCCGAGAGCTTCACCCCGCTCATCAGGTAAATCGTGAGGAACGTCTTCTCTTTGCGCGCGTTGTTTAGAAATGCTTCTTGTATGTTTTGCGCCAGTTTCTCCATCGCACTTCCCTCGTCTCCGGACTCGTTCGCGGTCCGGTGTTTCCCAATTCTACAATAAAAACACTCTTTCCGAACCCGTGATTCACGGCGGCAGCAGGAGACTTATTCCTCGTGCTCCTCTGCGGCCCTCCCCGGAGCGACACTCCCGATCATGCCCTCCAGCTCCTGACGGGTCAGCACACGCTCCGCCCTTTTCTCGCGTGTCAAGAGTTCCAGCACGAACCGCTCGGCGCGCGCGAACTCTTCCTCCAGGTTGAAGCCGGGCGGCCCGCTCAACCGGGGCACTTTGCTCAGCCCGTGCTCGTCGATGACGCACTCCATTCCGTTAGAAAGCCCGAAGCGGACGCACACCTGCTGCTTCACTGCGAGTTTGCGCGCATCGAGAAGCCTCACAAGAATCCCAGCCCTCAGCCCTATTATGCAACGAGGCACTCGACCTTCTCAGCGACCTCATCCGCGGGGAAGAAGCTCGGGGCGGGCAAGTCGGGGACCCGCGCCGATTGGATCTTTCAACCTTCGGCAGGCGCTTTCGCCTGCCAGGACCTGGATCTACGCGCCTTTCTCATCATCCTCCTACGCTCGCGGTTCGGCGGCCGTGTGGCCGGCCTCGTGGATGAGCGGCGGGAAAGGCTCGACGTGAACCAGCACGTCGGCCACCCAATCGAGACGCCGCGTGATCTCGATGCGGGCGCGGGTGGCGACGTCGTGGGAGACGCGGACGGTGAGGTCCGGATCGACCTCCAGGTGAAGATCAACGTGGTACTGAAGTCCGGTCTTTCGCGCGAAGCACTTCTCGACGCCGAGGACGCCGGGAACCCCGAGAGCCACCTGGCGGATCTGGTCCATACGGACCGGATCGGGCATGGTGTCCATAAGCTGCAAAGTGGCAACCCGGACGACACGGAGACCGGTGAAGACAACGATGAGGCCAACAGCGACGCCGCCGTAATGATCGGCGGCGAGGAAACGGGCCGGGTTATAAAGGGTCAGGCCGACGGCGAGGAGGGCGACGAGTGCGGACAGGATGTCCACCAAGTCGTTGTAAGCGTCGGCGACGAGGGCCGAGCTTCGTAGTCTGCGCCCGTAGCGGAACTTGGTGGCGGACAGGAAGCTCTTGACGGCGACGGACCCGATCAACGGCCAGACGGCATAGGAAGCCGGCGGCGCATGCACTTGGCCGGCAAGTTGATAGGAACGTAGAGAGATGGCGACGCCGGTAGCGACGAGGATCATGCCGACGATGAGGGCGGTGAGAATTTCGAAGCGGCCATGGCCGTAAGGGTGGTTGGCATCGGCGGGCTTGGAGGCGAGCAGAAGGCCGAAAAGGACGACGAGAGACGCGCCGACGTCGCCGGCCGACTCAACGCCGTCGGCGACTACCGAGGTGGAGCCGGCCATCAGACCGATGGTGATCTTGACGACGGCGAGGAGGCCGCTGCCAGCGATCCCAAGAACCGCGACGCTCCAGCCGCGAGGGTGGCCCTTGCTCACTCCTACACTATAGCCGCTAGCCTCGGCGCACCGTTCCTTGGTGAGAGGCAGGACTGCCGGCGTGACGCTCAAGACTGCGCGCTCCACACCCACTGCCGGGGGAACGGGTGTCAGGCTCTCGCCAGCGGCGTCAGCATCATTCCCTTCACGGACTGCCGCTTGTCCGCGTCCCATTCCTCCAGCCCCAGCCGGATCGCGTTACGGTCCGCTTCGCGGTACGTTCCAAAGATGCGGTCCCACACCGACAGGACGCTCGTGTAGTTCGAGTCGGTCTCCGGCTGGTAGCGCGAGTGATGAACCTTGTGCATGTCGGGGGACACCAGCAGCCACCGCACGATCCGGTCCAGGCGCGGCGCGAGCGCGAGGTTTGCGTGATGGAATTGCGTTGCCGCGAGCAGGATCATGTCGTAGGCGAGGAGCACCACCATCGGAACGCCAGCCACGGGGATCACGCCCAGCCGCAGCAGCGAGGAAAACGCAATCTCGCCGAGATGGAACCGCGTAGCCGTGCTGACGTCCATTTCCGGATCGCTGTGATGCATGCGATGGAACCGCCAGAGGAACCGCACTCGATGATTGGCCCGGTGCCACCAGTAGGTCCACAGATCCAGCAGCAGAAACGCGCCGGCAAGATGAGTCGCGGGCGGGAGACCGAGCAGGTGCAGCAGCCCGGCCCTCCGCGCCGCCGCGTATTCGGCCACGGCCACGGTCGCGCCCGCGAACACCACCGCCACCAGGGCCGCATTGATCCCGGCCACCGCCAGGTTCCGCGCGAGGTGTCGCAGCCGCCGCTCGCGCCGCGCAAACGGCTTGCCCGATTCCCAGGCCAGAAACAACAGAAAGCCGGCCGCCGCGGCGAAAGGCTGCCAGTTTGCCAGCAGGACGTGGAACATGGTCCCCCCGTTAGAATCTAGAATAGCCGCCAATGGAGAACCGCGAGATCGCCCGCCTGCTGGCCGAGACCGCCGATCTCATGGAGATCGCCGCCGAGGACCCGTTCCGCATCCGGAGTTATCGCAACGGCGCCGCCGCCATCGAGAATCTCCCGGAGCGGGCGGCGGACATTCTCAAGGACCCGTCGCGGAAGATTACCGACATTCCCGGCATCGGCAAGGGGCTCGCCGCCGTTATCGAAGAGATCGTCGCCCGCGGCTCCTTTGAGCGCCGCGACAAGCTGCTCGAGAAATACCCGCCCACGGCACTGGAGTTCCTGAAGATTCAGGGCCTCGGGCCGAAGGGCATCGCGCTGATCTGGGAGCACTACCGCGTCAGCACCATTGATGCGCTGGAGAAGCTGTGCCTGGAGCAGAAACTGCGCGTCCTGCCGCGCATGGGGGCGAAGCTCGAAGAGAAGGTCCTCCGCTCGATTTCCCAATACCGCCAGCGGGCCGGCCGCTTCCTGCTAAATTTCGCCGATGAGGCGGCCACGGAACTCGCCGGGTATCTCAAGGCTGTCCCGGGCGTCGAAAGCGTGACGCCGGCGGGCAGCCTTCGCCGGGGCAAGGAGACCGTCGGGGACCTCGATCTTCTGGTCACCGGTCCGAACGCCGGCGCGGCCATCGACCGGTTTGTTGCTTATCCTCGCGTCAGTGAGGTTCTCGGAAAGGGACCCAACAAGGCCAGCGCCAAGGTGGGACTGGAGGGCTTGCAGGTGGATGTCCGCGCGCTCGCCCCGGAGAGCTACGGCGCCGCGCTGCAATATTTCACCGGAAGCAAGGAGCACAACATCGCTTTACGCAACCGCGCCGTCCGCATGGGTTTGAAGCTCAGCGAGTACGGGCTGTTTCGGGCCGCCGACGAAACCCGTCTCGCCGGCGACAACGAAGAGGCCATTTACAAAGCCCTCGGCCTTGTCTGGATTCCACCTGAGCTGCGCGAAAACCAGGGCGAGCTTGAAGCCGCCGAAGAGCGACGCCTGCCCCGGCTGGTCGATCTCTCCGACATCCAGGGCGACCTTCATGTCCACACCGCTGAAAGCGACGGCCGGGCTTCGCTCGAGGAAATGGCGCTGGCGGCGAAGGAACTCGGCTACGACTACATCGCCATCACCGACCACTCGAAGGCGCTGGCGATGGCCAACGGGCTCGACGAGAAGCGCGCGGTCGAGTTTGCGCGCCGCGTCCGCGAGCTCGACCACGCCGCCCTAGGCATCCGCGTCTTCTCGGGCCTGGAGTGCGACATCCGCCGGGATGGCTCGATGGACCTCGCCGACGACGCCCTGGCCGAACTGGACATCGTCGTCGGGAGCGTTCACAGCTACATGAACATCGAGGCCGCAGAAATGACGGACCGGCTGCTCCGCGCGCTCGAGAATCGCCACCTCCGGATTCTCGGCCACCCCACTGGCCGCGTCCTGCTCCACCGCGATTCCTTCCCGTTCGACTTTGAACGGATCGCCGCCGAGGCGGCCCGCCGCAAAGTTTCGCTGGAGATCAACGCCAGCCCCGAGCGCCTCGATCTGGACCCCACGCTGATCCGCGCCGCCCGCGCCAAGGGCGCCACCTTCGTCATCTCCACCGATGCCCACCACCCCAAGCACTTGCACAACATGCGCTACGGCGTCCTTACCGCCCGCCGCGCCTGGCTCGAGCCCTCCGCTATCGTCAACACCAAAAGGGGTCAGCCTGATCTGCCCCATTTATTTCCTAGACCCTGACTGCCTTCCACCGCCCGCGGCGGAAGGCCAGCATCCCCACCACCGCGATCGTGGACTCGGCCACAGTGATCGCCCAGAAGACGCCCTGCGCGCCAAGGCCGGCCGGTACGGCCAGCGCATAGGCGAGGGGAATCTGCCAGAGCCAGTAGCAGAACAGGTTAATGATCGTCGGCGTCGTAGTGTCGCCCGCCCCATTGAACGCCTGCACCATCACCATTCCGTAGGCGTAGAACACATAGCCGTAGCTGACCAGCCGCAGACAGTCCGCAGCGTACGGAATCACCGCGGGGTCCCTGGTGAACAGGCGCACGAGAGGCTCCGCGAAGACGAGGAACACCACCGTCACCCCGGCCAGAAAGATCATGTTGTAGAAGCCGGTCACCCACACCGCCTTTTCGGCGCGGTGCGGCTTGGCCGCTCCCAGGTTCTGTCCCACCAGAGTCGCCACGGCGTTGCTCATTCCCCACGCCGGCAGGATTGCGAAAACGATGATTCGCAGCGCGATCGTGTAACCCGCCAGGGCCGCACTCCCGGACAACGCGATGATTCGCACCAGCCCGATCCAGCTTGCCGTCGCCACCAGGAATTGCAGCATTCCGGTGAGTGACAACCGCAGCAGCCGCCTCAACACGTCGCGCGCGAGGCGCAGGTGCGCCTTCCCCACCCGCACTCGTCGGCCACGCCGGGTCAGCACCCAGACCTGGTAGCAGACACCCACGCCCCGCCCGATTGCCGTCGCTACCGCCGCGCCGGTGACGCCCATCTCCGGGAACGGTCCCCAGCCGAAGATGAAACAGGGATCGAGCAGGATGTTGACGCCGTTGCCCAGCCACAGGGCGCGCATCGCCGCCACCGCGTCGCCGGCTCCCCGAAACACGGCGTTGATCAGAAACAGCAGCAGCACCGTCACCGAACTGCCGAGAATCCACGCCGTGTACCCGGCGCCGGTTTCGACCACCGCCGGAGCAGCCCCCATCCACGCCAGCAGCCGCCGTGACAGCAGCACGCCGGCAACCCCCACCACCGCCGACACAACGACTCCCAGTCCGATTGACTGCACCGCCGTTACGGCCGCGCTGTCGGGGTCTTTCTCGCCGATCCGCCGCGCCACGATCGCCGTCGTCGCCATGCTGATCCCGAGGGCCACCGTGTACAGGATGGTCATCAGGCTCTCAGTGAGCCCGACCGCCGCCACCGCGTCCTTGCCCAGCCGCGACACCCAGAAAACATCCACGATCGCGAACAGCGATTCCATGGACATCTCCAGCACCATGGGAATCGCCAGCAGCGTGATCGCCCGGCCGAGACTGCCCTCGGTGAAGTTCTGCTCGGCGCCGGCAACCGACTCCCGCACCGCGGCCCAGAACCCGTTGCGCTTCGAAAGATTGTCCATGTGGAAACAGAAACCGCAGAGGCGCAAAGTACGCGGAGATTCCTCTGCGTGCTCTGCGCCTCTGCGGTTAGATCCCCAGCCTAATTCTCTTTGCCGTTGTACAGGTGGGCTACGTACTTCCCGTAGCCGTTGTACGGCAGCGTCAGCCGCTGCTCCATCTTCTGGATTACCTTCTCCACTGCCTGCGACCACCGCGGATGCGGCTTGTTCGGGTTCACGTTCGAGTAGAAACCGTATTCCAGCGGTTGCAGGTCGTTCCAGAACGTGCGCGGCTGCTTGGCCACGAATTCAATCTTCACGATCGACTTGATGCTCTTGTAGCCGTATTTCCACGGCACGATCATCCGTACCGGCGCACCGTTCTGCTTGGGCAGCGGCTTGCCGTAAAGCCCCGTCACCATGAGCGCCAGCGGGTTCATCGCCTCGTCCATCCGCAGGCCCTCGAAGTAGGGCCACGGATACCACGGCGTCCGCACCATCCCCGGCATCTCTTTGGGACGGTTGACGGTGATGAACCGAACGAACTTCGCTTCCGCCTTCGGTTCCACCGCCTTCACCAGTTCCGAGAAGGGGAAGCCCGTCCAGGGAACCGCCATCGACCACGCCTCCACGCAGCGGAAGCGATAGAGCCGCTCCTCGAACGGCATCGTCTTCAACAGGTCGTCGAGGTCAAAGGTCTTCGGCTTGTTTACCAGGCCTGTGACCTCGATTTGCCACGGGCTGGTGACGAAGTGGCCCACCTTGTTCTTCACCGCCTGCTTGTCCATCGCATCGAATTCGTAGAAGTTGTTGTAGCCGGTCGCCGCCCACTCTTCGGTCACCGGCCGTTCCAGCGTGAATTCTGGATTCCGCCGGGCGGGATACGGCCCGCCCGCTCCGGCCAGCAGCCCTGCCGTTCCCAGGAAACCCGCCGCCCGCAGCCACTGCCGGCGGTTCAGGTACACTTCGTCCGGTGTCGCTTCGCGTTCGGGAATCTCCCACCCTTCAGGAATTCGGATCAGCATCGCCCCTCCGAATGAGCCACACCCCTCTGTCTTGATGCTACCACGCGCGTCCAAATATCCCCCCGCGCCGTGCGCCGCCCCATGCGGACCGCCTATCCTAAGGAATCACCCCCGATGAGCGCCAAGACCGCCATCATCATCGGCGCCGGTCCGGCCGGTCTTACGGCCGCCTACGAACTTCTGGCGCGAACCGATATCCGGCCTATCGTTCTTGAGAAGAGCGATTCCATGGGCGGCATTGCCCGTACGGTCAACTATAAGGGTTACCGCATGGATATCGGCGGTCACCGCTTTTTCTCCAAGTCGGACCGGGTGATGCAGTGGTGGCTCGACGTTCTGCCCCTCCAGGATCTCCCTGCCAATCCCCAGCCGATCACCTATCAGCGCCAGACCCGCACTGTCACCCCCCGCGGCAACGCACCCGATCCCGACCGGGATGACCTGGTGATGCTTCTGCGGCGCCGCAAGTCGAGGATCTACTTTCTCCGCCGCTTTTTCGACTACCCCATCCGGTTCACCGCCGGCACCCTGTCCAAGCTCGGCCCCCTGCGCACCATCCGCATCGGCCTCAGCTACGTCCGGAGCGCGCTCTTCCCCATTCGCGACGAGCGCACCCTCGAACACTTCTTCATCAACCGTTTCGGGCGAGAGCTTTATCAGACCTTCTTCAAGTCCTACACAGAGAAGGTGTGGGGCGTCCCTTGCAGCCGGATCAACGCCGAGTGGGGAAGCCAGCGGGTGAAAGGGCTCTCCATCTGCAAGACGGTTGCCCACTTCCTCGCGCAGCCCTTCCGGCGCCGCGCCGATCTCGCCCAGAAGGAAACCGAGACTTCCCTCATCGAGCAGTTCCTCTACCCCAAGTACGGTCCCGGCCAGATGTGGGAAGAAGTGGCCCGCCGCATCCGCGCCCGCGGCGGGGAGATACTCACTGGCTGGGAAGTGGCCGGCATCCGGGTGGATGGGCACCTCGTCACGTCCGTCGAGGCCGTGCGCACGGGCAGTGGCGAGAAACGCGTCTTCGCCGGCGATTGCTTCTTCTCCACCATGGCCGTCAAGGATCTTGTGTGCGCCCTGGACCCGCCGCCGCCCTCTGAGATGCGCGACATCGCCGAGGGTCTGCTCTACCGCGACTTCATCACTGTCGGCCTGCTGCTCAAGGAACTTAAAGTAAACGAAGGAAACGCTGACGGCACAAGGCTCATCCGCGACAACTGGATCTACATTCAGGAGCCTGACGTTCTCCTCGGCCGCCTCCAGATCTTCAACAACTGGAGTCCGTACCTTGTGCCTGACCGCACCAAAGTCTGGGTCGGCCTGGAGTACTTCTGTAACGCTACCGACCCGCTATGGCGCTTGCCCGACGACCAGATGATCCGGCTGGCCGTCGAAGAGCTTGTTCGCATCGACCTAATTGAGGAGACGGCGGTGCTCGACGCGACCGTCGTCCGGATGGAGAAGACCTACCCTGCTTACTTCGGCAGCTACGACCGCTTCGGCGAATTGCGACAGTACCTGGACCGCTTCGAGAACCTCTTCCTTGTCGGCCGCAACGGCATGCACCGCTACAATAACCAGGACCACTCGATGCTCGCGGCCATGACCGCGGTGGACAACATCGTGGCCGGCATCCGCGCCAAGGACAACATCTGGGCCGTTAACACCGAGCTGGACTACCACGAAGTCAAAAAGGGGTCAGCCTGATCTGCGCCATTTTCTCGTCGGCGTAGCGAGAAAATGGCGCAGATCAGGCTGACCCCTTTTGGGAACCTCGACCCGCTGTTCTGCGTATCCCCTTTTCGGAGAGGGTCATGTACTGTACGCAATGCGGGTTCAAGCTGGACGAGGGCGACGTTTTCTGTGCCAAGTGTGGAAAGGCCACCCGCGAGGATGCCCCGCCGCGCGCCACTGTGGGCCGCCGGCGCCTTACGCGGCCGATGGACGAGAAGAAGATCGGCGGCGTCTGCGCCGGTTTCGCCAACTACTTCGACATCGACGTAACCCTGGTGCGGATCCTCTGGCTGCTGCTGGCGATCTTCACCGGCGTCGGCTTCATCGCCTATATCGTCGCCTGGATCGCGATGCCGGCCGAGTACGGTCCGCTGACGGCTCCCGCTGCCCAGCGCGCCTGATTGCGCACCGCGTACCGTTCTATGATGGTCTGTCCGGCGTCGCCGCCGGCGCGCAATGAATCCCGATGTTCTCGCCTTCGGTCTTGTCTGGTACGTCGTCTTCCTGTTGTCGCTGACCTGCCATGAGGCAGCGCATGCCTGGGTGGCGAAACTCGGCGGCGATCCCACCGCTTACGAAGGCGGACAGGTCACACTGAATCCGATCCCACACATCCGGCGAGAGCCGTTCGGGACGATTCTGGCGCCGCTCATCACCTTCGTCGCCAGCGGCTGGATGATGGGCTGGGCGAGCGCGCCGTACGATCCCTACTGGCGCCAGCGGCATCCGCGGCGCGCCGCCTGGATGGCGCTGGCCGGCCCGGCGGCCAACTTTCTTCTGGCGGGCGCAGCCGCTGTCGGGATCCGCATCGGCCTCGCGGCCGGCTTCTTCGCCATGCCCCAGACGCTCCGCTTTTCTCAAATGGCGCAGGCGGTTACGCCGGGCGCGGCCGAGGGGGCGGCCGTGTTCCTGAGCATCCTCTTTTCGCTGAATGTGTTGCTCGGGAGCTTCAACCTGCTGCCGCTGCCGCCGCTGGACGGGCACACGGGCGTCGGCCTGTTGCTTAGCGACAAAGCGGCGAACCGGTTCGCCGCGCTGACAAGCGGTCCGATGCTTTCACTGATTGGAATCGTCGTCGCCTGGCGGGTGTTCGACGAGATCTCGGGTTACGTCTTTCGCATCGCGCTGACGTTGCTGTACTGGTAGCGGGGTACTCCCAGCCGGGCTGGGTCCCTCAGCCACGGAGCACCGATCTTGTGCTCAAGCCGCGCCCGCGAGCCGCCCCAATCAGGCACCCACGACGATTGTGTAGTCGGCTCGGCCTGCCGCGGCTGGCAAAGACGGCCGGCCTTCGCGCTCGCCTCGCGCTTCAATGAGCTTCCGGGCAACGTCGCGTGCGATTTCGAGGGTCTCGGCGACCGTCCGGCCCTGCGCCACCAAGCCGGGCAGTTCGTCCGACGTGGCGAGGTAGAACCCCTCCGGTAGTTGCTCCACGCGAACATGGACCGTGACTTCCATTCTGATCTCGATGGTGTCACTCCCCGACGAGGCGCCCCCACCGGACCATCCCGCGCACCCAGCCCCTCACCCCCGCGTGTCGATTGTCTGCTCGCGCCGCGCCTCGTAGGCCGCGATGGCCGCCTCCTGGCTCAGGATGTAGCCGAGTTCGTCTACGCCTTCGAGCAGGCAGTGCCGGGCGAAGCTGTCCACGGAGAACTCGATCGCCCGGCCGTCCGGCAGGATCAGCCTTTGCGCGGCCAGGTCCACCGTCACCTTCGCTTCGGGCTCCTTGGACGCCAAATCGAACAGCTCCGCGTGGACCTCGCGGCTCACCACCACCGGCAGCAGCGCGTTCTTGAGCGCGTTCTGCCGGAAGATGTCCGCGAACGACGTGCTGATCACCGCCCGGAAGCCGTACTGGAGCAGCGCCCACGGCGCGTGCTCGCGCGAGCTGCCGCAGCCGAAGTTGTCGCCCGCGAGGAGGATCTGCGCGGCCTTGCCC
>CAYZJD010000003.1:37257-38144 GCA_964478455.1 uncultured Solibacteraceae bacterium | reverse complement strand
CCGACGGCATCACCGAGCCGGAAAACGAATTCGGCGAGATGTTCGGCGAGGACGGCCTCGTGCGGGTGCTCCTTCAGAACGCCTCCCGCGACACGCCCGACATCATCGCCTCCGTCATCGAGTCGGTCCGCCAGTGGACCAACTCGCCCGAGTTGCAGGACGACATGACGCTGCTGGTGGCCAGGAGACGCTAGCGCCATGAACCGCATCGGCCGGCGGCTCGCGTTTATTGCACTGGCGATTCTGCTCACCCTCTGTTTCGGCACAGCCGGCTTCGTCCTCATCGAGGATTACCCGCCTTTCGACGCCTTCTACATGACCCTCATCACCATCACCACCGTCGGCTACAGGGAGGTGCATCCGCTGAGCCGGGCGGGCCAGGTCTTCAACTCCGCGCTCCTCATCACCGGCGTCACTACGTTGTTCTTCGCCATCGGCCTGATGACGCAGACCATCATCGAACTCCAACTGGGCGAGTTCTTCGGCAAGCGACGGTACAAGCGAATGATCGAGAAACTGGAGAATCACTTCATCATCTGCGGCTTCGGCCGCGTGGGCCGCGCCGCCGCCGGCGAACTGAAACAGGCCGGCGCGCCCCTCGTCGTCGTCGACCGTAATCCGGACCGCGTGGAGGCGGCGATCCGCGCCGGCATGATCGCCGTTCACGCAGATTCGACCCGCGACGAAACCCTGCGCGAGGTCGGCATCGAACGCGCCCGCGGGCTGGTGGCCGCGCTCGCCACCGACGCCGACAACCTGTTCGTCATCCTGTCGGCGAAGACACTGAATCCGATGCTGAACGTCGCCGCGCGGGTGTCCGAGGAGGAGGCCGAGCAGAAGCTGAGGCGCGCCGGCGCCGACGTCGTGTTCGCTCCCTACACCAAAAC
>CAYZJD010000003.1:0-37247 GCA_964478455.1 uncultured Solibacteraceae bacterium | reverse complement strand
CACCAACACCGGCCAGCGGCTCGCCCAGGCCCTGCTGCGCCCGCACGTCTTCCGCTTCATCGACTTCACCACCAAGAGCATGGGGCTCGACGTGGGCATCGAGCAGGTGCGCGTCGGTGAATCGAGCGAGTTCGCCTCCAGAACCCTCAAGCAGATGCAGATCCGCCGCGACCTCGGCGTCATCGTGCTCGCCATCCGCCGCGCCGACGGCAAGATGATCTTCAATCCGCCCGCCGAAGCCGAGATCGGCGGCGGCGACTATCTGATCGCGATGGGCGAGCCCGAGGGCCTGCGCAAGCTCGAAACGCTCGCCGCCGGAGCGCGCGCATGAAGGTCCTCACCGCCGCCCAGATGCGCGAGATCGACCGCCGCACTATGGATCTCGGCATTCCCGGCTTGGTGCTCATGGAGAACGCGGGGCACCGCGTCGTCGAGTTCCTTCAGGAGAAGTTCCATCCGCTCTCCGCTCAGCGCATCGTCATCCTTTGCGGCAAAGGGAACAACGGCGGCGACGGTTTCGTTGTCGCGCGCCAGCTCTTCACCCGCTTCCGTCCGAGGGCGCTCGACGTCGTCCTCGCCTCGGACCCGGCGGAGTTCCGCGGCGACGCCGCGGCCAATTTTCGGATGCTCGAAACCTGCGGCTGCCCGTGGTCGAGCGAAATCACCTCCGCGGTGCGCCGCGCCACCCTCGTCGTCGACGCCCTCCTCGGCACCGGACTTCAAGGGCCGGCCACGGGCCGCATGCTCGGACTCATCCGCGAGATCAACGGCGGCTTTCCTGGAGCGAAGATCGTCGCCGTGGACATCCCCTCCGGCCTCGGGAGCGATGCGCCCTCTCTCCTCGGTGAAACCGTGCGCGCCCACGCGACCGTGACGTTCACGGCCCCCAAGATCGGCCAGGTGCTGCCGCCGGGCTGCGACTTCGTGGGCGAGCTGCGCGTCGGTGCGATCGGCAGCCCGCCGGAGATGTACGAAGAGGACGACTCCATCTTCCTCTCGCTCGTTGAAACGCGGGACTTCCAGCGGCTGTTTCGCCCGCGCCCGCCGGGAGCGCACAAGGGTGACTTCGGCCACGTGCTGGTCATCGGCGGCTCGCGCGGCAAGACTGGCGCCGCCGCCATGGCCGGGCTCTCCGCCCTGCGCGCGGGCGCGGGCCTAGCGACGGTCGCTTCGGCCGCCTCCGCCATTCCCGTCATCGCGTCTCACGCGCCGGAGATCATGACCGAGGCCTTGCCGGAAACGACGGACGGCTCGATTGCGGAGTCGGCCACCGGGCGGCTTCGCGCGCTCCTCGAAAACAAGGATGTCGTCGCGCTTGGCCCTGGCCTCGGCACGCACCCCGAAACCGTCGCGCTTGTTCGTTCGCTGGTGAGCTCCATCCGCCAGCCGCTCGTCATCGATGCTGACGGGCTGAACGCGCTCGCAGGCGCGAACTTCGCGGGCGAATCGCTGGTGCTGACGCCCCACCCTGGCGAGATGGGCCGTCTCGCCGGCATGAACTCCTCCGCCGTCCAGGCCGACCGCGTCGGTGTTGCGCGCGCGTTTGCGATGGAACGGCGCGTCCGTCTCGTCCTCAAGGGGCAGCGTACCCTGCTCGCTTTGCCCGATGGATGCGTTCGCATCAACCCCACCGGAACCCCGGCCATGGCCACCGGCGGCAGCGGCGACATCCTTACCGGTTTCATCGCCGGCCTGCTCGCGCAGTTCCCCGCCGACGCCGAAGACGCCATCGCCGCGGCCGTCTGGCTCCACGGCCGCTGCGGCGAGCTGGGTGCCGCCGCCATCGGCGAGAAGGCGCTGCTCGCCACCGACATGCTCGAATTCCTCCCCGAGGCGATGGATGAGTGTGAAGGTCTTCCGGACGAGGTCTGAAGAGGAGACCATCGCCGTCGGCGAGCAATTGGCCCGCGAGCTTCCCTCGCGCGCCACCGTGCTTCTGATCGGCAACCTCGGCGCCGGCAAGACCACGCTCGCCAAGGGCATCGTGAAGGGCCTCGGCGCTGCCGCGCCCGAGGACGTCTCCAGCCCGACCTTCACGCTGATCCACGAGTACGGCGACGCGCCCAGGGTCTACCACGTCGATCTCTATCGCATCGACACCCCGCGCGAACTGGAATCTCTCGGCCTCGACGACGTGCTCGACCGCGACGCGGTCGTCCTTGTCGAATGGGGCGAGCGCTTCCCGTACGTCTGGCCCGCCAACGTCATCGAAGTGCGGCTGAAGGCTCTCGACGACGGCAGCCGGGAAATACGGTTCGTGGCCGGCGACCCATAGCCGCGGCAAGCCCGCTCACCACTCGCTACAAGCCGTCTTTGTACATCTCCGCGATCAGGCGCCGGTAGTTCTCCAGCACGCGACTCCGCCGCAGCTTCATCGTTGCCGTCAGCTCGCCCGCCTCGATGCTGAAGTCGCGATCCAGTACCCGGAACTTGCGGATCTGCTCGAACGGCGCCAGCCGCTGGTTCACCCGCGCCACGGCCTTGCGTACCTCCTCCTCCACATCGCGCTGCGCGGCCGCCCGGTTGACCGTGATCAGCGCCGACACGTACGGTTTCCGGTCGCCGATCAGCAGTACGTTGTTGATCAGCGGCTCCAGGCCGAACAAGCCCTCGATCCGCGACGGGTAGATCTTCTTGCCGTTCGAAGCGACGATCAGATCCTTCTTTCGCCCGGTGATCGTGATGAAGCCTTCGCCGTCGATCTCCGCCAGGTCGCCGGTGTGCAGCCACCCGTCCCGCAGCACCTGCGCCGTCGCCGCCGGGTCGTTGTAATACCCGGAAAACAGGCAGGGGCCGCGGACCAGCAGTTCGCCGTCCTCCGCCACCCGCACGTCCACCCCCGGCAACGGCTTGCCGATGCTGCCCGGCCGCGGCGCCTCGATCGGGTTGAGCGACACGATCCCGCCCTCCGTGAGCCCATATCCTTCGACCAGCGGCATCCCGATCACTTCGTAGAACAGCGCCAGGTCCTTGCCCAGCGGCGCCGCCCCCGACACGGGCACTTTCAACCGGCCCCCGAAACGGGCGCGCAGCTTCCGGAACATGAGCCGGTCGGCCAGCCGCAGGGTGCTTCGCATCCACCCCGGCACGGGCTTGCCCTCCAGGCGCAACCGCGCCGCTTCGAGGCCCAGGCCCAACGCGCCATAGAACGCCTTGCGCACAACCGCCGGCCGGCGGTTGATCTCCGCGCAGATGGTCGTGTAGACGCGCTCCCAGAATCGCGGCGGCGCCAGGAAGATCGTCGGCCGCACCGAGCGGATCGTCTCTGGCAGCCTGCCGAGGCTCTCCGCGAACCAAACGGGCACACCGCAGCGGATGGGGAGCAGCTCGACCACCACCCGCTGCGCGATGTGCGCCGACGGCAGCCATGCCACCATCGCGTCCCGCGGCCCCATCGACAGCACCTTCGGCCCCATCTCGATGTTGTCCACCAGCGCCGCCTGGCTCACCAGCGCCATCTTCGGCTCTCCGGTCGCGCCCGAGGTGAGGTACAGAATCGCCGGATCCGACCCGCGGCCTTCCGCCTTCAGCGACGCCGCCAGCCCGCGGTCCGACTCGATCGCTTCTCGCCCCGCCTTTCGCAGCTCCTCGAGCGTCATCGCGCCTGCCGCTTGTCCGCTGAGAAGGACCCAGTGCGCCTCCAGCGGCTCCCCGGCCGCCTGCCGCAGCGCTTGAAGCGTTCCCGGGTCCTCGACGAACACCGCCCGCGCCTGCACCGCCCGCAGCGTGCGGGCGCGCTCTTCCACGGGATAGCTGGGGTAAAGGGCCGCGGCCACCGCGCCGGCGGTCATCGTGCCGATGTCGGCGAGGTAAAACTCCGCGCGCGTCTCCGCATCGAGCGCCACCACTTCGCCCCTCTGGACGCCGAGACGCCGCAGCCCGGCGGCGATTTCTTCCACCGCCCGCTTGTACTCGGCCCAGGTGTACACGCGGTGCTTTCCGCCCTCTGGCTGGTGCAGCGCCGGAAGATGGCCGTAGCGCGCCGCCGTTTCCTCCAGCACCGCGTGGACGGTCCGCGAACTCACTCGAAGATCCTACAAATCCGATGAGATGATCTCACACTCGAATATGCCGGCGAAATGGCGGGCGAGCGCCTCGACGACCCGCGCGCGGCTCGCGCCCGCGCCCAGTGCCGCCATGGACGTGACAGGCTGGCTGAGCCCGCAAGGAACGATGTACTGGAAATAGCGCAGATCCGTGTCCACGTTCAGCGCGAAGCCGTGGGAGGTGACCCAGCGGCTGATGTGAACGCCGATGGCGGCGATCTTCTTGCCGTCCACCCACACGCCCGTCCAGCCGGGAATGCGTCCGGCGGCGAGGCCGAATTCAGCCAGCGCGCCGATGATCACCTGCTCAATGGCGCGCACGTAAGCCACCACGTCGCGTTTCCACTCGCGGAGGTCGAGGATCGGGTAGCCGACGATCTGCCCCGGCCCGTGGTAGGTGACGTCCCCGCCGCGATCGGCCGGATAAAACGAGACGCCGGCCCGGCGCAGCGCTTCCTCTCCGGCCAGCAAGTGCTCCGGCTTGCCGTTGCGGCCGAGCGTGATGACATGGGGATGCTCGACGATGAGCAACTGGTCCGGGATCCGGCCGCTCTTTCGCTCCTCCACCAGGGCGCGCTGCAACTCGAAGGCTTCGCTGTACTCGACGCGCCCCAGGTCGCGAAGCTCGCACCTACGCATTGATAGCCAGACCGTAGATGGCGTTGAACGCCTCTCCCACCGCCTCGGAGAGCGTGGGGTGGGAGTGAATGGTGCTGGTCAGCGTCTCCACCGTCGCCTCGGCTTCGATCGCCGCCACCCCTTCCGCGATCAGTTCGGTGGCCTGCGGGCCGATGATGTGGACGCCGAGGATCTCGCCGTACTTCTCGTCGGCCACTACCTTCACGAAGCCGTCGTGGCGGCCGAGAATGCTGGCCTTGCTGTTCGGCATGAAACCGAACTTGCCGATCTTCACTTTGTAGCCCAGCTCGCGCGCCTTGGCCTCGGTGAGGCCGACGCTGCCGATACCCGGCTCGGTGTAAGTGCAGTTGGGGATGCGCCGCGGATCGACCGGCCTCGCCCGCTTGCCGGCGATGTGCCCCACCGCGACCAGGCCCTCCATCGAGGCCACGTGAGCCAGCAGCGGCGTCCCGGCCACCACGTCGCCGATCGCGTAAACACCCGGCTCGCCCGTTTGCTGCCACTCATTCACTTTGATGGAGCCGCGATCCAGCTCGACGCGCGTGTTTTCGAGGCCGATGTTGTCGGTGTTCGGCTTGCGTCCCACGGCGATGAGGATCTTCTCCGCCTCCATCTCCTCGCGCTTGCCGCCGGCGAGTGTGGCGCTGAATTGAACGCCCGCGCCGGCGCGCCGGATGTTCTCGACCTTCGCGGCCGTTTCCACGCGGATGCCTTTCTTCTTGAACACCCGCTCGAGTTCCTTGGAGACTTCCTCGTCTTCGAGCGGCACGATGCGAGGGAGCATCTCAAGCAAAGTGACTTTCGATCCGAAGCGGCTGAAGATGGAGGCGAACTCGACGCCGACCGCGCCGGCGCCGACGACCGCCAGCGTTTTCGGGATGACGGTCATGTCGAGGATCTCGATGTTCGTGAGGATGCGCTCCGGGTCGCGATCGAGCCCGGGGAGCATGCGCGCCTCCGAGCCGGTGGCGATGATGATGTGCTTCGCCTCGAGCGTCTTGACGCCGCCGCCCGAGCGGACCTCGACGCGGCCGCGGCCGAGCAGGCGGCCCTGGCCTTTGACCCACTCGACTTTGTTCTTCTTCATCAGGAACTCCACGCCCTTGGCGTGCTTGGCGACGACCTGGTTCTTCCGTTCGATGGTCTTCGGGTAGTCGAGGCGCGCATTGTCGCAGAGGATGCCCTGCTCGGAGCCGTGCAGGAGATCCTCCCAAACGTCCGCGGTGTGGAGTAGCGCCTTGGTCGGAATGCAGCCCACGTGCAGACACGTGCCGCCCAGCTTGGGCGACTTCTCGATGATGGCGGTCTTCAGGCCGTACTGGCCGGCGCGAACGGCGGCCACATAGCCGCCCGGACCGCTCCCGATAACGATGAGGTCGTAGGACATTCGAGTTCATCTTAACAGGAGCCGCCGATGGGCCCATCCGGCATTCGGATGGCGGCGCGGCCGATGATAGAATCGCCTCAATGCCGTTTGCATCCGCGATTGACCCCAAGACCGTCATCGGCCGTGCACCGGAGCGGCTGACACTCGAAGAGCGCACGCAACTCGTCGGCAAGACGGTTGCGCTCGAAGTGTACACTCCGGAGACGCTGCCGCTGCGGCGAATCGAGGCGATCGGCGACTCGGTCGAGGAGTGCATCCGCCAGCTCACGGCCCGCGGCCTGGACCCGCGGAGGTTCGAGTTCCAGCAGCTTGGGCCGCCATACTGAGGGCCGGCGCGCCGCGACAAGTCCTTGCTTGCCCCCAGGCGGCGGGCTACACTGAATAAGGAGTCGGGGCGTGGCTCAGCCTGGCTAGAGCGCCTGGTTCGGGACCAGGAGGTCGGTGGTTCGAATCCACTCGCCCCGACCAGTTATCCTGCAAGCACTCACTAGCTTACGGCGGTTGATGGCGTGTGGACATCGGCCGACCCTTCGCCAGGGTGTTCAGATTTGTGCCCACCCTTGGCCACCGGAGTACTTCCTACGGTGCTGTCTGCCTTGGTATCCTGCCGTTAGGGCGGCGGCACAGTGCGCCAAAAGATTCCCATTCCTACAGAGCGGCTCGATGAGTTCTGCCGCCGGTGGAAGATCGTCGAACTCCGCGTGTTCGGGTCTGCCCTGCGCGATGATTTTCGCCCGGACAGCGATGTGGACCTGCTGGTCAGCTTCGCCCCGGACGCAGACTGGAGCCTGCTCGATCACGTCGCGATGGAGGAGGAGCTGTCAAGCATCCTGGCTAGAAAAGTGGACCTCGTTTCGCGGCGAGCCATTGAGCGGAGCTCGAATTGGATTCGGCGCAAGGCAATCCTGGAGACTGCGGAGCCGTACTTTGTCTCGCGATGAAGCCCATCTTCTCGACATCTTGAAGGCTGCGCGCTTGGCCATCGAATTCAAGGGCCACGCGGACAAAGCAGACTTCCTTGCGGACGCGAAGACTCAATCGGCAGTCCTTCACCAGCTTCTGGTTGTCGGAGAAGCAGTCAAGAGGCTCTCAACCGAGTTCCGTGCCGCGCATCCGGAAGTTCCATGGAAGCTGATTGCCGGAACGCGCGACAAGCTGATTCACTTCTATGAGGGCGTGGACCTCGAAGAAGTCTGGAAGATGGTGACTTCGGATCTTCCGCAGCTAATTCGGTGGGTTGAGCCTCGGGTGCCCCCTGCTTACTGAGGGCTTGTCAGACGTCAATATCTGGTCCGACTGCGCCCGGGCTCGCTCCAATGCTGCCCCGCATCCGTCCCGTCGGTATTGTCGGCGTCTGCACCGAGCTCGGAGCGCGGAACAGAGAACCTGGGCCCTCCCCGGGGCCAGGCGTACAATGGGGCCTTTGGAGGCGGACCATGGAGCGCGACCCGAGAGCGGACGTCAACTGGATGATTGAGATCGACCCCATCGACGACAAGGCGATGGAGCGGCGGGATTTGCTGAAAGGCGCCGGGACGCTGGCCGGCTGGCTGGCGGCGGCCAACACCGCTTCCGCGCAGGCGGAGCCGGCTGGCGCCGCGATGCCGGAGGCCAAACCCGGTCCCCTGCTGCCGACGGCGCCGTTCGGCCGCCACCGCATCACGCGCCTGGTGGCCGGCGCCAACACTATCTACGGGTACTCGCATTTCAACTACCTGTTTTCGGCGCACATGGGCGAGTACCACACCACCGAGCGCGTTCTCGCCTTCCTTCGTGAGCTTGAGCGCGCCGGCCTCAACACCTGGCAGGCGAGTTGGAGCGAGCGGCTGGAAACCGACTGGCTGCGCTACAAGGACAACGGCGGCAAGCTCCAACTTCTGCTCCTTTCTCGGCCCAACTTCAACGAGCAGCCGGAAATGCTGAAGCGCGCGGTCAAGCTCAAGCCGCTGGGGATTGCCCAGCACGGCGGCACGACGAACCGTTTCTGGCACGAGGGCAACTTCGACCGTTCGCTCGATTACCTGAAGCGCATCCGCGACACCGGCGCGATGGTCGGCCTGTCGTGCCACAATCCCGCCGCGGTGGAATACGCCGAGGAGAAGGGCTGGGACGTGGACTACTACATGACCAGCCTGTACTACATGATCCGTCCAAAGGCCGAGTTCGAGAAGATCCTCGGCGGCCAAGTGCCGCTCGGAGAGATCTACCTTCCGTCGGACCCGCCGGCAATGATGGCGGTGATCCGCAAGACAAGCAAGCCCTGCCTGGCTTACAAAGTGCTCGCCGCCGGGCGCACGGTCGACTCACCCTCGCAGGTGAGACAGCAGATCGAGGTCGCGCTGAAGGGAATTAAGCCGGATGACGCCATCATTGTCGGGCTGTACCAGAGGTTCAACGATCAGATCGGCCAGACGGCCCAGTTCGTGCGGGAGATCCTGGCGAGTTAAGGTCCGCTCCCGCGAATGCCGGCCCGACGCGCCGACGCGCAAGACACATTGACACGGGAGCCGGATGGCTCTATCTTGATCCTCGGAAGCTTTCCCATGCCGGGGCGGCGCCAGCGGGTCCAGGCAGGCAGGCGCGCGGCGGTGGCGTGGCTCGCCGCGCTTCTCTGCTGGCCCCACGCCGAGCCCGCGGCAGCGTCTCTTCTCACCGACCAGTCCACGCCCGCCTGCTGCGCCTGCTGTAAGCCGTGCCTGTCGTCGTGCTGCAAAAGGCGCGCAGCCCGGGCGGAGCCTCGGAGTGATGCCCAGGTAACGGCGGCGGCGCCCCGGGATGGATGCCGCTGCCCGCTGAGGCTGCTGCCCGCCGGCGGTCCGCTGCCGGCCGCTAAGGGTCGCTCGTGGAGCGAGCCCCGGCCCGCGCCAGGGATCGCCATCCTTTACGAGGCGCCCACCCCTTCGTTCGTACACATGGCCCAACTCCACGAACGATCCCCTCCCGGCCTTCCCCGCCGCTAGCAGACACAGCCAGACTCACAGGATTGCTGCCTTTCCAGGCGGGCACAAACGCACCGTGCCCGCAAACGGTCGTCAACCGCGCTTCGGGAGGTTAGGTCATGAGAAAGCTGCTGGCAATGTTCAGTTTCGTGCTCGTCGCGCCTGCGCAGGTTCCACTCGAAGAGATCGAGCTCAAGGGCAAGCGGGACTTCGAAGAAGAAGCGCTCGAGGTCCGGGAGGTCAGGGAAAGCCCGGCCAAAGACGTGGGCGAGGCCTTGTCGAAAGTCGAAGGACTGTGGAAGATCCGGAAGGGTGGGGTGGCCAACGATGTCGTGCTGCGCGGGTTCCAGCAGGGAAACCTGAACGTCCTGGTGGACGGCGCGAGGATCTACGGAGCGTGCCCCAATCACATGGATCCGGCCGCGTTCCACGTCGACTTCGCCGAGGTGGAACGCGTGGAGATAGTCAAGGGCGCCTTCGATGTGAGGAATCACGGCAGCCTCGGCGGCCTGGTCCGCATTCTGAGCAAACGGCCGCCAACGGGCTTCCATGTCACCACGAATCTCTCCGCCGGCTCCTTCGGCGCCCTCAACCCTTCGGCAAGCGCCTCCTATTCGGGTGACAAGCTGCGGGCGGTCGCCGGCTACTCGTTCCGGCGCGCCAAGCCGTACCTGGACGGGACCGGGAAGCGCGTCACCGAGTACGCGAACTACCGGGAGTCTGTGCAGACTCTGGACGCCTACGCGATCCACACCGGCTGGACCAGGTTGTCCCTTTCGCCCGCTTCCGGCCATCTGCTCGAACTCGCCTTCACCCGGCAAGCCGGCGGCGAGGTCCTCTATCCCTATCTGCTGATGGATGCCGTGTATGACAATGCCGACCGGCTCAAGCTGGCCTACGCGATCAGTCCCGCCGGCGGCAGGTTGAAGGCGCTGAGGATCGAGAGCTACTTCACCCAGGTGAAGCACTGGATGACCGACGAGAACCGGACCAGCTCGGCGGGCGGGGTGCGAGGATATCGGATGGCGACCTATGCCGGAACGAAAGCGGCCGGCGGCAGGATCGAAGCGGAGCTCACGGACCTCGTCATTGGGTTTGAGGCGTACCGCAGGAACTGGGACGCCGTCAACACGATGTTGCTCTCCGGCGTGTACACCGACCAGCGCGCGATTCCCAACGTCAACCAGACGGCTGGAGGCCTGTTCGGCGACTACGACCGGAGGTTCAGCGACAGGTTCCGGCTCAGCGGCGGCTTCCGGCTGGACAGGGTGACCAGCGAAGCGCGCGACACCGGCGCCGGCCTGTACTGGGCCTACAAGGGCGCGCGGGCGCTGTCCGCCACAAGCACGGATCCCACCGCCAACATCCGGTTCGCCTACTCGCTGCCGTTCGATCTGGAACTCTTCGCGGGCGTGGGGCATGCCGCCAGGCCGCCGGACCCCCGGGAGCGCTACTTCTCGTTGAGAAGGATGAACGCGGACTGGGTAGGCAACCCGGAATTGCGGCCGACCCGAAACACGGAAGTGGATGCCGGCGGCAATTACAGGCGCGGCCGGTACTACGTGAAGCCGGCGCTCTTTTACAGCCGCCTGGCCGACTTCGTCACCCTCCACAACCAGCCCCTCATCAACCCGGTCGCGGCCACTCCCAACAGGTTCGCCCGCTCCTACGAGAACGTGGACGCAAGGATGTACGGCGGCGAGCTGACCAGCGCTTTCGCGTTCACCAGGACTCTCTTGCTGTCCGCCGGTCTCTCGTACGTGCGCGGAGTCAAGCACGAGAAGCCCGGCACAGGAATACGGGACCGGGACATCGCGGAGATTCCGCCGCTCAAGTCCCGGCTCACGCTCCGCTATGGCACAAAGGCCTTCTTTGCCGAGCCGGAACTCATCCTGGCACGAAGGCAGACTCGGGTGGACTCGGACTTGCGAGAGCAAGACACGCCGGGCTATGCCGTGCTGAATCTCAAGGGAGGGTTGCATATCGGGAAATTCTTCCTGGTGGCGGGCCTCGAGAACCTGCTCGACAGGCAGTATGGGGAGCATCTCTCCTACCAGCGCGATCCGTTCCGGTCGGGGGCGAAGATTCCGGAGCCTGGCAGGAACCTCTATCTGAACGTCTCTTACACGTTCTAGCAGGGAGCTGAAGAACGGTAGCAGGCTTCGCTGTCCAGCGGAGTTTCAGAGTCCGCAACTAGGGTGTAGCATATGTAGTCACATGGCTGGACCAGAGGACATCACCGACCCGCTGGCGGACCGTACCCAGACGATGGCGCTCGCGCTGCCCCAGGTAGGCGAGGTGTTCGCCGGCAGGTACGAGATCCTGGAGCACCTAGGAACCGGGGGCATGAGTTCGGTCTACAAGACGCGGGACCGGCTCATCGGGGAGATCATCGCGCTGAAAGCGATCCGGCCTGGAATCGCAGAGGACGCAAAGCTGCTGGAGAAGTTCAAGCAGGAACTGCTGGTGGCGCGCCGGCTGACACACCGCAACGTGGTTCGCATTCACGACATCGGCGAGCATCGCGGGCTGCTCTACATCACGATGGAGTTCATCGACGGGCCGAACCTGACTCAGCTTCTGCGCGAGCGCGGGCGGTTCTCTCCGGAGGAGTTCCTGACCCTAGCGCGGCAGTTCTGCGAGGCCCTGACGCATGTGCATTCGCAGGGGATCCTCCACCGCGACATCAAGCCGCTGAACGTGATGCTGGCGAGCGGGGGCGTGTTGAAGTTGATGGACTTCGGCATCGCCAGGGACCTGAGCAGCGATCGAACGGTGGGGGCCCCGATCGGCACGCCGGCTTACATGGCGCCGGAGCTGCTGATGGGCCGGGAGCCTTCCCGGGCCTCCGACATTTACTCCGCGGGAGTGATGTTCTACGAGTTGCTCACGGGCAAAAAGCCGCTGGAGAACGCAACCCTGAAAGAGCGCATCACGTCGCCGGCGCCGTCGATCGCCAAGGAACTGCCGGAGACGCCGGAGGGGATAGCGAAGGTGGTCCAACAGTGCCTGGCGCCGGAGCCGTCGGAGCGGTTCCAGTCGGTCGAGGAGCTGTTGAAGGCGCTGGAAGCCGCGGGTGCCTCCGGTGCCCGTCCCAGGAAAGCGGGTGACACCCTGGCAGCGCTGATTGCCGAGGAACCGGCCGATCCTCTATCGGTGCTTCCCTTGTTCGTCGCCATCGTGGAGCGGTTGAACGAAATCCACAATGCCAACATGGCTCATCCCCCGCTCTCACGGGCGATTCGGATTCTGGGCGGGGGTAAGGTGGATATCGCGGCCGAGGCCGCCGTGGACGGTGCGGCCACCGCCATCGCCGGTGAGGCGAAATACGCCGCGCCCGAGATGTTCCAGGAACAAACCGGCGTGGAGGTGAAACCTGGCTCACAAGAGTGGAGACAGGCCGAGGACATTTATGTCCTCGGGTTCATGTTCTACGAAATCCTCCTGGGCGGGAGATTGTTTCGCCGGCAGTTTGCCGACGTGCTCGCGGACGGCTCGGACTTTGCGTGGCTGAACTGGCACGGCGACCCGAAACGGCAGGCCAAGCCGCTGAAGGCGCTGCTGGCTGGCTTCTACCCTCCGCTGTCGGACGTCATCGAGCAGATGGTGCAGAAGGAACGGTCGCGCCGGGTGAAGTCCCTAGCCGACGTCCGGAAGATGCTCGAGGAGGGCAAGGGCCGGCTGGACGTCACGCAATTCTTGGAGGTGGCCTCGGAGGTTGCACCGGCTGGGCCGAAGGAGAAAGAAGAAGAAAGGAAACCCAAAGCGCTGGTGGTGGCAGTGGTTCTCGTGGTGCTGGTGGTGGCGCTGGCTGCGGGGGCGTGGCTCGCATGGCGCAACCGGTCGAACCTCGTGGCGCTGGCCAAGCTCGTGCCCGGGCTCGAGCAACTGCTGGAGAAGAAGCGAAGCGAAGACCAGACAGCGGCACAGGCGAGGAAGAAGGCAGAGCAGGAGCGCTTGGCGGCGGAGGGCAGGAAGGCGAAACCATTGGAGTATCCGCCGGTGATCGAAACGAGTACCGGAGAGATGGTGCTGATTCCCGAGGGAGAGTTTGTGATGGGGAACGATCACGGGCGGCGGAGCGAGTCCTTCGGGTACCAGAACGAGGCTCCGGCGCACCCGGTCAAGCTGTCCGCCTTCTATATCGACAGGCTGGAGGTGACCAACGGCCGCTACAAGGAGTTCTGCGACGTTTCGAGGCAGCCATATCCGGCGAATCCGGATTGGGATCCGGAGTACTTCAGCAAGACCGACTATCCGGTGATGAACATCTCATGGGAGGAGGCGAGAGCGTTTGCCGCGTGGGCGGGCAAGCGGCTGCCGAGTGAGGCGGAATGGGAGAAGGCGGCGCGAGGAACCGGCGCGTTGCTTTACCCCTGGGGCAACGAGTACGTTGACAGCGCGGCGAATTTGCGGGGCGGGGAGGACGGCAGCGAGTTCGCGGCAGCGGCAGGGTCTTTCCTGCAAGACCGTAGCTTCTATGGGGTGTTGGACCTGGCGGGGAATGTGCCCGAGTGGGTGGAGAACGAGTACGGACTCTACGAAGGCAATCCCGCCGGGCTTCCGGCGAGTGAGCGTGGCCAGCGGGTGATCCGTGGCGGAGGATTCATTCTGCCGCCGATCATGGCCCGCACGACGAATCGAGCGTCGCATCCGCCGAGACTCGTAGCCAACCGGCACGCGGCCATCGGGTTCCGGTGCGCAACCGATCCGGAGGCGGCGCTGAGAATCCGATTGAAATAGAACCGTTTCTGCGTCACAATTGGGGACGACCGGCTGCTGAGAGAATACAACCGACGGGAGAGGAGCCAGGTCGGAGGGCCTGCGCCAATCTGTGTGTTATGCCACACAGGCTCGCCATGAACTGGGCTCAGTCTTATGGGATGGGCGCCTAAGCAGGATGCGGACCGCCTGATCGACACGCATCGCGGTTACGCGCACGCAATTGCGGCGCAGGTACTCCGCACGGTGCCGCCGGGCATCGAGAAGAAGGACCTGGAGGCCGCGGCGGAACTGGGGCTGGTGGAGGCCGCATCAAGCTTCGATCCGGCGCACGGGGCGCAATTCAAGACCTACGCCTACTACCGGATTCGAGGTGCGGTCTACGACTGGCTCCGGAAGACGGCCTGGTTTCCGAAAACCCTGTACCAGCAATACCGGTTCGAGGCCGCCGCCAACGAATTCATGAAGGACTATTCCTCCGGCGCGGCTTCGGCGGGAGGCGCGGCGGAGGAGTTCCAGGAACTCCAGAATATGGCGGGCTCGGTGTTGAGCTGCTATTTGCTGACCCTGGAGGGGATGGCGCAAGAGATCGCCGAGCCAAAGGAGCTTTCGCCGGAGCACCTGTTGCTGAGCGAGGAGGCGCGGCGAAGGGTGCGGGGAGCGCTGGCGCAACTGCCGGAAAAGAACCGGCTGGTGGTGGAGGGCTACTACTTTCAGGATCTGAGCCTGGAAGAAATCGGGCAGAAGCTGGGATTGTCGAAGTCGTGGGTGTCGCGCCTCCATGCCAAGAGCCTGGACATGATCCGGGATCGGCTCGAACAGCCGGCAGGAGAGCCGCAGGCGGCGAGGCAGGAAACTTTGCTCCGGGTGGGCCGATAATTGGAGACGACCGCTAGCCGGGGGACAGTTGTGCGGCCAGCGCCGGCCAGGAATGACGACGCCGGACGCCCGCGGGAGCGGGCGCTAGTATAGCCCAGGCAGGGGAGTATGGCGGATCCGATCATCAGCAAAGGCGCTGTGAGGGCGATCACCCCGAAGCAGGACTTCGGGACGGCCGCGACGGAGAAGGGGGGGCCGTCAAAGTTCGACCAGATCCGGAGCAACCTTCAGGACGACCGTCTGAACGTGCCCTACAATCTCCCTCCGCAGGTCACGCAAGTTTCCGCCCAGCAGACGCGGGTCCTGGAAAGCGATCTGCGGAGACGGATGCAGGCGGGGCGCTCGCGGTCGCCGCGAGAAGTGTTCAAGGTGGACATGAAGCGCACGCAGGTGAGGATGGACGGGCTGACCCGCCAGGTGAATGCCCTCCCGAAGTCATCGGCGTTCGATCCGATCCGGCAGCGGCTGAACACCATCGAGGCGAACTTCAAGGCGACGGGAGAATTAGTCAACGGTCTCGCCGGAACGAACAACCCTCGCGACTTACTGAAAGTACAGATGCAGATTTACCAGATGACACAGAACATCGAGTTGGTGAGCAAGGTGGTGGAGCAGGTCAATTCCGGAATTAAATCCATTCTACAGACGCAGGTATAAGTGCCTCGCGCGGGCCGGTTTCGGATGTGTCGGAAGAGCCGGGCCCGGCGTCCTCATCGGGAGAGGAGAACATGCGCAAGTGCTTATGGGTGGTGCTGATCCTGGCGGTGCTGACGGGCTGTCTGAAGCAGGAGCTCCAAACGGGCCTGAGCGAGCAGGAGGCACAGGAGATCATCGTTCTGCTCAAGGAGCACGGGCTGGATGCCGCGCGCGAGCGGGAAGTGGGCGGCGAGCAGAAAGAAGGCCCGCTGTGGACGGTGAAAGTAAAAGGAGGCGATCAGAACCTGGTGCTGGCCTGGCGGATCCTTCAGGAGAACGGATTGCCGCGCGAGAAGGTTAAGGGACTATCGGAAGCCTTCCCCGGCGGCGGGATGATCCCGACGGCGGGTGAGGAGAAGGCGCGGCTGATCGTCGGGCTGTCCGGAGAAATCAGCCGGACCCTGAAGTCGGTGGCGGGCGTGGTGGACGCGCGGGTACACGTGGTGCTGCCGGAGAACAGCCCGCTGATGGACCGGGAGGACAGAAAGCCCACCACGGCGTCGGTGCTGGTGAAGTACCAGGGCAGCCAGCTTCCGCTCAAAGAGGAAGAGATCAGGAGTCTTGTGGCCCGGGGAGTGGAAGGCTTGCAGCCGGAGAACGTGGCGGTGGTGTACAAGAAGATCGAGCCGAAGACGGTGCCGCCGCGCGATGTCTCCTGGTATCTCGGCAACCAGGAAGTCACCGTCGTGTCGCTGGCGCTGGCCGTGATCGCAGGGCTCGGATGTATTGGCCTGGCCTTGCGGGCCAACCGGCTGCGCGCGAAAGTGGGGCGGCTTGAAAACGAGCTGACGACAATGGCGCAGCGGCGCCAGTTGCCGGCCGAAAGCGTGGCGGAAGGAGCCGGGCGGCGTTGAGGGAAGCGGCGTTCTGCTATCTCGGTTTGCTGAAGGGTCGGGAGCGGCTGGAGCCGGTCCTGGCGTTGCTGGCGGAGCCCGGCCAGAGGGTAGTTCGCGGATTGCTCGACGAAGCGGCAGCACTGGAACCGGCGGAGTGGAAAAACCGCCTCCGCAGCCTCCGCCAGTCGGAGGCGCAGGCGGCTTGGCGCGCCGCGCGAGATCGTTGGGGAGGCGGACTGGAAGGGGCGCCGCCGTGGCTGCGGCGGGCAGCGTGCGAGTTCCTCCGGGGGTCGCATGGACGAGAAGATCATCAAGGCTAAGCCCACCGCCGAGCCGGCGGCGATACCCGGGCAGAAGGTCGTCAAGAAGGAAATCTTCTCGGCCACGCTGGAGGCGCGGGACATTGTGCAGATGGCGCGCCAGCAAGCGGCCGAAGTGCTCGAAGAGGCCGGCCGCCAGCGAGAGGCGATCCTGGCCAAAGCCAGAGAGGATGGCTACGAGGAAGGCTTGCGCCAGTGGAACGCGGCGCTCGCCTCGGCGCATGAGGCGGCGGCGAAGCTCGAGAAGGATTACGAGGCGGAACTGGTGCGGCTGGCGGTGCGGATCGCCGAGAAGATCATTGGCGGGCAGCTTGCGTCGGCGCCCGAAACGATCGTCGGCATCGTGAGGGAAGCGCTGCGGAGTGTGCGGCGCGAGCGGTCCCTGTCGATCCAGGTGAATTCCGCGCACCTCGAGGAAGTGCGGCGCCACATCGGCAAACTGGAAGAGGTCGTGGGGTCTTCCCGCGACATCCACATTGTGGCGAATGATTCGGTGGCTCCGGGCGGGTGCATCGTGGAGAGCGACCTGGGAGTCATCGATGCGCGACTGGAGACGCAGTTGAAGTGCATGGAGGAGATCCTCCTGCGAGCGGCTAAAAAGTAATGGCGAGCAAAGTCATCGATCTCGGCAAGTATCTGGAAGAGGTCGAACACGCGGCCCCGGTCCAGGTGAAGGGCCGGGTCAAGGAAGTGGTGGGATTGCTGGTGAAGGCCTCGGTTCCGGAAGCGTGGGTCGGCGAGCTGTGCTTGATCTACAACCCGCGATCGAGCGTTCCGGTGAAGGCGGAGGTGGTCGGCTTTCAGGGCAGCGATGCGCTGCTGATGCCGCTCGGCGACCTGGTGGACATCGGGCCGCAGAGCGACGTCGTGCCGACGGGCAATTGCCTGACGGTGAAGGTGGGCGACGGGCTGCTGGGCCGGGTGCTCAACGGGCTCGGCGAACCGATGGACACGGAGACGCGCGGGCCGCTCCATTGCGATAAGGAGTATCCGGTTTACGGGCATGCGCCGGATCCGCTGCGACGCAAGCGGGTAACGGAGCCGATCTCGATCGGGATCCGGGTCATCGACTCGCTGCTGACGTGCGGGGAGGGGCAGAGGATCGGCCTGTTCGCGGCGGCCGGTGTCGGAAAGAGCACACTGCTTGGGATGATCGCGCGAAACACCGAGGCTGAGGTGAACGTGATCACGCTGATCGGCGAGCGCGGCCGCGAGGTGCGGGATTTTCTGGAGCACGACCTGGGCCCGGAGGGGATGCAGCGGTCGGTGGTGGTGTGCGCCACTTCCGACAAGCCCTCGCTGGTGCGGCTGAAGGGGGCGTACGTCGGTACGGCGATCGCTGAGTATTTCCGCGACCAGGGTAAGAAAGTCATGCTGATGATGGACTCGGTGACGCGGTTCGCGCGGGCCCAGCGGGAGGTGGGCTTGGCGTGCGGGGAGCCGCCGGCGCGCGCCGGTTACACGCCGTCCGTGTTCGCGGAGCTGCCGAAGCTGCTCGAGCGGGCGGGCAACTCGGACAAGGGGTCGATCACCGCCTTTTACACGGTGCTGGTGGCCGGCGACGACATGAACGAGCCGGTCGCGGACGAAGTGCGTTCCATTCTCGACGGGCATATCATCCTGTCGCGCGACCTGGCGGCGCAGAACCACTATCCGGCGATCAGCGCGCTGGATAGCGTGAGCCGCGTGATGAGCTCGGTGGCCGACCCCGAGCATCGCAAGGCCGCGGGCAAAATGCGGGAGGTGCTGGCCACTTACGAAAAGCAGAAGGACCTGATTCTGCTCGGCGCTTACGAGAAGGGGAGCGATGCACGGGTGGACTACGCCATTGAGAAGATCGACGAGATCACGGCGTTTCTGAAGCAGGGAACGCGCGAAAGGATCGGGTTCCCGGACACGGTCGCGGGTTTGAAGAAGATGTTCATGAATTGAGCCGCGCTAGCGTGGAGAGAGTGTGGCTACGTTTCGTTACCGCCTCCAGCCGCTGCTGGATCAGAAGAGCCGCGAGAAGGAGGAAGCCGAGGAGGCGCTTGCCGAGCGCCAGAAGGAGTTGCGGGCGGAGAGGCAGAAGCTCGAAGAGTTGAGGAAAAAGGAAGAACAGCTCGCGGCCCAGCGCGACGGATTGAGGCGCTCGTTGCTCGATGGCGGTAGCGAGCGGCCGGTGACGGGAGACGAGATCCGGCGGCGCGTCGAGCGCCTGCGCGCTTTGGGGCAAGACGTGGAGACGGCGCGGGATGCGGTCTTTTCGCAGAAGATCGTCATTGAGGAGGCCGAGGAGCGGCTGGAGAACGCCCGGCGACAGGTAGCTGAATGTACGCGGCAGGTGGAGATTCTGACGAAGCACCGCTCGAAGCTGGAGCGACGGTTTCTCGCGGAGGCCGAAAGGAAAGAGGCGCTCGAGCAGGATGAGATCGGCAACATCCTGTTCATGCGGAACAGGCAATCGACATGAAGGTGCATGACACTCCCCCGTCGCAGCCCGCCGTGCCTGCCAGGCAGGATGAACCGGCGACCGCGCCCAGGCAGCCGGGCGGATTCGCCAAGGTACTCGCCAAGAAGACCACTCCCCGCCAGGAACTGAAAACTGGCTCCGGAAAAGAAACGGCCGAAGGTGCGGGCGAGGCGAAAGAAAAGGAGAAGGAAAAAGGAACCGGAGAGGCAGAGCTGCTCGAAGGCGCTATCGACAAAGAGCGCCCGCGTCTTGCGGCCGAGGAAGAAGCGGGACGCCTGCGGCAGCCTTCGCCCGCCCTGGGGCAACAGCCGCTTCCACCGGAGGTTCGCAAGACGGAGGGTCCGAGTCGGCTTTTGGAATCCCGGGCGATTCAGGACCTGGTCCGCGAGGTAGTGGTGGCGGTCAACGCGCGGGGCGAGAGCGAAGTGCGGATCGAGCTTCAGTCGCACACGCTGGAAGGCTTGCGGATTCACATCGGAAAGAGCGAGGGCCAGATCTCGGTTCAGTTCCTCACGCGGTCCGATCAGGTGGCGCAGTTCCTGAACAGGAACGTGGAAACGCTGGCTCACGCGCTGACGATGCGGGGTTTGAAAGTGGGCAGCGTTCAGGTGCAGTCCGATCCGCAACCGCCGCGGCAGGAACGTGGTCGGGAAGAGCGGGGCGGCCAGCAACGAGGAGGCCAGGGACGCGGCGGCCAAGGAAGGCGATGAAGCACGGGCGCGAGAACGATGCCCGGCGTCCGCCGTGGAGAGGGATCCCGATAGCAACGCCATGAAAGGCCCTCCTCCTTACCGTTTCGAGGGCCTCGCCGCCCACACGCGCGAGGAGGTCCGCCTGTGGAACTGGTTTTGCCGCTCGTTTCCCGGCTATCAGGACTGGCAAGGGTGGGTGTCGGAGGTTTTCGGCGAGTTGCTGGCCCGTCCGGGGGCGCGACAGCTCGTGCTCTTGCAGACTTACAGCCTTCAGCCTCAACAGGATGAGCGGGAACTGGTCATTGAGAAGGAGGAGTACCGCATCGGCCGGGGGGCGGACAATGACTTGGTTCTGCCGGCGACGGCGATCGCCACGAACCACGCGCGGATCTTTCTCGAGCACGGGCAGTACCTGCTGGAAGACCTCGGTAGTTCCCTCGGGACGTACGTGGACCGGAAGAGATTGCAGGCGCGGCAGCCGCACGTGCTGCGCTCGGGCGACCGCTTCACCATGTTCCCGTACTCGTTCACGGTGAGGTACAAGGAGACGTGGATCCCGGAGTCGCAAGTGCGAGTCTCGTCTCCGCGGGCCCGCTCGATGGCCTGGGAGGAATTCCGCGGCGCGGCGACGGCGGGCGCGGCCGCGTACTTCGTGCTGGTGCATCCCATCGGGAAGGCGGCTTGTCTGGAAGCGCGGCGGTCTTTTCTGTCGGAGCTCGTCAACCTCCTGCTCCAGCCGGTCGGACTCGAGGGAGCGGAAGCGGGCATCACACCATCCGACGACGGGCTCCTGGAGTTCATCTTGCTGTCGGTGATCGAGAGAGCCAATCGCGGGCTGCGGTTTCCATTCCAGTATGCGCTTGCGTCCTGCTCTGGGCCCTCACGGTTTGCTCCGGACAGCCGTGGGATCGCGCTGGCGTTCTCCATGGAATTGAGCGGGCTGACGGAGGCCTTTCGGCTCTACTTCCCCTACGAGCTGCTGGCGGCGATGGAGGCAGAGGCGCCCGCCGGCGCCGAAGTCCGGTTTCCGCCGGCGATTTCGTTCCGCTTCACGGCATCGACGGGCTATGTGGAACTGACCGCGGACGAACTGCGGCGGGTGGAACCCTCCGACATTCTTCTTTTCACCTCCGACGGCGAGCTGCTGTTCCCGGGCGACTTCAGCCGCGGATGGAAGGCAGCGCCGAAGAAGGACAACCCTTGGACTCTGGAGATCGACAACTACTTTGAGAGGAGTGTCTTGATGGACGATACCGGCAAGGGCGAGCAGGCGGCGAGCGGGCAAGCGGTTCCCGACTTCAGCCGTCTCACCATCCGCCTCCATGTTGTGCTGGGCGAGAAGGAGCTGACGCTGACGGAAGCCAACGGCCTCGTGCGCGGTACGATCCTGGAGCTGGACCGGTCGAAGACGGACCCGGTCCAACTGGCGATCAACGGCAAGATCGTGGGTGACGGGGAACTGGTCGATGTGGATGGGAGGCTGGGCGTCCGGATACTCTCCTGGAGAGTTACGTGAAGACCATCCTGCTCATGTCACAGATCGCGGACCCGGCCCAGCAGGTCGGCGCGCTCAACACGCAGATTCTGGACTATCTCAAGCTGCTGCTGGTTCTGGCGGCGATTCTTATTCTGGCCTATGTGGCGACGCGGTTCTGGATCCCGCGCATGATGGGTTTCAAACGCCTGGCTGGTGGTCCGATTCGCGTGGTCGCCCGCTATCCGCTGGAGCCGAGGAAGGCGCTCTACATCATCAAAGCCGGCGGCGATTTCTTTCTGGTCGGCACCTCGGAGGGTGACATTCATTACCTGACGAGGCTGGACTCACAGAGCCTGGAGGCCTATCTCCAGGAGCAATCCGCGCAACCCAGGCAGGAGGGGGATTTCAGCCGGCTGCTGAGAGGGCTGAAACGCTCGAAAGACACCTGATCGGGGGAGTCATATGAAGAACTTGTTTGCCGTCTGTGGCTTGCTGCTGTTGGCTCGAACGGCATCGGCGCAGGCATCCGGGGGAGGGCAACTGACTAACCCGGTGGTGATGGTGATCGTGCTGGGCGCCTTGGGGCTGGCGCCCTTCGTGGTCATCATGCTGACGTCGTTCGTCAAGATATCGGTGGTGCTTTCCATCCTGCGCAACGCGCTGGGAACGCAGCAGGTCCCGCCCAACCAGATCATCACCGGGCTGGCGTTCGTCCTGACGATATTCATCATGACGCCGGTGGCGCGGGAGATGTACCAGGCGGCGGGCGCCATCGGGTCAAGTCCATCGATTTTCTCTGAAGGCAGCATAAGAAACCTCTTCGACGCGGCCGGGAAGGGCAGGGAGCCTCTGCGGCAATTCCTGTCGCGGCACAGCCACGCCACCGACCGTGTTCTGTTCATGGAACTGGCGGCGCGGCTGGACCGCCGGCCGGCCCCGCCGGCGTCACAGGAGCCCGCAACGGCTCCGCAAGTGGGACAGCAGCCGGCGACGGCCCCGCCGCTAGCCGCTGGCGTGGCACAGGCGGCCCAGGCGGCGGCGCAGGCGCCTCCGGCGCCCTCCGAGCCCCGCCAGCCCTCGCGCCAGCTCGACAAGAACGACTTCCAGATATTGATTCCGGCCTTTGTGACCAGCGAGCTCAAAGAGGCCTTCCAGATCGGCTTCCTGGTTTTCGTGCCGTTCGTGATCATCGATATGGTCGTAGCCAACGTTCTGCTGGCGATGGGCATGAGCATGCTGTCGCCGAGCGTGATCTCGCTGCCGTTCAAGCTGCTGCTGTTCGTGCTCGTGGACGGATGGTATCTGATCGTGCGCGGTCTCGTGCTTAGCTACGTGTGAGCAAGGAGGAGCGATGAGCGGCGATGTGATCCTTCGCATTATGCGAGAGGGGCTGTTGCTGGTGCTGCTGTTGTCGGCGGGCCCGATGCTGGTGGCGATGCTGGTCGGCTTTGTCGTGAGCCTCTTCCAGGCCACCACGCAGATCCAGGAGCAGACCCTGAGCTACGTCCCGAAACTGGTGGCGGTGTTCTTAAGCTTGGCCATCCTGGGTCCGTGGATGCTGACACAGACGGTGCGCTTCACCACCATCCTGTTTCAAAGCATCCCGCTGGTGAGGTAGCGGACCGGCATGGAACTGCTGCAAACGCTCGAGCGGGTCCTGGCGAACCTCGGGATCCGGACGGACATCACGGTGTTCTTCGCGATGTTCGGGCTGGTGGTGGCCCGGCTGGCAACGGCCATCTCGCTCTCGCCGTTCCTCGGCGGCATGTCAGTGCCGGCGAGGGTGAAGGTTGGGCTGGCCGTGCTTGTGGCGACGCTGCTGTACCCGGGCATTGCGGCCCGGGAAGCGGGGCAGGAGGTGGCCTCCCTCCTCTTCGTGGCGCTTCTAGTAAAAGAGGTGATGATCGGGGCCACCATCGGCTTTGTGTCGCAGTTGGTCTTTTTCGCGGTGCAGATGGCTGGCACGGTCATCGACACGCAGCGAGGGATGAACCAGATCACTTATCTGGCGCCGCAGTTGCAAGGACACACGTCGGCGATCGGCATCTTAAAGCTCCAGGCGGCGCTGGTTGTGTTCTTCATCCTGGGCGGCCACCTGCTGTTCCTGCGAGCGTTGAGCGACAGTTACGAGATGGTTCCGGTGGCCTCCTTTCCGCAATTCCAATCCGGGCTTCTGCGGCTGATGGAGCAGGCGGCGCGGCTGACCGCGGAGACGCTGGTGATCGCTCTGCAATTGAGCGCCCCGGTGCTGGTGGCGCTGTTTCTGGTAGACGTCGCGTTCGGCGCGATCGGCAAGGTGACGCCCCAGTTGAACGTGCACAATGAGAGCCAGCCGGTGAAGTCCCTGGTCGGCCTGGCGCTTGTCTTTCTGACGGTGGCGCTGATCCTGGACCGGCTGAAGGTATACTTGGCCGAGATGATCCAAAACGTCTACAGCGTGATGAAGACATTCGCCTGAGGCGGCTGGACGCGCCCGGCCGCGACAGCAACCTTCACCCGGCCTGGCGCGATAACTGGGAACAGGTGGACAAGGAGGGACGATGACGCAGATCGGCGGTCCCGGGCGAGCGGGCCATGCCGGCCCGATCCAGCTCAGTTCATCGGATCTCGAGCAAGCAGTGGCGTGGGTATTGGAAGGCGAGTCGAATCTGCGGGATGTGGCCGCGCGGCTGGCGGTCCTCTACGAGTTGCTGCTTCAGGCCAATCCGCAGATCCTCGATCCGGAGAACCTGACTCCGGGCCAGGAGATCCGGGTTCCCTCGGCCGGGGAACCGGCCACGAAGGCAGGTGCGGAGGTGGCGCCCCCGGAGCCTTCCGCAAGCGAAGTCCAGGGCAGATCGATGGAGCGCCAGCTCGAGTCGCAAATGCTGAAGGCGCAAGCTCTCGGCATGATGCCGCCGGGCAGCGCCGGCGCAGAGACCGGTGCTCCGGGTTTGAAGCCGGGTCAACTGCTGACCAAAGAGATGTGGACGCAGGAACTCCTGACGGGGGACGTGACGGAGGACATGCTGAAGAACATCGCCAGCCGGTCGGAATTCTTTAACGCGCGACTGGCGGCGGTGCAGAAGCCAACCGAGGCGCGGGTGATCAGCGCCGTGGACGGCTCCTCCGTTCCGCTGAACCCGGCGGAGATGTCCACCCGGGAGCAGGCCGAAGCCATGTTGGCCCGGTTGGAAGCCCTGGGCGCCAAGCGCCTGAAGATCGATGAACGCGCGCCGCAAGGCGGTGTTTTCCGGGTCGAATACGGCAACGACCCGAGACGCCATTTCTATGTCGGCGACCTCAATGTCGGGCTCCTGATCCAGAGGTACGCGAAGTATCCCAAGGAGGTGGCCGACCGCCTCACCATGGTCGAGCTGCGGCGGCACAAGTTGATCGGTTGAACTCGTCCGCGGGCGCCGCTTCTGGCGGAGGGGAGGCCCGCCCGCGAAGCGTTGCGCATCGTGAATCCGAAGGCACGATAGAAATCGGCAATGTCCGGCGAAAAAACAGAGCCGCCCACCCCAAAACGCCTCAACGAGGCTCGAAAGAAAGGTCAGGTCTTCAAGAGCAATGACCTGACGCAGGCGTTCCTGTTTCTGACGGCGGCCGGTGTGCTTTCGGCGGGAGGCTCGACCTATGTCACCGAGTTGCGGCAACTGATGGCCGACTTCTTTCAGCCGCTTGTATTGAGCGGGAACCTGCCGGCCGAGGAGATGCTGCGAAGAACGGGGCACGGCTTCAGCAAGTTCCTGCTGCTGACGGCGCCGCTCTTAGGGGCGCTGTTCATCGTGTCGGGGGCGGCCGGGTTTATGCAGGTCAAGGCGCTGTTCGCGCCCGAGGTGCTGAAGCCGAAACTGGACAAGATGAACCCGCTCAAGGGATTCCAGAACCTGTTTTTCAAAGCGCGCACCTACCTGGAGCTTTTCAAGAACCTGGTAAAGTTTGCCGTCGTGCTGTACCTGGTCTACCGGGCGATCATGGCGGCTCTTCCGGACGTGGTGCTGGCGATGCGGCTGCGGTTGGACCAGGTGGGGATGCTGGCCTCGGATCTCATGTTCAATCTTCTTTACACCGTCGGGGCCGCCTTCATCGTGCTTGGCGCCGTGGACTTCATGCTGCAAAAGAAGCAGTACATGAAGGGCATGATGATGAGCAAGTACGAGGTCGAGAAGGAATACAAGGAATCGGAGGGCGACCCGCACATCAAGCACATGCGGAAGCAGATCCACGAGGAGATGGCGGCCCACGGGATGACCGACAGTGTGCCCAAGGCGGACGCGATCGTGGTGAACCCGACGCACTTGGCGGTGGCGATCAAGTACGACGAGCGGACGATGAACGCGCCGAAGGTGACCGCCAAGGGCCAGGAGAGCATGGCGGAGCGAATCATCGAGCTGGCGAAGAAACACCGTGTGCCGGTGGTGCGTAACGTCGGTCTCGCGCAAAGCCTGTTCGAGATCGAGGTGGGGCGGGACATTCCGGAGGACCTCTACGAGGCGGTGGCCGAGGTGTTGAACTGGGTATACCAGATGGCGGAGATGGAGGCGACGTAGCGAGAGCGTTATGAGAGTCGAATACACACTCCCTGGGATGCTGCCGGCGGTGACACGGCGGTTCGCCACTCGCGAGGTGAAGCGGCCGTCTCTGTTCCGCAGCCGCCTGCATGTGCTGAGCTCGCAGTTGCCGGTAAGCTGGCGGCAGGTTCTGCGGGTGGACCGGCCGGGGCCGGCGCAAGCGCTACTTGGGCCGCCGCCGTTGCCGCCGACAATCGAGATGAGGGACGTGGCCGGCGAGCGGGTGCGGTGGCGCGACCTGTTGGAGCGGCACAGCCGGCCGTTCCAGGAACCCTGGGGAATCGCGGCGCTGGCGGCGGGCATCGACGCGGCTGGAATTCGAAGCATGCAGAGGATGATCGGCGTGTTGTTGAGGCTCCAGGAACTGGAAGACGGGGTGGTGGCGCGTCATCTTTCGGAGACGCGGGGGTAGCGATGCCGATCGCGGGTTGGACGGAGGAGGATGTCTTCGTCGTGGCCGAGCGGGCGCACTCGCTCTATTTGCAGGGATGTTATCGCGAGGCGGCGGCGATTTTCGAAGGACTGGTGGTAGTGGACCCGGAAAACCGTTACTGCCGCACTGCGCTGGCGGCTCTCTACTTGGCCCTTGGCGAACAGCAGCGGGCGCTGGAGCAGGCGGATCAGGCGTTGGCGCTGGATGACGGCGACGTCGAGGCCCGAGCGCGCCGCGCGGAAGCTCGGTTGGGCCTCGGCCGGTTGGACGAGGCGGCGGCGGACGTGAGGGTTCTGAGAAGCCGGCAGGCGAGGCAGCACGCCTCGCGGCTGGAACTGCAACTGGAAGCGGCGCGCGTGAAGTTGACGCGCGGCGAAACGCAACTCTGACGCGTCCTGTCCCGATAAAAGGAACAGGTTCGCAAGTTGAACCGAACTTCAGATCAGTCGGCGAGAAGAAAAGGAGGAACACAACAGCATGTTGCCAATTGCTGGATTGGCCTCGAGTATCTTGGGCTCAGGCCCCCTCGGCGGCGTCGTGGGTAACATCCTCGGCAGCGCCGTGGGCGGCGCCGGAGGGCTCGGGGGCTTGGGAAAACTCATGGACCCGCTCGGCGTCTTCGGTAAGATCGGCGGCGCCTTCAAGAAGCTGTTCGGCCGGAAGCGAAAGCGTCGCGCGCATCGTTGCCCGCCGAGACCGACGAGCATCACCAACAACAACAACGTGACCAACATTGACATCAACGTCTTCAACAACCCGCTCGGCGGCCTTCGGGGCTTGGGCGGCATGCTTCAGGGCATCCAGGACCTGCTGGGCAAGCTGGGTGGCTTGCTCGGTCAGGGGGGTTTGGGTGGTATGCAGCCTCAAATTCCCATCGGCGGCGGCGGCTTTCCGGGCGTGGGCGGAGTCGGCGGCAGCTTTCCGGGCGTCGGTGGCGGCGTTGGCGGAGTCGGTGGTGCTGGCGGCGGCTGGGGCCAGATCGACAACCTGATGAACCAGGCGACGCAACTGGCGCAGTCCCCGAACATGTCGGACCAGTTGAAGGCGCAGCAGATGATGCAACAGGCGCAGATGATGTTCAACACCATCTCCAAACTGATGGAGATGCAGAGCCAGATGGCCCAAAAGGCGATCTCGGCAATCCGTTGAGGAGGAAGGAGGACTACCATGGCAACGAATCCGAATGCAGTAGCGGTAGCGCCCGACGCCCTCGAGAAGGCGGTCCGGGGGGAGGGTGGACTGAACGCCTTCTTCGGCCTCAACAAGGACCAGGTGGACGCGATGGCCGTGCTCGGCTTCCAGCTTTACGATCAGGGCCGGAACGACGAGGCCCGGGCGATCTTCGAGGGGCTCATCGCGCTCGACAGCCGTTCGTACTTCGGCTATGCCGGGCTCGGTGCGCTCGCGCTGGCCGAGGAGAAACTCGACGAAGCGGCCACCAACCTTCGCAAGGCGATCGAACTAAAGCCGGAAGACCCGACTGTGCACGCCAACCTTGGGGAGGTGCTGCTGCGGCAGGGCAAGTTCGAAGAGGCCGCGGCGGAGTTCGACAAGGCGCTGGAGCTCGATCCCGAGGAGGAGGACCCCGGCGCCAACCGCGCCCGGGCGATCCTCGATGGCATGGAGGTGGTCATCAACGAAGTGCAGCGCATGCAGGCACAGGCCTGATGCGTTCTGTCACTCGCCTATGTGCGCCGGCGTCGTGGCGGGAATTGCCCCCGCGGCGCCGGTGCGTTCTTGAGAGGGGCGGCATCGCGTGTGCTCGATGACTGGCTTGGCATCAAGCCTGCTCCACGGCTCTGTAGGCGCGGTCGTAGGCGGTATTGTGGGCAGCGCGGTGGGCGGAGCCGCCAATCCAGCCCAGGCGCTCGCGAAGCGGCTGTCGGAATCCTTCGAGGGCGTCTTCAACAAGATGAAGGGGGTAAAGAAGCCCGGAGGGCACAAGTGCCCGCCGCGGCCGCCGTGCATCTCGAACAATGAGTACATCAAGTGCTCCGGAGGGTTGAAGGAAGGCTTCAAGCCGCTCGACAAGAATCCCGGCATCCGGGGCCTTGGAGAGCTGAAATCCCTGGCCGAGAAGATCTACGGGGGGAACAGTACGGAAGAGGCGTTGAAACTCCAGGACATGATGCAGCAGATGCAGGCGGCGATCGCGGTTGTCTCCAGCTTCATGAAGAAGCACAACGAGGCTTCCCAGCAGATGATGTCTCACATCAGGCCATGAGGAGGACACGCTAACCGGGCGGTGAGCTGAGATCACCATGCTGACAAAACTTCTGGCGCCTTTTCTGAAAGCGAAAGAAGACATCCGCGGCGGCGAGCTGGTCGGAGTAGTTGCGCGCTTCAGTGACCTGCTGTTGGCGTTCCTGATCGTGACGGTCCTCGGGCTGATGATCATCCCGCTGCCCACCCTGCTTCTCGACATCTTGCTGACGCTCCAGATGACCTTGGCCGTCGTCATCCTGATGACCTCGGTCTACATCTCGACGGCGACGCAGATCGCCTCCTACCCGACTCTGCTGCTGATCACGACGCTGTTCCGGCTGTCGCTCGACATCGCGGCCACCCGCCTGATCCTGGGTCAGGCCGACGCCGGCGAGGTGATCCGCTCGTTCGGAACGTTCGTGACGGCCGGCAATTTCGTGGTGGGCGGCGTGATCTTCCTGATCATCACACTGGTGCAGTTCATTGTCATTACCAAGGGCTCCGAGCGCGTCGCCGAGGTGTCGGCCCGGTTCACGCTGGACGCCATGCCGGGCAAGCAGATGAGCATCGACGCCGACATGCGCGCGGGAATTCTGGACTTCAACCAGGCGCGGGCGCGGCGGGAGGCACTGGCGCGCGAGTCGCAGTTCTATGGCGCCATGGACGGCGCGATGAAGTTCGTCAAGGGCGACGCCATCGCGGGTATCTGCATCACGCTGATCAACATTCTTGGTGGCCTGATTATCGGCGTGGCGATGATGGGCATGGAGGTGATGGACGCGGTCCAGACCTACTCGCTGCTGACCATCGGCCAGGGCCTGGTCTCGCAGATTCCCGCGCTGCTGATCTCGATTTCGGCGGGCATGGTGGTGACGCGGGTGGCCGGCGAGGGTAGCGACACCAACGTCGGCAAGGACGTGGCGACGCAACTGCTGGCCCAGCCGAAGGCGATCGGGGTAGCCGCCGGCGTGCTGTTCGTGATGTTCCTCATCCCGGGCCTTCCGAAGCTCTCCTTCCTCCTCATGGCGGTCGCGACCGGCGCCGTGGCCTTCGGGCTGTTTCGTGCGATCGCGATTAAGCAGGCGGCCAGCGCCACCGAGGAGAAGAAGGTGGAAGCGGTGGAAGAACCCGAGGTCACGGTGACCGTGCCCATCGCCCTGGAAGTGAGCGAGGACCTCACTCCCTACGTCGATCTCGGCAACGAACGAGGCCAGCGGTTCTTCGAGATGCTCGGCGAAATCCGGAACAGCCTCTATTACGAACTGGGCGTCATCTTCCCGCCGATTCAGATCAGCGGGAACAATCCGCTTCCCGGCGGCAGCTACGTCATCTACATGAACGAGGTGCCCGTGGTCAGCGGCCAGGTGCGATTGGATGCGGTCCTGGTCAACGACTCGGCCGGCGCCATTTTCATCTTCGGCCTGAAGGGCGAGGACACGCAGAACCCGGCAACGGGCAAGCCGGCCGCCTGGATCAGCCGCGACCAGATCGAGCGGGCAGGGAAGGCCGGCCTCCAGGTCTGGGACACGCACGAGATCCTGGCTATGCACCTCACCCACTTCTTGCGGCGAAACGCCAGGGAATTCCTGGGCATTCACGAAGTCCAGTGGATGGTTGGCCGGCTCAAGGAATTCTATCCGACGCTGGCCGACGAAGTAACCCCGAAGCCGGTGTCCCTGCAAATGCTGACCGAGATCCTCCAGCGGCTGGTCGAGGAAGGCGTCTCGATCCGGGACCTCAAGACGATCTTCCAGGCACTGAGCGAATGGGCGCGGGTGGAGCACGACGTGTTGACCCTCGCCGAGCAGGTGCGGGTGGCGCTGAAGCGCAAGATCTGCTACCAGCTCTCCGAGGGCAAGCCGTTGCTGTACGTGTATCAGCTTGACCCGGAGATCGAAGAGATGTTCCGCAACTCGGTCCGGCAGGGCGCGGGCGGCGCTTACCTGGCGATGGATCCACCGGTGATCCAGCAGGTGATGAACGCGGCCCAGGCTCAGATCGGCTCCCTGCCGCCGACGGCGCAGCGGCCGGTGATCATCACCGATAGCGATATCCGGCGGTTCGTCAAGCGGCTGCTCGATTACCAGTTTCCGGACATTTCGGTGCTCAGCTACGACCAGTTGACGCCGCAAATCACGGTGCAGCCGCTGGGCGTGATTGCGTTACAGCCTTCCCCGCAGCTTGCCGGACTTCCGAGGCAGGAATTAGGGGCGGGAGATTGAGGCACCGTTGCGTTAGGTGGGGCAGGCGCTTTCGCCTGCCGGGCGTTCTTTTACATCTTCTGGCAGTCGTGGCTCAACGCCGCGGCGAGGGCCTGAATGGAGTGGACGACTTGTCTGACAACAAGGCGAAGGAGAAGCAATCGTGGCTGGCGAGAAAGTGACGAAGAATCCCGCCGCCGGGGCGCGGCCGGCGGCCGCCGAGGACATCGCCTGGCGGAAGTTCCCGCAGTTTGAGAAGAGCTTCGACGAGGTCGAGGCCGCGCTTCAGAAAATCGAAAAGACCTGCCGGCAACTCGACCAGATTCAGCGGGCGGGCACCGACGAGGAGAAGCAGCGGGCCAAGGTGGCCATGGCCGGCTATGCCCGGCTGCTCGAGCTGATCGGACACCTGCGTGACCTCCGCGACAAAATGGTCGAAGAGAAGCAATGAATTGTAACGGGGCCTCGATAATAGGGTTAAGGAGAGGAGTTCAGTCCATATGTCGACGGTATTAAGAGGACTCGGAGCGGCGCAGACTCCGAATTACAGCATCGATGACATCCTGAAGTACGTGGATAACGCGAAGAAACCGAGCGGTTTCCGGCGGTTCCTGGGCGCGGTCGCCGGAGGGGCGGCCAACATCTTCGCTCCGGGGCTCGGTTCGGTGGTAGGCAAGTTCATCGGCGGCGGGGGAGCGCTCGGCTCCACCGGATTGCTGGGCGAGAGCTCGCAATTCCTGGAATTACAGCGTCAGATGCAGATGGAGACACGGGCATTCGAGACGGCGTCGAACGTGATGAAGGCGCGCCACGACGCGGCCATGTCCTCGATTCGAAACATCAGGTAACCGCAGGTAACCGCGCCGGCGCGCGCGAAGGAAGGCCGGGCTGCGGAGGCGTGCCGCCAGGGAGCGGCAAGAGGAGTTGACACGATGAGCTGGAACGTTGCGCCAAGTAGTGAGGAACTGACACTGCTGATGGAGGCGGGGTTCATCTATCGGGATGCGAAGAAGTTCCAGGAGGCCCGGGAGGTGTTTCGCGGGGTCCGGGCGCTGCTGCCGAAGAACGAGGTGGCGGAGGTCGCCTTGGGAACGGTCAGCTTCCACGAGGGGGACTTCCCGGCGGCCGTGAAGCATTACAGGAGGGCGCTGGAGTTGAACCCGAAGAGCGCTTACGCATACGCGCATCTCGGCGAGGCTTGCCTGTTTCAAATGGACAAGGAAGCGGCGCGGAAGAACCTGAAGAAAGCGACGGAACTCGACCCGAAAGGGGATGCCGGCAAGATGGCGCGGAGCCTGCTGGAATTGACGGACGTGGTGCAGTTCAAGTAATTACCTCGGGTACGCATGCAGATCAAGCCTCCAGGCTTCGGCAAGCCGCCCCTGGGCCCGACCGGGGAGCCTGCTGAAGCCGCCGGGAAACCGGGGCGGAGATTCGAGCCTTCCAGGAGCGAACCGCTGGCGCTTGGCGTGCCGCGACAGGGTGCGGTCCCGCTGCCAGGCATCGCTGCCCAATGCACGCGAGCCGACCTCGCCGATCCGGTGAAACGAGAAACAATGATCCGCTCGTCGCTAAGCGAAATGATCGAGAGTTTCCCGGTCTTGGGCGCCGTGCCTGATGCCGCGAGGAAGTTCCTGATCGATTGGATGGGAGGCGACCCCATGATTCGCCGGCAATTGGAGCGGTGCCTGGAAAGGATGTTGAAGTAGCGGTGGAGATTCTTCTATCGGTCCGGTCCAAAGCGGACGGCGCGGTGAAGGAACACCGTTGCCGCGTGGATGGGAAGCTGGTGCTCGGGCGAGGCCCCGACAGCGCAGTGCCGCTCGAGGGCTCGTCGCTGTCACGGGAGCACCTTGTGCTTCAGTTGGAGGGAAGCGATCTTTACGCCATTGATCAAAGCAGTAATGGAAGCTGGGTGAACGGCGGGCGGCTCACGCGGGGGGAGAAGCGTCGTGTCCAGCCCGGCGACACTCTTGAGGTGCCGGGTTATGAGATGCGGTTGCAGCTTGCGGGCGCCGGTGGCGCGGCGACGGAGATCGTCGGCGCGCCGGCGGCGGCGCGCCAGGCAGCGCCGGCAGAAGTAATTGAAGCGGCTCCGGCGCCGGAGGCGCCGGCGCGGAAGTCTCCCCTGGCGCCAGTTACAGAGTTTCTGGGTAGCTTCACGGGAATGGAATGGTTCCTGGCCGCGATCGGTTTTGCGGCGCTCTTACTGCTGTTCATCTATCTTTCTTCGTAATGGCGAGCTGGGCTGCGAAACGGGGATTCCAGCGAGGATATCATGAATGCCAAGCGTCATCGTGTTCTGCTTGCTCTGGCGATAGCCGGATCAGGCGCAAGTTGGGCAAGCCAGCAAGAGGGCGGCGAAGCTCGCACCCGCGATTTGTCCGACATGTTCTACACCGACAAGCTCGTGCCGGTAAAGAGTGCGGCCGCGCCCGCGGTGAAACCCGCCGTGCAGGCGCCGAAGGCGCGACCCTCGGCGGGGCCCGTGGCGGCGCCCAGGCGTCACGTCGGGCTGAAATACCGGATCCTGGTGTCCGACACCAACTGCGACCTGCGGGAGGTCGATCCTTCCTACGTGTTCCGTTCCGGCGAAAAGATCCGTTTGGTGTTCGAGTCGAACATCGACGGTTACCTTTACGTTCTGCAAAGAGGATCGAGCGGCGCTGAATCGGTCCTGTTCCCCGACTCGCGCATCAACGGGGGACTGAACCGGATCACGCGCGGGGTGCAGTACTCGGTGCCTCCGGCGCAATGGTACATCTTCGACGAGACGCCCGGTGAGGAACGTCTGATGGTGATACTGAGCCGCACGCCGCTTGAGTCCCTCCCGCAACAGGCTAGGCCCGCCGCGGAGCCGGTGACGCTGCTGGCTGTCCGGTCCGAGTTGGACCGCAAGGTAACCGCGCGCGACCTGGCCCTGCTGGATGAGACGGCGCCGGCGATCGGCGATGCGCCGCCGAAGAGCCAGTCGAAAATCGTGCTCAACACCAGCAGCGAACGGAACGATCTGGCTTATACCGAGATCGTGTTGAGGCACCGGTAAGGAGGTGACGCACTCGATGGGCGCGTTCACGATGGAAAGCCGCGAGCCACAGGGGGCACATAGGAAAGCCAGAGTATCTCCGGAGAAATCTCTGCGTCCCCCACGCCTCCGCGGCGAATGGGTTTGGCTGCTGCCACGCCGTGCCGCCGCCTGCCTGTCACTCTTGCTGCTGGCCGCCGCTCTTGCCGCCGGGCAGCAGAAGGGAAAGGCCAGGGACCTCTATCTGGGCGGTTCGGCTGCGAAGAAGGCGGGAACCGGACCGCTCGGGCTGCGTTACAGCTTTCTGAAAGCAGCCGGAGGCGGGCAGTTCCTCGAAGTGGACCCCGACTCCAGCTTCCGCTCGGGCGACCGGATCCGGCTCACCGTGGAGGCGAACGAATCCGGCTACCTCTACGTCATTCTGCGTGGCGCAAGCGGGAACTGGTCGGTCCTTTTCCCGTCGGCCAGCATCGCCGGCGGAAACAACCGCGTGGAACAGGGGCAGCGGCACGAGATCCCTCCGAACCGGGCGTTCACGTTCGTGGAACCGCCCGGCGAGGAGCATCTGTTCATCGTGCTCTCGCGGGCGCCGGAGCCGGATCTGGAGCAGTTGATCTATTCGTTGAAACCCCCGCAAGCCGGGCCCGGCGAGCCAGGCCCAGCGCAGCCCATCTCCGAGAAGCCGCCGGAGCGGGTCCTGCTGGCCAAGAACTCATCGCCCATCGATGACGCCGTGGTGGGACGGTTGCGGGAACAAGTACTGACACGGGACCTGGTCTTCGAGAAGGTGAGCGAAGAAGAGCCGCAGAAAGTTCCGGCGGCGAAACCGGCAAAAGGTTCCACCGCGAAACTGGAAAAGGCCATGTACGTGGTAAGCACTGCGGGCAGCCGCGAGGCGCGGGTGGTGGTGGATGTGCGTCTCCGGCATGAGTGACGGCGATGCGTAACTTCGCAGCTCACCTCGCAGCGACTGTCGTGGCCCTCCTGCCGGCCGTGATCCTGGCGCAAGAGAGCTACCGGATGGAAATCGCCCTCGAGCGGTTGCAGGAGTCGGGAGTCTGGAAAGAGGAGGATCCCGGACGGGTCTTCGAGCAAAACGACCGCCTCCGCTTTCGCTTCCGCGCTAACTTCGGCGGCTACCTCTACGTCCTCAATCTGGGCACCTCCGGGCGTTACGCGCTGTTGTTTCCAGGCGAGGAGACTGGACGGAGGAACCGGATCGAAGCCGGCGTCGAGTACGTCATTCCGGCGACGCAAGGCTGGTTCCGCATCACGGGTCCTCCAGGTCATGAGATCGTCTATTGGCTGGTGAGCCCGGTGGAACTGGGCGCGAAGTACGGCTCGGCGCCGCCGGACCCTTCGCCGCCACGATCCAACAAAGCCGGGCGGGAGCCGGAGGACTTAAGGCCGCGGTGCGACGATACCATCTTCCGCGCCCGCGGAGAGTGCGTCGATGCATCGGCGGGGCCAAAGAAGGTCACTTCGCTGGAAACGCTGCCCGAGTTGCTCGCGGACGTCCCGGAGAACGCGGCGGGGACTTTGTTCTTCATCCGTGAGCGAGACCGCTCCGTGATCTCTTCTCCGGAACCGTTGACCAGCCCGGTGGTCTACGAGTTCCGGATCGCGCACAATTGAAGGTTATGCCGCGCAGCCTGTTCCACTGGCTTCTGCTGGCTGCCTTGCCGGTCGCCTTGCTATCGGGCCAGACGCCGCCCAAGCCGAAGCCCGCCGAACAGAAGAAACGGGACCTGAAATACGAGGAGGAGGCCTCAACGCCTTCCACTCCGCTCCGGCCCGCCTCGGTAGTAATTCCGCGGAGCTACGCGCTGGTGGTGGGGATTTCACAGTATCCGAACCTGCCCGCCTCCGGCCAGTTGGAGTTCGCCGAGCCGGATGCAGACGCGGTCTATCGGGCACTGATCAGCCCGGAGGGAGGCAATTTCCGGGCTGAGAACGTACACCGCCTGACGGGCGAGAAGGCCACGCTAGCCAACCTCAAGCACGAGCTCGAAGTGTGGCTGCCCTCCACCGCCAAAGAGCAGGACAGGGTGCTGATCTACTTCGCCGGCCACGGCTTCGTCTTCGACGGCAAGGCGTACCTCGCCTCCTACGACATCCACCCTCGGAACGTGCCTGGCACGGCCTATCCGATGGACACCCTCGGCCGGGTGATCGGCAGCGCCATCAAAGCGAAGTGGAAGGTTCTGTTGACTGACTCGTGCCACAGCGGCGCGATTACCCCTTCGGAGGACGTGCTGGCGATTAACCGCAAGCTGATTGACCTGACGAAATCGTTGTTCTCGCTGACGGCGAGCCGCGACCGCGAGATATCGTTCGAGGGGAAACAGTGGGGCGGCGGGCATGGCGTATTCACTTACTATCTCGTCAAAGGCCTGGAAGGGGAAGCGGACGAAACACAGGACGGGATTGTAACTGCCGATGAATTGGGCGAGTATGTCCACTACAACGTGCGCCAGGCCACCGGCGGCCGGCAGAATCCCACCTCCGAGCGAGGGAGCTTCGACCCGCAGATGCTGCTTTCGTATCTCCCTAACCGTTCCCGGCCCGGCGCTCCGCCGGCGCCGAAATTCGGGACGCTGATCGTCGAAGCGAACATGGACGGCGTCGAGGTTTTCGTGAACGGAAAGTCGCAGGGGGTGGTGAACAAAGGTTCCGCCTTGCGGCTGCCCGGCATGACCCCCGGCGCGTTGACCATCCAGGGCGTGCGCATGGGCTACGAACCTGACGGACCGCGCGAGGAGATGATCTACCCCGGCCAGGAGACAACAGTGACGCTCAGGATCTTGATCCCGGTGAGGCGCAGGAAAGCGGCCCTGGATCTTCTGGATAGAGGCGTCGGATACTACACCACCGGCAACGAGTCGAACTACAGAAGGGCCGCCGAGCTGTTCGAAAAGGCCCTTCAGCTCGAGCCCAAATTCAGCCAGGCAGCGCTGTATCTGGCGCGATGTTACAGGGCCCTGTACGACGAGAGCAAAGCGGAGACCTGGTTCCGCAAGGCGATCGAGATCGATCCTGACTACATAGAAGCCCGCGTGAGCTACGGCGGCATGCTTCTCGACACCGGTAACGTCGACGAAACGGTCCGCCAGTTGAGCGCTGTGCTCTCGCGCGATGCCGGCCATGCCCAGGCGCACTATTTGCTGGCGCAGGCCTATCGCATGAAGGGGGCCTACAACGAGTCGATCGAATCGGCCCGCAAGGCGCTCCGCGTGACGCCCAACAACGCCGAGGCGCACTTCTGGCTGGCAGAGAGCCTCCGCATGAGCGGCAAGCACGAAGAAGCCAAATCCGAATACCGGGAATACTTGCGCCTGAGCGACTTCGACAGCAAGCTGGCGGGCAAGCTGAACTATTACGTCCTCGGATTCTTGATCGGGTACGGGAAGAAGAAGAGGGCCGCGCAGCACGACATCTGGCAGGATCTGCGCAGCATGGCGTACTTCGGGATATGCGACTGCGATCGCCTGCTGTCGCGCTTCGACGAGGCAATCGCGAGTTGCCAGCAGGCGCTGGCCTACGACCGTCAGGACCCGCATGTGCACTACGCCCTCGGGTGGACTTACGCCCGGAAGGCCGAGGTCACCGGCAGCCTGGAGCCGCTGCTGGCGGCCCGCCAGCATTTTCGTACAATGCTTGAGATCAATGAGGAGATGGAGGAGGCGGGTTCGGCGCGGAGGTACATATCGCGCATCGACGCCTATCTCCAGTCGGCGCGATA
>CAYZJD010000002.1:39056-45397 GCA_964478455.1 uncultured Solibacteraceae bacterium | reverse complement strand
TGTACGACCTCGATGGCGTGGAGATCATCCTGAAATCCCCGAACTGCACATTGACTCGAGTCGCGGACGGGAACTGACACCGCCCGCGCTACAATGTGCGCAGGGTGCGTCCTGGAAGACGCATTCTCCTCACGGGTGGAGGTCACAATCTACCAATGCTCAGACGGCCGCTTCCATTGCTCTTCGTAGTTTCCTTGCTTGCGGCGCAGTCCCCTGGCGGCTGGCGCAAGGGAAAAGGTTACGGCTGGGTTTACGGCCCGGAGGATGAAGCCGGCGCGCTGCGGGCCGTCACCGGACCGGACAAGATCTTGGCGGCGCTCGGCGCAGTCAAGAGGGGCCGGGTGTTCGACCTCGGCGTGCCGGTGGATCGCCGCTCGTACAAGTGGCCCGGGCATTCGCCGACCGAGGTGATGTCGTATCGCAGCCCCGAGGGGGTGAAGCGCGGCAAGGACGCCGCGGCCTTCCTGAACAACCCGAAGCAGCTCGCCTGGCACAGTTGCGCCCTCTTCATCTCGGACAACGTCGGCACGCAGATTGACGGGCTTGGCCACATCAGCAGGGGCGCGGACGACCACTGGTACAACGGTTTCCGCGAAGCGGATCATGGGGGCGATTTCGGGATCCGCAAGGCCGATGCCGATTCGATCCCACCTATCATCGCCCGCGCCGTGCTGATTGACGTCGCCGGCTGGAAGGGCGTGGACGCGCTGCCGGCAAACTTCGCCATCGGCTCGAAGGAGCTTCAGGCCGCGCTCTCGAAGCAGGGCGTGGAGGTGGCGCCCGGCGATATTGTCCTCATCCGCACGGGCGTGCTGCGGTACTGGGGCGAGGCCGGCGCGGACCACGCGAAGATCGCGCAGCACGACTCCGCCGGGCTGACGCTCGAAGGCGCCAAGTGGCTGGTCGAGCAGAAGGGGGCGGTGATGATTGGCGCGGACACGAGCGGGTTAGAAGTCGGGCAGGATCCGGCGCTGCCCGGCGCGGTGATTGCAGTTCACGAGTACTTGCTGATCGAGCAGGGCGTCCACATCGGCGAGTTCCACTACCTGGAGGAGCTCGCGCGCAGCAGGATCTACCGCTTCACCTACGTGGCGACGACAAACCGCATCAAGGGCGCTGTCGCGGGTTTTGCTCTGCGCCCGCTTGCGATCGAGTAGCGCGGCTCTCAGCGGGGCGCGCCGGCGGCCTTCCGCCGCTCTTCGAGGATGGCGGCGAGTTCCTCGGGCCGCTGGGAGCCGATCAGGATCTCCGGGCCGGTCCAGAACTTTAGCTGCACGCCGCGGTTGCCGCTTACGTTGTAAGCCCAGCCGGCGAGGCTGCGCCGGACGCCCCAGCCGCCGTAGTCGCGGATGGGGCGGTACTGGACCGCCTCGACGCTGCGGATTTCGCCGAGCGAAATAATCTTCTTCCGCCACAGCAGCACGAAGTGGAGAATCAGCTCGGTGTCGCGGACTTCGGTGACAAGTCGAACGCTGTAGAACCAGAGCAGGAACAGCGCCAACGCCGCGCACAGCATCACCAGGCCGTTGTCGGGCATCGGCTTGTCGCCCCATGGGCGGTGCAGCACCAGTTGCTGGTACGCACCCCAGCCAACGACGCACAAGGGGGCGAGCAGGATCGCCCACAGCCAGGGCTGGCGGAATTTCTGGACCTCGCGGAAATGAGTCATGGCCTTACGGACGAATCCCCTCGACGTTCAGCCGGATGCGGTACAGCCCCTTTCGCGCCGTCATGTAGAGGGTCTTGCCGTCGTTGTCGCCGAAGGCGCAATTGGCGGGGACCTCCTCCGGCTGGAGTGTCCCGAGGTGCTTGCCCGCGGGCGAAAAGATCCACACACCGCCCGGTCCGGTGCAGTAGAGGTTGCCCTTCTTATCCAGCTTCATGCCGTCCGGCAAACCTTCTTCGGTGCGTGCCGTGACATCAAAGAAGACCTTGCCGCCGGCGATTGTGCCATCCGGCTTGACGTCGAACCGCATCCAGACCTTTCGCGCCGGGTCCGAATTGGCAACGTAGAGATACTTTTCGTCCGGGGAGAAGGCGAGGCCGTTCGGGCGCGTCATTTCCTTCGTAAGAAGCTGCAGCTTGCCGGCCGAGAGCCGGTAGATGCCGTTGAACTTCAGTTCATTCCGCGGATCGTCGTCCTGCTTGGCGAAGCCGTACGGCGGGTCGGTGAAGTAGAGCGAGCCGTCGGATTTGAACACCGCGTCATTCGGGCTGTTCAGGCGCTTGCCTTCCCACTTGTCCGCGAGCACGATGAGCTTGCCGTCCTTCTCGAGGCGAGTGACTCGCCCGCTGCCGTGCTCGCAGAGAACGAGGCGTCCCTGCTTGTCGAGGGTCAGCCCGTTCGAGCCCATGAACGGCCCCGGCGGGTCGCCCGGCTCGTGCCAGCCGCTGGGCCTGCGGAATACCGTGACCTTGCTGTCCGGTGTCCACTTGTGGACCACGTTGTTCGGGATATCGCTGAACAGCAGGTAGCCCAGAGGGACACGCAGCACATCGGCGGCATGCACCCAGACCGGGCCTTCGGTGAAGGTGAAGCCGCCGGCCACTTTCTCGATAGCGGCGCCAGGCGGAACAAGGGCGTCCAACGCCGGATCGGCGCGAAACACCTTGCCGGCGCCCTGCGCGTCCGCCGGCAGCGGAGCGAGCAGGACGGCCATGAAGAGAGTGAACGCGATTCGAACTTCCATGGCGGCAATTCTACATCAACAGGTCTGTTAAGATTGAGGCTTTGCATCTCCTATGGGATCCTCCGCACCGACGGAAATCACCTGCGCGCACAGCCCGGATTCCGATGACGCGTACATGTTTTACGGGCTGGCGACGAAGAAGGTCCGGTCCAGGCGGGTCCAATTCAGGCACGTTTTGGAGGACATTGAATCCCTGAACCGGCAAGCGCTCGCGGGCCGGTACGAACTGACGGCGATCTCCTACCACGCCTATCCGTACATCGCCGACAAGTACGTGCTGATGGCGAGCGGCTCGAGCGTCGGGGACGGCTACGGGCCGCTGGTGGTTGCGCCGCGGCCGATGGTGGCGGAGGAGTTGAAGCACAAGCGGATCGCCGTTCCGGGCAAGATGACCACGGCATACCTCGCGCTGAAACTGTTCGAACCGGACTTCGAGCCGGTGGTCACTCCGTTCGACAAGATCCCGGAAGCCGTGAAGGAACGCGTCGTGGACGCGGGCCTGGTGATTCACGAGGGGCAGTTAACGTACGCGGCGGAGGGCTTGCAGGCGGTGCTGGATCTCGGGCAGTGGTGGAAAAAGGCACATGGGCTGCCGCTGCCACTCGGCGGCAATGCGCTGCTGCGGAGCCTGCCGGCGGACATCCGGAGCGAATGCTGCCGGATGATGCGTGAGAGCATCCAGTACGCGCTCGAGCACCACGAAGAAGCGCTCGAGTACGCGTTGCAGTTCGCGCGCGACCTGGATCGGCGACTTGCCGACAAGTTCGTCGGGATGTACGTGAACGATTTCACGGTGGATTGCGGCGAACTGGTTCCGAGAGCGGCCCAGAAGCTTCTGGATCTCGGCTACGAAGCCGGCCTGATCTCCTGCAAGGCAACGGTCGAGTTCGTGCGATAGGGCCGGGCACGGCTGTGGCCGGCATACCGCCCAGCAGAGTGAGCAGAAACCATGGCGACCGCCCACGATTCCGTTCAGCCAAAGCCGTCGGGGACGTCCGGGCAGCGCTACCTGGCCCTCGACGCGATGCGCGGCTTTGTGATGCTGGCGCTCGTTTCCCACGCCTTCGGTCTCGGAGAGCTGAAGGACCCGCGATACCAGAAGCTGGCCGCGTACTTCGAGCACGTGAGGTGGGAGGGCCTGATCCCGTGGGAACTGGTGATGCCGTCCTTCATGTTCATGATCGGCACGGCGCTCCCCTTCGCGCTGGCGCGGCGCATCGAGCAGGGCGCTTCCTTCGGCGACAACCTGAGGCACGCAGCCATCCGGACGACGAAGCTGATCGTGCTCGGGCAGTTCCTCACCTGCTACCACCAGGGCCGCTGGGCTTACGAACCTTATGAAACGCTGACGCAACTCGGGCTTTCCTACTTCACCTGCTTCCTGATTCTGCACTTCTCATTCCGGTGGCAGGCGGTGTCGGCGGCGGGGCTCATGCTGGCCAACTGGGGGCTTTACACGCTCTTTGCCGGCTCGCAAGGTCCCTTTTCTGGTTCCGACAATATCGGCGCTGTCATCGACAGGGAGGTCTTCAACCTGAACCATGCCTGGGACTGGGCCTCGATCAACTTCCTGGGCAGCGCGGTGACAGTGCTGTTCGGCGCGTGGGCCGGCACACTGGTGCGAAGCGCCCGCCCGCACGCGCGGAAGCTGAGGATTCTGGCAGTGCCGGCGGCCGTCAGCCTCGCGGTTGGGTCCGCACTGGGGCTGGTGAATCCGGTCATCCACAAGGCGTGGACGGCGTCGTTCACTTTTCTGCACACAGGCATCGTCGCCATGGGGTTGGCCGTGTTCTTCTGGGTTTTCGACATGAAGGGCCTGCGCAGGCCGGCGTTCCCGCTCATTGTCGTGGGGATGAACTCGATCTTCATCTACATGCTCTGGCAGGTGCTCGGCGGGGGGATCAGCAGAACGCTGGCGATCTTCACCGGCGGGTTCGCTTTCCTGGGCGCGGCCGCGCCGGCAGTGCAGGCGTGCTCGGCGGCGGCGGTGATGTGGTACGCCTGCTACTGGCTTTATCAACGGAGAATCTTCCTTCGCTTGTGAGGCGCCGCTGCCGCCGATTCCTCCGGCGGGCTTCGCTACCATAGGATCATGCGGAAACTTGCGGTCTGCTGCGTTCTATTCTGTGGTCTCCTCGCTCCCTTCGGTTCCCCGCAGGAGGGCAGCAGCCCGGATGCGAAAGAGCGCCGCAGGATAGCGAAGGAACTCACCAGGCAGGGTTCGGGGGCAATCCCTCAGCTTGAGGAGATGCTCGGAGATCCCGACCTGGAGGTTCGCATCGAAGCGGTCAAGTCCATCGTCGAGATCGACACGCAGCGCAGCCTGGACCCGCTGCTCAAGGCGACCCGCGACAACGATCCTGAGATCCAGATCCGGGCCACCGACGGCCTGGTGAACTTCTACGTGCCCGGCTACGTGCGCACGGGCTTAACGGCCACGCTGAGGCGAGCCGGCAACACGATCACGGGGAGGTTCAGCGACAAGAACGACCTCGTCGTGGACCCATACCTGGAGGTGCGGCCGGATGTCATCGAAGCTCTGGGCCGGCTTGCCAGAGGCGGTTCGAGCATGGAGTCGCGGGCCAACGCCGCCCGGGCTGCGGGCATCCTCCGAGGACGCGCAGCGGTGCCAGATCTGGTGGAAGCGGTCCGGTCGAAGGACACCCAGTTGATCTACGAGTGCCTGATCGCGTTCCAGAAGATCGGAGACCGGACGGTCGGCCCGAGGATCCAGTTCCTGCTGCGGGATCTGGACGAGAAGGTCCAGGTGGCGGCGGTGGAGGCGGCCGGGCTTCTTTACAACAAGGACGCGCTGGGGCAGCTTCGCGAGGTACTGACCCGAACCGAGAGCAAGCGAGTGAGGCGGGCGGCGCTCACCTCGATTGCGATGCTTCCCGACATCGGCAATCGCCGGGTGCTCCTCGAATACTTAAAGGACAAGGACGAAGCCCTGCGGGCCGCGGCGGCGGAGGGACTGGGGAGGATCGGCGAGGCCGAGGATCTGCCGCTTCTGGAGAGGGCCTTCAATGAAGAGACAAAGAATTCGGCGCGCGTGTCGATTGCGTTCGCACTGGTAATGATGGGCAAAACGGAAAGAACGGAGCTGAGCCCTCTAAGCTACCTCGTGAGCACTCTCAACTCGAGCGTGCGCGCGGGCCTGGCCAGGCCGCTGCTGGTCGAAGCGGCGCGAAAGCCGGAGATCCGAAGGATCCTCGAGCGGGAGGCCCGCCGGGGTACGCGCGACGAGAAGATCGGGCTCTCCCAGGTGCTGGGCCAGAGCGGAGATAAGGATTCGATCCCGGTGGTGGAATCGATGACACGGGACCCGGACCCGGCGGTAGCCCAGGAGGCGCTGCGGGCCCTGCGCACACTGAAAGCCCGCCTGATGTAAAGAAGGGACTGGGCAACGCACGCGGCGCTGCGGGCCTGCGGGGCGGGCTACTTCGCTCTTCTTTGCTTCTGCTGGCCGACGCGGATCTTGAAGTGCTGCACCTTTGATTCCTGGTACGCCTTGTGGTCGTGCCGGGCGACGGCATCGGCGAGATACGCGGCGACGTCAGCGTCCTTCGGCAGCACCGCCATCAGGGTAAAGTTCTCCCTGCATTCCGGACAGTACGGCCGGAAGCGCTTCACGTTCGGAATCCCCATAAC
>CAYZJD010000002.1:32764-38956 GCA_964478455.1 uncultured Solibacteraceae bacterium | reverse complement strand
ACGGCGATGTCGCTGCCTTTGCTGCCGGGGTACGGCTGGCCGAGAACCACGATCCGCACGGTATGCTTCCCCGGTTTCAGGCCGAAGGCGTGCCAGACGGCTTCGCCGCCCTTGCCGTGGTCCTCGTCGGGGTAGACGTCGACCACCCGGTCGAGCTTTCCATCGAGGTAGACCTCGGCTTTCCCGCCCGATGCCATGTACGGCCCGACCACGATCGCGCCCGTGCCCTCGAAGCTGATGGTCGCCTCGGCGCCCTTCTCCGACGAGAGACGGGCCTCGATCTGGCTTTGACGGCGCTCGTCGCGCTGCTCTCGCCAGCTACCCTTCCACTGCCAGCGTGGGTCGGTGATGCCGATCCGCTCTACCGGCGAGCCGTAGTCGTCCCAAATCTCGAGCTTGGGCGCTTTCGGTTTCTGGGTCTTCACCACAACCCTGTCGCCTTCCACTCGCCCGCCGGTGCTCTGAACCAAAGCCAGGGCACGCTTCTCGGTGCTGTCGACAATCGTGCGAAAGGTGAAGTCGGTATAGCTGAACTTCTTGTCGGCAATCGCCGGAATCCCGCTCTTCCAGACGTCGGGGATCTTCTTATACCCGAGCATCACGCCGAGGATGCCGGCGGCGCTGGCCGGATTGCAGTCGGAGTCCTGCCCGGCCCGGGTCGAGATCTCGATCGTTTTGCCGAAGTCGCCGTCGCCGAACAGCAGCCCGAGCACGATGTAGGCTCCGTTCAGCTTGGCGTCGATGTTGAACGGCCGCAGCGCGCCGTCCGGACACGGGTCACGCTTGTCCCACTTGTCCTCGATTAACTGCCACACCTTGCGCCAGTCGTTCGGGTACTGCTTGTGCCAGGACAGGATGTCGGAGATCAGCATGGCGTACGGGCTCTTCGGCGGGATGCAGGCAAGGCCCGCTTCGACGATCTTGTGCGGGTCGTTCTCGAAGAACGCCGCCGAATACATGCAAGAGACGAACATGCCGCCGTAAATGCCGTCGCCGTAATTCATTACGCGGCCGGCGCGGTCGGCGATGCGGTTCGATGACTGCGGCAGCCCCGGCGCCATCAGCCCGATGAAGTCGGCCTCGATCTGGAAGTCGATGTCGTTGGCGTGAGCGTTGTATTTCGGCGTGCCGGAGAGAGCCGCCGGAACGCCGCGCTTCAGCGCCCGGCGAGCGGCCAGGTTAGCGTGCCACAGGGCGTACTTGGCATCCCGAAACATCGCGCCGAAGTCCTCGGTGGTCGCATCGACGCCCTTGTCGTCAAGCACCTTGGCGAAGGTCATGTCGACGTACAGGTCGTCCTGATGGATCGAGTTGGTGAGGCGGTCCGGCGTCCAGGCCGGGAGATCGCCTTCGAGAATCTTGGCGTTGGATCGGAACTCGGTCGGCGCGCCGAAGCTAACGCCGATCATTTGTCCGGCCCAACCGCCCTCGATCTTGTCCCGCAGGTCGGCCAGGGAGATCGACCGGTAAGGGCCCTGGGCCGCAGAGGGCAGGGCAAGAAGCACGGCCGAGAACAGCGCAGGCAGAAACGAGGCGAGGCGCATGTGGATTCTCCTCCTGAATCGATTCAAAGGGACTTCATTTTGTCACGCGCTTCTGCTAAAGTCAAGACGAAAACCGGCACGGGCGCGGCTTGAGCAGAGAAGATTGCAGCATCCGGCGAGGCCGTTGCCGGCGGAGGAGAGCGCGGCCGTTAGCAAGACGGGGAGGCGAGGTCGGGATGGCGACCATCAAAGAAGTCGCGAGGCGAGCCAGGGTCTCAGTTGGAACAGCGTCCAATGTGATCAGCGGATCGGCTCCGGTCAGCGCCAAGCTGCGGGACCGCGTACAGAAGGCGATTCGGGAGCTGGATTACCAGCCGAATCATGTCGCTCGGAGTCTGAAAGTGCGGCAGACGCGAATGCTCGGCATGGTTCTCTCCGACATCACGAATCCGTTCTTCCCGCAGATGGTGCGGGGCGCCGAGGACGCCGCGCTGCGGCACAACTACCTGCTGGTGACGTTCAACACGGATGACCATTCGGAGCGGGAAAAGCAGATCCTCTCCGTGCTGAGGACACGCCGGGTCGACGGCATTCTTCTGGTGATGGCCCCCAGCGGCGGCGACGATTCCCACATCCGGAAGGCGATCGCCGCCGGCACCCGGATCGCCTGCCTGGACCGCGTGCCGGGCGGCCTCGCGGTGGACTCAGTTTGCACGAACAACGTGAAAGGCGCGGAGATGTGCGTGCGGCACCTGATCTCGATGGGGCACCGGCGCATCGGCATCATCACCGGTTCGCCGGAGGTGCAGACCGCCCGGGACAGGCTGAAGGGGTACGAGAACGCGCTGCGGGAAGCAGGCATTCCACTTGATGAGGGTCTGATCGGAACGGGTGACTTCCGCATGGAAACCGGGTACCGGACGAGCAAGGTCCTGCTGCTGGGGCCACAGCGTCCGACCGCGATCTTCGCGTCCAACGCCATGATGGGGCTTGGGGTGGTGAAGGCGACAGAGGAACTCGGGCTTCGCTGTCCGGAGGATCTGGCCATCGCGATGTTCGATGATCTGCCTTTCGCCGAGGCCCTGCGTCCGCACCTGACGGCAGTGGCGCAGCCTGCCTACTCGATCGGCTTCCAAGGCGCCGAACTTCTCATCCAGAGAATCGAGGGCAAGGTGAGGCAGAAACAACCGGTGTCCATTCGCTTGGAGCCGGAGCTGCGGGTCAGGGAGTCGAGCCTCGGACGGGTCAGGATGGACGTGCCGGCGAAAACGGCGGCCCTCTGCTGATTGCTGTTCGCAGTTCAGCCGGCTCGTGTTCAATGCGATATCCAAACGGAGCGCACACCATGAAGCTGTCCAACATCAGTCTCCTGCTTTGCTCCGCGGCGTTGGTCTCCGCGGCCTGGAGCGCGCAAAGCGCGGCCGGCGGCCGTGCGCCGGAGGTTCGACCGAAGGCTCCTGACCGTGTCGAGGACCGGTACGTACCAGCGCGATTCGACGCGCAGGAGATCCGTGGCGCGCTCGGCGACCGCCTCGGCGTCAACATCCAGAAGCGCCTTGTCGAAGGCGTAGACACGGAGCCGCTTCTTCAAGGCTACAAGCGGCGTCCGGGCCAGCAGACGTGGATCGGCGAGCACATTGCGAAGTTCATCGATGCCGCCACGAGCGCGTGGGCTTACAGCGGCGACGAGCGCCTCAAACAGAAGCTCGACTCTGCGGTGAGGGATCTGCTGGCGACGCAGCTTCCGGACGGGTACTTGGGAACGTATCTGGAGCCCGATCGCTTCAAGGACTTCGGCGCGGCCGCATGGGAACCGTCGGCGGAGCTGCCGCTGTGGGACGTGTGGGCGCACAAGTACAACCTGATCGCCCTGTTGAACTACCACCGCCAGACCGGGCACGAGCCCGCGCTGGCAGCCTGCCGCCGCATGGCCGATCTGCTGTGCAGGACTTACGGCGAGAGCGAGGGACAACGCAGCATAGTCCGCAACGACTGGCACGTCGGGATGGCGAATACCAGCGTGCTGGAGCCGATGGTGGAGCTATACCGGCGCACGGGTGAAGCCAGATACCTGGATTTCTGCCGTTACATCGTCCGCGCATGGGATGAACCGAGAGGTCCGAAGATCATCAGCACGCTGCTGACGACCGGAAGCGTGCGGCAGGTTGGCAACGCCAAAGCGTACGAGATGATGTCCAATTTCGTCGGTCTGCTTGAGCTGTACCGTGCCACCGGCGAAGAGGCTTTTCTGCGTCCGGTGCTGATTGCCTGGAAGGACATCGTGGCGAAACGGCTGTATATCACGGGCACGTCGGGCTGGCCCGAGCTTTTCCCGGAGGATTACATGCTGCGTGCCGACGGGAGACTTGGCGAGGGCTGCGTGACGACAACCTGGATGCAGATCAACCTCCAGTTGCTGCGGCTCACCGGCGAGGCAAGATACGCGGACGAGATCGAGCGAACTGTCTACAATGCGCTCCTGGGGGCGCAACACCCGATGCGCGGGCTCATCTGCTACTTCGTGCCGCTGAACGGAGTCAAGCGATACGGCAGCGTCAGCCAGGGAGTACCTGGCGTGAGTTGCTGCACTTCGAGCGTTCCTCGGGGTCTGGCGCTGATCCCCCAGGCAGCATGGGGCGAACGCCGGGGCGGCATTGTGGTCAACCTATACGTGTCCGGCGCCGTGCGGCTGCGGGTTGGCGGCAGCGAGGTCAGCCTGGTTTCAACGACCCGCTTTCCCGAGGACGGTGAGGTTACTCTCGAGTTGAAGATGGATAAATCCGCCCGATTCCCCCTGTCACTCCGTGTGCCGGCATGGTGCAGAGATTTCGTCGTGACCGCGGGCGGCAAGAGATGGACCGGCAGTCGCGGCAGTTACCTGGAGATCGATCGGACCTGGAGCGACTCGGACATAGTGAAGATACAAATGGACCTCACGGTGCAGGTTCTCCCGGGCGGCCCCGCGTATCCGGATTACGTGGCGGTTCAGCGCGGGCCGCAGCTGCTGGCAGCGGACGAAAGGCTCAACCGCAAAGAGGACCTCTGGATCGCGGGCCTGGCTGCTACCGACACGCGAGCACTGCAACTCCGAGAGCCCACGAACCGGTTGCCCGGGAGGTGGGTCGGCTCCCAGGCATACACAGTTCGAGGTTACAGCGGCAACCCGGCGCTCGGAAAGAAGCCACTCGAGCTGGCGCTGGTCCCGTTTGCCGACGCCGGGCAGACCGGCGGTGAGTATCGCGTCTGGCTCCAGCGGCCCTGAATGACAGGATCGCGGATGAGTCTCGCGCGGCTCGCGACCCGGAACGCTTGACGCTCAATACGCTGTGGCCGGGCTAAACGGGGTCAACCCTTAGTCTGCTTGGGCGCCACCGATCTCTCGGGCATTCGCGGGCTCATGCTTCGGGCCGGTCAACTGAAAGAAGCGGTAGCCGTGCGCCGGCACCTGAACGCGCCACGGCGTCTGCCGCTCGATGCGGGCACCGCTGTCCAACTCCGTCATGGCGTCGAAGTCGACGCCGCTCAAGTCGACTTCCACGGTCTGCGCCTCGGGCTGGAAGTTCATGACGGCGATGATGCGTTCGCCGCCGTCGCGCGCGACGCGCAGGACTGCGTAATGCTTGCCCGCGGCAGCCACGGGCAGGGCCTGTCTCCGGCTTAAGTTGTGCATCGCCGGGTGGGCGGCCTTCCACTTCAGGATCCGGCTCTCTACGGCATCAGGAAAGATCGGCGACCACTTACCGTCGATCACCCCGGCCAGAACGATCAGGTCGCCGATGGCGGCGGTGAGGGCCATCGCGAGATGAGACTTGCGGGCGTCCTCGAATTTCGGCGGATTGAAGTAGAGCGTGCCGCCGACCTCGAAGACGCGGTCATGGTAGTCGCGCAGGGCGCGCTCAATCGGGCGCGGGTCCCCGCTTTCGATTGCATTTGTGACGACGTTGCTGCCCTTCTCCCAGAAGATGCCGAGCCCGTAATCCTGCACGCACGTCCAGCCGCCCTCGGTGATCCACGGAACCGGATCCTCGTGAAAGCCGCCGGCGCCTTCCGGCTGGCTGAACTTGCTGCCGTAGCTAGCGATGACGTCCGTCATGTACCGGCGGTTGAGACGCCAGTTGCAGCCTACGTACCAGTTGACGGCATCGATGAGCATGCCGTCGATGCCGGTGTCCATCCAGAAGCGGATGATCTTCTCGGCCTCCTCCTGGAACTCGCGGCCGCCCCAGTTGTACTGTGACAGGCGGACGCGGTTTCCGGCCAGATCGACGCCGTCCCATTTTGTCCAGTAGTACTTGCCGGCGCGATCGCTGTACGCCCAGAACTCGTGCTTCGCCGAGTCGTAGCGCGCCAAGTGCGCCGGTCGGACCATGAAATACACGTCCTTGCCGGCGGGGCCGGGCGGCGGGGCATCGGCGGAATCGCTCCACAGATACAACCGGGCCTCTCTGGTATCCCGGCCGGCTTTGACGTCATCGCACGCTTTCAGGAAATCGACCGCTTCGACGCTTGAGTACCCGAGGTTGTCAATGTTGATGATCTTCATGCCCTTGGCGTGGGCCAGACCCACGAGCCGCCGGAAGTCGTCCATCGTGCCGGCTTTCGGCTCGAAGCGGTAGCGGTTGATGGTGTCGAGGCCCAGGAAGCTGTTGCCGCCCTGGGCCGGCGCGTAGACCTCGATGGCGCTGATGCCGGCGGCGCGCATCTCGTC
>CAYZJD010000002.1:22261-32754 GCA_964478455.1 uncultured Solibacteraceae bacterium | reverse complement strand
GGCGCTTGGAGGCGGCAGCGGCGGGGACGAGCGGAAACACGGCATCCTTGCCCGGCCGGTCCCGAATGAAGATGGGGATGGTTGCCGCGGCCGACTCCCACCAGTTGCCGTCCGCCGGCGTAGTCTTGCGAGCGCTGGTTTGAGCCAGCGCCGGGAGAGAGAAGACGACCACCGCCCAAAGGAATCCGCCAGCGACGCGAGTCATGGGTTTCCTCTCGATGAATTCTCGCACGGCAGCGGGCGGTGTGCGGTGACGTAAAGTTGAGTGTGTAAGAGCGAGGAGGGTGTAAGGTTGGTTTTGGCGAAAAACCACAATCCTCGGAAAGGAAAGGAGCTTACACCCCTCAGCGCCCAGACGGTGTCCAAGCTGACGCGGGAGCTGGACGCGGCGGTGCGGAAGTTTCATCAAGCGCGGCTGAAGGACGAGTGGGTTTACCTATTCTTGGACGGCGTCAGCCTGCGCGTGCGGCGGCCGGCGGGCCGCAAGCGGGTGCAGATGCTGGTGGCCTACGGCGTGCGCCGGGACGGGAGCCGGCAGTTGTTGGCCTTCCAGCGCAGCTCCGGGGAGAGTCAGGCCGCTTGGGAAGGCCTGTTGCAGGATCTGTACCGCCGGGGGCTGGAAGGCAAGCGGCTGGCGCTGATTGTGACCGACGGCTGTCCGGGCCTGGCGGCGGCGATCCAGGTGGTCTACCCGCGGGTGCTGCACCAGCGCTGCTGGGTGCACAAGATGCGGAACATTTTGGAGAAGGTACGCAAGCGGGACTCCGATCAGGTGAAGGCCCACGCCCGCGCGATCTACCTGGCGCCGAACCGTTCGGCGGCGCGGGATGCCTTTCATCGATTTCAGCAACGCTGGCGGTCGGACTATCCGACCATCGTCAAACAGTTGGAGCGGGACCTGCCGGAACTGCTGAGCTTCTTCAGTTTTCCGAAGCACCTATGGCGGCAGTTGCGGACGACGAACGTGATCGAGAGGGTGTTCGTGGAGGTTCGACGGCGCACCCGGCCGATGGTGTGCTTCGTCAACGTGGCCAGCGTCGATCGGATTATCTACTCGATCTTTCACAGGTTTAATTTGGAGTGGCGGAACCGTACCCTCCAGGTTTTTACACAAGCCGCTTGACATCACCGCGGCGTGCATCTTTCTTGACACCGGCCGAAAATCCGTGATAAAAGGAGGGCAGGTCTTTTGAAACGATTCAGGAGGTCTTGCATGAGGTACATCTTGCGGCCTGACAGACTGTTGTTGTTCCTGCTGGCCTGCGCGACCGCGTGGGCCCAGTTTACTCTCCGAAGCAGCATCAGCGGCGTCATCACCGACGCTTCGCAGGCGGTCATCCCCTCGGCCAGCGTCACGCTGACGGATCTCGACCGGAACCAGGTCTATCGCGCGCAGACGAACGATCTGGGCCTTTACACATTCCCCAACCTGACGCCCGGGCGCTACCAGGTGGCGGTGGAGAAGCAAGGATTCCAGCGGACTGTTTCCGAGGTAGTGACGATCTCGACGCAACAGACGGCGCGTATCGATTTGGCGCTGGCGGTCGGCGAAATCACCCAGACCGTCGAGGTAACCGGCTCAGGAGCGCCGCTTCTGCAAACCGAACAAGGAATCGTCGGCCAGACGGTGGAGCGCAACCTGGTGGAGACGCTGCCGATCAAGGGGCGCAACTTCACGGCCTTCGCCAGCCTGGCGTCGAACATCAGCACGTTTCCGCGCGGCAATTACGGCGGAACCTGGTCCGTGGGCGGTCACCATTTGATTGGCGGCGTGGACTACGTCGTGGGCGGCGGCGGCGACAACGGTTTTTACATGAACGGCGCCAACATCAACGACAACTGGGTGGGGAGCGTGAGTTACGCGCCATCACTCGAAGCCGTGTCCGAAGTCAAGGTTGACGTGGCGAGCTTCTCGGCGGCCAACGGGCGCGATGTCTCCACGCTGACGGTGGCGACGCGCGGCGGCACCAATGACTACCACGGAACCGCCTACGACTACTTTCAGAACAGCGAACTGAACGCGTGGAACCCATACGACAAGGCGCTGATGGAACCGGGTCAGAAGAAGAGCCTGCTCCAGCGCAACCAGTTCGGAGGGAATGCCGGCGGGCCGATCTGGATCCCCAAGCTGTTCAAGGGCCGCGACAAGGCCTTCTTCTTCGTGAATTACGAAGGCACCCGTGAGAACCGGGCCGGCGAAGACGCCCTCTACCGTGTGCCGACGGCCGCCGAGCGACAGGGCGATTTCAGCGAGTACTTGCGCAAGTTCGAGGGAGACCCGAACTATATTCTGTATGACCCCTACTCGACGGTGATCGACGAGAACGGGGAAAGCAGCCGCCTGCCGGTGCCCAGCAATGACCTCCGCGCCATCAGCGGCCCGAGCGGCCCGGCGATCGTGAGCGAAGCCCGGGAGATGCTGGGGATTTTTCCGGAATCCAACGGATACCAGAATCCCTCGAATCCGTACGACCTTCGGAACTACCGTACGTTTGCGCGCCAAGGGCAGAAGAACTTCCGCCTCGACGCACGGGCCGACTTCCGGCTCAGCGACAACGACAACTTCTACATGAATCTATCGAGATCCAAGGGTAAGGACAACAACAGCGGCGGCTTGATTCCGGAGCTGACCTCGAACCTGGAGGACAACTCCTACCTGGTCACCGCGAACTATGCGCGCGTCTTCACGCCTAACCTGACCAACGAGTTCATCTTCGCAGTGGGCAAGGGCCAGATGTTCAGCGTGGATCAGAACACGCGCGATTACATGGCAAAGCCCGACACACTGCGAAACAAGTACCTCCAGAACCTGGGTCAAGGCGCCGACTTCGGGTACCATGCCATCGGGATTGACGGGTGGACCGATATCGGTTTCTGGGAAATCTTCATGGCCTCGAACCCCACCTTGCAGTTCTCCGACAACGTCAGCCTGGTGAAGGGAAGCCATTCGCTCAAAATGGGGTTCAACTACTTCCGCAAGAAGGAAGTGGACTGGGACTACATCCGCGGCGTTTGGTTCGGAAACACCTTCTCACGAGCGGGCAGCGTGGATGAGAGCCGCGGCGGCGACGCCATGGCTGATTTCCTGATGGGCTTGCCTTCCTACATCAACCAGCGCTACCAGTTCACCGGGGGAGAGCCGGACCTGAACCTCGTTGTTCCGTACTGGGGCTTTTACGCCGAGGATAAGTGGCAGGTTTCGCCGAAGCTGACGCTCAACCTGGGGATGCGATACGACCTGCCTATTCCACTGTATTCCGGCAACCGCTATGGCAATGCCATGTTGGACTTCAGCGTTCCGGGCTGGCAGCTTGCCATACCGGGCAGGGCGCAAGGGCTCCCGCTGCACTTTGTCCCCGCCGACAAGAACAACTTCGCGCCGCGCATCAGCGTGGCCTACCGGCTGCGGGAGGATTTCGTCGTTCGCGCCAGCTACGGCATCTTCTACATGGCCGGAGTGTCCAACACGGGCGGCTTCGTGCTCGGCAACGCGTTCGGCTCCGTGCCCGGGTATGTGGGGGACGAGTACACCAACGCGAGATTCGAAGTGCATGATGACGTCCCGTATCTCCACTTCGGCGACATCTTCCCGCCGCAGCAGAGCTTCGAGCTCGGCACCTATCCGGTCAGCACGGGGACGGGCACGGGCTACTTTGGCTATCCGGCCAGCGTCAACGTGAACGACCGGAAGTCGAACGTCGTTCCGTACTATCAGAGGTATCTGTTCGAGCTGCAAAAGGGGCTGGGAGCGAACACGGTGGTTTCCTTAACCTACCTTGGCGGGCGCGGGACCAAACTTCCCTATTACGAGAACGTCAACCTGCCGCCATACCGAACCGGCTGGGAGTCCGAGGATGCCTTCAACGAAGCCCGTCCGAACAACACCGGCCGCTTCGCCGACGTCTCCATACTCCGGCACGGGCACAACTCCTTCTACAACGGCGTGACCGCCAAGTTCCAGCGCAACCTCAGCAAGGGCTTGCAGGTTCTGGCTCACTATACGTTCTCCAAGACCGTCGCCGACTACAATGAGATTGTGCCGGAGGCGGTCGGCCAGGACTGGAGCGCGTGGCATTATCACCGCAAGCTTGGCCGGGGCGAAGCGGATTTCTCGCATCCGCACCGGTTCGTGTCGGCGGTCACCTACCAGTTGCCTTGGGGCGGCAATCTGCACCCGGCGGCCAAGGCGTTGCTGTGGGGCTGGAATGTGAGCTCGATCACGACGTTCGAATCCGGCCATGCGCTGACGGTGTACAACGGGGTCACCAGCGCGCGGGACGGCGAGCCGGATATGCCGAACGTGTCGCGCCACCCGAATCTTCCCCGCGGTGAACGCGGCTTCTACCGATACTTTGACATCGGCGCTTTCTCGGCGCCGCCGCAGGACGTCAAAGGGTCGGCCGGACGAGGGATCGTGCGCGCGCCCGGCGTCAACAACTGGGACATCTCGCTCTCGAAGGTGTTCCGGCCGGTGGAGCGGCTGCGCGTCGAGTTTCGAGCCGACTTGCTGAACGCTTTCAACCACACCCAGTGGGGCGGCATCGACACGACGTTCAACGACGCCGAGGGCAGCACGTTCGGTTGGATCACTTGGGCGCGTGAGCCCCGGATCGTGCAGCTCGGGCTGCGCGTGTCGTTCTAATTGCGTCTATTCCGCGGGCAATCGGAGCGGGGCAAGAAGTACCAGCGCGCGGGACAGCCGGCGCAACCGTTGGGGAACGGACGCGGCGGCTTCATCACCGATTCTCGCTTGCCTTCGCTCCGCTTCAGACCGTACACTCGGTTGGTTCCATCCGAGGTTGCTCTCGCCGGTTTACAGCGCGGCGAGCCACAACCAACCAGGCCGCTGATAGACACCGATGAACGCCGATTGGATCTCTCCTCGCCTCGGCGTTCATCCGCGGCCACGTCAGCAACGGCCGGCAGAATCGTCCGCGACGTGAAAGAAAGCGGTCAATACTAGTACAGGGGAAAGGGCATCAAGGAACAGCCGATGTCGCTATCTAAAGCCCTGCTCGCGCTGACAGCGGTCCTAGCCCTGGCGCGGGCCGAGGCGCCTAAACAGTCCACGTTCTTGCTGAAACCCAGCGCTTTCCGGCATTATGTGGAGGCGTTCAACCGGAATGATGTGGAGCGGAAGGTCAATTACGTCGACAACAAAGCAGCTTGGGCGTGGCTGGAGCAGAATATTCCGTTCTTCGAGTCGTCGGACAAAGGGGTCGAAGAGATCTACTACTTCCGGTGGTGGACGTTTCGCAAGCACATAAAGAAGACGCCGGAGGGCTTTGTGATCACCGAGTTCCTTCCGGACGTGCCCTGGGCCGGCAAGCTGAACACGATCAGTTGCTCGGCGGCCCATCACTTCTATGAAGGGCGCTGGCTGCGCGACCGGCAGTATCTGGCCGACTACGCATACTTCTGGTTCCGCAAGGGAGGCGAGCCGCGCCGCTACAGTTTCTGGGCGGCGGATTCGCTCCGGGCGTGGTCGATGGTCACACAGGACCAGCACGTTCCGGTGGACCTGTTCCCGGAGCTGGTCGCGAACTACGAGGAGTGGGAGAAGACGCACCTGGACCCGAACGGCCTGTTCTGGCAGATCGACGATCGCGACGGGATGGAAATCTCGATCGGCGGTAGTGGCTATCGCCCCACAATCAACAGCTATATGTACGGCGATGCCATGGCGCTCTCGGACATTGCCACCTGGGTCTGGCCGTACAAGACCGAGATGGCGCTTGAGTTCCGGTCCAAGGCCGACAAGATCCGAATGCTGGTGGAGGCGAAGCTGTGGGACGAGACTGCGGGCTTCTACAAGGTGCTGCCGCGCGGCGAGGACCAGCGGCTCGCCGGCGCGCGGGAACTGCACGGGTACGTGCCGTGGTGCTTCAACCTGCCGAACCCGGGGCGGGAAGTGGCTTGGAAACAGATCATGGATCCGAAAGGCTTCTTCGCGCCCTACGGTCCGACGACAGCGGAGCGGCGGCACCCGCGCTTTATGTTCCAGCACCCCCACGAGTGCCTCTGGAACGGGCCGTCCTGGCCGTTCGCGACGTCCCAGACACTGACGGCGATGGCCAACCTGCTGAACAACTACCGTCAGGACTATGTGGGCAAGAAGGAGTACCTCGAACTGCTTCGCATCTATGCGCGCTCGCAGCACTTGAAACTGCCGGACGGCCGCGTGATCCCGTTCATCGACGAGAACCTGAATCCGGACACCGGGGAATGGCTTGCTCGCAGCATTCTGTACGGGTTTTCGCCGGAACAGATGAAGGTCAAGGCGGACAAAGACCGCGGGCGCGACTACAACCATTCCACTTTTAATGACCTCCTGATCACTGGGCTGGTGGGGCTGCGCCCGCGACTCGACCAGTGGGTGGAAGTCAATCCGCTGGCGCCCGAGGGAGCGATGGAGTACTTCTGCCTGGACGGCGTCCGCTATCACGATGTCAATCTGACCATCCTTTACGACAAGACCGGGAAGCGGTACGGCAGAGGCGCCGGCGTGCATGTGTACGCGGATGGCGAGGAAATCGGCTCGTCACGGCAGCTACAGTGGTTCCGGGCGAAGCTGCCGCAGACCAAGGCCGGCTGGAAGAAATACGAGGGCAATCCACTGATCGGCGGGGGCAACCTCGGGACGGTGTTCGACGTCGTCGTGCTGCACGAGGACGGCAAGTACCGGATGTGGGGCTCGTGGCGGCCCAAGCGGAGCCTGGCTCTGTTTGAGAGCAAGGACGGCATCCGGTGGAGCGAGCCCGAGCTCGTGTTTTCGCCGAACCCGGCCACTGGTTGGGAGAGCGACATCAACCGGCCGTCGGTGGTGAAGCGCGAGGACGGCTACCACCTGTGGTACACGGGGCAGGCGAAGGGACGATCCTGGATCGGCTACGCCACGAGTCCGGACGGCAAAACCTGGAAACGGATGAACGACAAGCCGGCGTTGTCTCCGGAATTGCCCTGGGAGAAGGGCGCGGTGATGAACCCGAACGTGCTGTGGGATCCGGAGACGAGGATCTTCCGCATGTGGTACGCGGGCGGAGATCAATACGAGCCCGACGCCATCGGTTATGCCACCAGCCCGGACGGGCTGAACTGGACCAAACACCCTGCCAACCCGGTCGTCACCCCAATGCGAGAAAACGTGTGGGAGCGCTACAAAGTGGCCGGCCCGCAGGTGCTCCGCCACGGAGGGTGGCATTACATCGTCTATATCGGATATCGTGACATGGACCATGCGCAGATCGGAATTGCCCGGTCTCGTGACGGCATTTCGAACTGGGTGCGCCATCCCGGCAACCCGATCATCCGCCCGGGGCAGGACGAGTTCGATCAGGATGCCTGCTACAAACCTTTCATGCTCTTCGACGGCAAGCGCTGGCTGCTGTGGTACAACGGCCGGCACGGCAGCCTGGAACAAATCGCGCTGGTCCTGCACGAAGGCGAGGACCTGGGATTCGGCATGTAGCCTGGCTCCGATACTCTGCAATGCGCACTAACAATCAAGTGACACGGCGCCGGTTCACGCAGGCCTGCACGGCCGCGGCTGTTCTCGGCCGAACCACTTTCTGCGCCGAGGGGCCCAACGCGGCGATCCACAAAGCGATGGATGCCGTTCGCGCCGGCATCGCCAAGGCCGAGTCCGATCCGGATCGTCCCGCTTACCATTTCCGGCCCCCCGCCCAGTGGAACAACGATCCGAACGGAGTCATCTTCTACAAAGGCTGGCACCACCTCTTCTACCAACACAATCCCTTCGAGGCGAAGTGGGGCCACATGCATTGGGGTCACGCCCGCAGCCGGGACCTGGTCAACTGGGAGCACTTGCCGATCGCCTTGTGGCCTTCTCTGGAAAAGGGAGAGGAGCATGTGTTTTCCGGCGGCGCGATTCTCGGCGCCGACGGCCGCCCGCGCCTGTTCTACACCAGCATCGGCAAGCGCGAACCGGAGCAATGGATGGCGGCGCCCGTCGATGACGAGCTGATCGTCTGGGAGAAACACTCGCACAACCCGATCGCGACGGTGCGGCTGCACGGCAGGCAGCGCATCTACGATTGGCGGGACCCATTCCTTTTCCGGGAGGCCGCCAGGACGTACATGGTCACCGGCGGGAACGGAAACGAGCGAAGGCAGGGCGGCGCTTCCGCCGTGTATCTTTACGAGGCCGTGAACAGCGACCTGAGCGAGTGGAAATACCTCGGGCCGGTGTTCGAATACCGAAACCGGGAGGTCATCAATATTGAATGCCCGAATCTGTTCAAGCTGGGCTCCAGGTGGGTGTTGCTGATCTCGCCGCAAAAGCCCTGCGAGTACTTCGTGGGCGACCTCGACCTGGCGCGTCGGAAGTTCGTGCCCGACACGTACGGCGTGCTCGACCCGGGCCACTCCTACGCCAGCAACGTGTCGTTCGACGACCATGGTCGCTGCATTCTCTGGCTGTGGGGCAGAACGGAGACCAACCCGGAGAAGGGCTGGAACAGCGTCATGGTGATGCCGCGTATCCTGACGATCGGTGACGACGGTTATCTGCGGCAGAACCCGGCTCCGGAATTTGACCGGCTCCGGGGCGAGATGCGCAAGGCTCCGGCCGCTCCGCTCGGCGCCAAGCCGCTTTCACTGAGCGAGACAGTTTCCGGCGACTCGCTGGAGATACAGGCCGATTTTACGCTTGATAACACCAGGGCGGTTGGCTTACGACTCCGCTCTCCGGCCAGCGGTAAGGGATTCCAGGTGGGTTACGGTCCGAGCGCCGTGTTCAACGACGGCATGTTCAGCGCAGGCAGCGCCGCGACGTTGTTGGGCCGCGTCAGCCGGCTCCGCATCCGGGTGTTCCTCGACAAGTGCGTGGCGGAGGCTTACGCCAACGATGGGGCGGCTGCGATTTTCACGACCGTGGACGCTGGTCCGAACGACCTCGGAATCGAGGCTTACGCCGAAGGCGGGACCGCGCGACTGGATTCGTTCCAGGCATGGCCGCTGAAACCGGCCCGCTTCAGCCTGGATCGCTTTCGGGCTTGAACCCGACCCGAAAAGGCGGGCCGCCGGCTTCAGTCCGGCTCCTTCACCTCCAAAAGCTGGTTGGCTTCGATGTTCTCCAGCCTTTGTGTTGTTCCGGAGGGCCACTCGATCTCCAGGACCCTGGCCGCGCGTTCTTTGCCCAGCCCGAAATGGACCACCAGCTCACTGGAGCCGGCATAACCGACCGAGGTGGTGACACGGTTCCATTGAGAGCCGGCATTCGTGACAACGCGCACCCTGGCGCCGAGCCCATCCCGGTTGCTCCTCCTCCCTCGCAATTTCACGCGCAGCCAGCGGTTGCCGGCTTCGGTGATGTTCAGCAGTACGATCGGGCTTTCGTTCAGCCGCGTGGCCACGATATCCAGGCGTCCGTCGCGGTTGAGGTCCCCGACGGCCGCGCCGCGATGCAGCGCTTTTCCCGGAAGCGCCGCCATCCGGAACTTCCCGCCGCCGAGGTTGAGAAAGACGACGTTCGGCTGCCGGGACTCGACGTCCATCGCCAGCTCGGCGTTGTCCCCCGGGAAGCCGTTGGCGCTGAAGAGGTCCTTCCATCCGTCGTTGTTCAGATCGGCGGCGCCCGCGCTCCAACCGCTCAGCGGCTGGCTCGCGCTGCCGATCAGGCTGGGATAGGAAAGATCCACGAACTTGGCCCGCCCCACGTTGCGAAAGAAGGTGAAGCCCTCGTTGGACAGCGCGGTCACGAAGACGTCTTCCAGGCCGTCGTTGTCCAGATCGCGGAAGTCGGCGCCCATCGAGGAGAAGGACCTCCCCTCACCGTTGTAAGCGACTCCCGCGCGCAACGCCTGCTCCTCAAACCGGCCATCCCCGAGGTTACGGAAGAGAAAATTGGGTTCGGTGTCGTTGCCGACGAACACATCCAGACGACCATCCACGTCATAGTCGCCGAAGACGACCCCCATGCCTTTGCCCGCGCGCGCCCCGATTCCGGTCGTCGCCGAGACGTCCTGGAACGTGCCATCGCCCTGGTTCCGGTACAGCTCGTTGGGCAGGGGCTGGTAGTGGCGGGGATGGCAATAACCCCGATACCCGGGCCGCTCATCGCCGCAGAACGGCTCGGTCGCCGGATCCCAGACAACGTAGTTCACGACGAAGAGGTCCAGGAATCCGTCGCGGTCGTAATCGAACCACCCTGCCGCCACCGACCAGCGCCCCGTGCCCGCCAGACCTGCTTTCGCGGTTACATCCTCGAATGTCCCGTCGCCGCGATTTCGGTAGAGGATGTTCTCGCGCACGCCGGTGACGAACAGATCCTGCCAGCCGTCGCCGTCATAATCGGCAGCGGCCACGCCCATCGAGTAGCCCTTGCCACCGGCGCCGGCTTGTTCGGTTACGTCGGTGAACGTGCCGTCGCGGTTGTTGCGGAAGAGCCGGTTGTCGAAGGACGGGTCCGCTTTCTGTAGCGAAGGGATGGCGGCGCCATTGGTCACGTAGATATCCAGCCAGCCGTCGTTGTC
>CAYZJD010000002.1:3430-22251 GCA_964478455.1 uncultured Solibacteraceae bacterium | reverse complement strand
TCGTTGTTGTAGTCAAAGACCGCCACGCCCGAGATCATCGTCTCGATCTGGTGTTTTCTGCCGAAAGCGGAGTTCTTCACCACCATCGGGAGCTCGACCGTTCTGAACTGAATGCCGGCCACGTCCCTGGCGGCGGGTTCTTCCGGCGTGGCGGCCAGCACTTCTTTGACCCGGGACAGGTCGCGCTCGGCGCCGGCGCGGCGGAGCCACTCGATGCTTTCCTGAAGCCGCCCCTGCCGGAACAGGAAGAGGCCGTAATCCGAGAATGCAAAGCGGTTGCCCCCACGAGTCGCTGTTCTGAAGCGGCGTTCGGCTTCTTCGATCCGTCCGAGCGCCTCGAGTGTGAGCGCCAGGCCGCGCTCTACCGCATCAGAACCGGGGGTGGCGCGGAGGGCAGCCTCGTAGGCTCTTCTTGAATCTTCGAACCGTCCCAGATGGTAGGAGACGCGACCCAAATAGAAGCACCCGTGTTCCTCGCGTGGATCGAGCGCGCAGGCGCGGCGCAGCGGTTCTTCCGCTTCCTTGAACTTCTCCTGAGCGGCGTACACAGTGCCCAGGAGTTTCTGCGCGCGCGCACTCCGCGGGTTTTGGGAGACGGCCTCGCGGAGGGCGGACTCGGCCCGCGCATAGTCTTTGCGTTCGAAGGCCTCGATACCGTGCGCGACAGGATCGCGGTTCTGTCCGCTGAGTCCGGCCAGAGATGCCAGGAGCGCACAAGCGGCGAAGTTCCTGATGCCCGCCATGGTCAGCGGCTACGTCTGCTGACAATATACCAGCGCCGGAGGACAGCCTGGCCTTGAATCGATTCATAACACCGTTGACTGGAAGCTGCCGGATTCGGTAAGAATGTCATGAATCGATTCAACGCAAAGGAGTACTCATGTCCAGGACCACCGCCCTCGCGCTGTTCTTTTCGACGCTGGCTCTCGCCGGCGCATCTGACCCCGGCGGCCGTCACCTCGTGCCCAAGCGCTGGTGGGAGACGGCTCCATCCATTTGTCGCGTCTCGTTGAAGGAAACCAGGAACCGGTTCGTCCTTCCGATCAGGGATCCGGCCAGGCTCTCCGCCGTTCTCGATGAGATGAAGGCAAAGGGGATCCACGCTTTGGAGATCTTCGCCCCGGCGGAGGGCGGCACGAGCTACGGCGGGCTGGACACCATCCACCGGTACCGCATTCACCCGGAGGCCGGCACGATGGATGACTTTCGCAGGCTCGTGCGAATGGCGCACGACAAGGGTCTCCCCATCATCACGTTCGACAACCTCGGCTATTCGAGCGTCGAGGCCGACGATTTCCTGAAGGCCTGCGACGACATGAAGACGGGCAGGGACAGCAAAGAAGCCAGGTTCTACCTGTGGAGCGACAGCGCCGGCGCGCCTCCACCGGGCCCCGCGGGGAAGGACATGTACTTCATGGTCCGGCCGACGCACCTGCCCGGCGGCGAGCCGGGGACCTTCTATGACTCAAAGAAGCACGAGTTCTGGCAATTCAGCGAGCGCGCCGGCCGGTATTACTGGACGAAGTGGGGCGGCACGGACAGAGCGGGCAACCGGGTCCGCCTGCCGCAGTACAACTGGGGCACCCGCGAGTTCCAGGAAGAGGCCGAGAAGATCGTCCGGTTCTGGATGGAGACCGGTACCGACGGAATGATCATCGATGCCGTCAACTGGTACGTGAACTATACGTGGGAACTGGGCCGGCGACGCATCACGGACGTCATCGCAAGTTACGGGAACGCCTACTCGCAACCGGAGGGCGCCGGCGGGTTCCACGAAGATCCAGTGCCCTGGATCACGGAAGGTGGCTGGAATTCAGTGCAGAACTATGGACTGGGAATCTGGTGGGAGAAAGGCTCCAACGTGATTCACAGGGCCATCGAGACAGGCGATCCGCGGCCCATCGAGCGGGCGTTGCGCGACTACCGCGACCGCGTTGCCGAGGCAGGCGGGACTCTCTACTTTGCCCCGGAGGCGCGGGCCGGATTCAAGGAACCGGACAAGCGGAGATTGGCGGCGGCTGCGGTGATTACGACCGGCCACCTGGTGGCCGTTCATTACGGCCCCGACGGGTTGCTTGAGGACCCCGAGGTGCGCTGGCTGATCGAGGTGAAACGCGCACACCCGGCGTTGTGGCAGTTGGCGCGTCGCCGGCAAATCCCGACCCGCGCTGACGACAAGCATTATGCGTTTCTGCTCACTGCTCCCGACAATTCGGAGCGAATCCTGGTGGCGATGAACTTTCAACCCACGCCACAAGTCGTGGAGGTGGATCTCAGTGGGGTCTCCACATCGGGCCTGGTGGAATTTAGGACCGGCGCGGCGCTCGCCCGTCGCGCGTCGCTTCCCGTGGAACTGCCTGCTTACGGGTACCGCTTGTTCGTGATCAAACCCTCGCCAGCCATCCCGTGAGCCTGGTAACCAGCGCCGGCTTCACACGGCCTGTTGTGCCACAACCCGGGCCGGTGCGGTTCCCTTGTTCCAGAGCCAGCCGATGAAAGCGCCGAACAGGAAGTTCGAGGCCCCGACTTCGACGAAGTGGACCCAACGCACGGGATCGGGCAAATAAGGATTTGGGATCAGCAGCGGCGCCACGCCGCTCAAAGCCGTGAACGCGAGCCCCACGGCCAGCGCCCCCAGGCCGCGCTCCAGCCGCAGCATCCGCATGAGCAGCAGGCAGATTCCAATGAAGACCGGCCCGCGCAAAGCAAGCTGCAAAGGGATGATTGTGCCGAAGGAAGGCACGGTCTGCGTTGCATAGAACTCCCGGATGAACGGTAACGCGAACATGCCTGCGGTGAAGTACAGGAACAAATACGCGACGTCCGAGACGCTCAGTCGCCAGACCCAGCCCCGCGCGGAAGCCGGCGCCAGGGGCTGCGCCTCGATGCTGTGCGCACCAGGCGTCCGGAACAGAATTGCCCAGACAGGCGCGGAGACGAGGTAAACGAGCGCGCTGTTGGCCAGCTCTGTCCGCCAGGCGATCCCCGCATTCCCCAGGAAGAAGACGCCTTCCACCAGGTTGACCAGGACAATGGCGAAGGGGATGGCGAACAGAGCCATAGTAAGCGGCAGGAACCTCCAGCGCGACCGCATGGCGGCAAGATACAGGACGGCGACAACGAGCAGGTTGGTCGCCAGGAGCCAGGGCATGACGCCCGGAACCGGCGAAACGTTGCGGTACATGAGCGCACCGACGATCATCTGAACAACAGACAGGACGAACCAGCCGAGGAGAATGCGACCGATTGAGGAAAGGATTCGCATGACACACCTCCTTAGGATTCCTGTTTGACGGCCGTCGCCGCGCGCTTCGTCCACCGCCGGAGCAGCGCGTACGACTGGATGCCCAGCTCGACGGCAAGCCGCCCGGAGGCGGGCATGCGCGGCTGCGCGCCAAGGAAACGCTTCAGCTCCGGAATGTAGAACCCAAGTTCCCGCTCCAGCCCGTGGAGAAAGCCAAGCGCGCCCTCTTTGCCGAGGACCCGGCTCGTGAACCCGAAGCGGAGGATGAGTTCGTCGGTGCGGTGGACCAGATCGTCTCGCGTGACGGGCTGTAAGAGCCACTTCTTCAATTCGGCCAGCCCGCGCGGGGTAAGGCGAAACACGCGCCTCGGCCGGAGGCCAGCCCCTTCAATGCGGCCGCTGATCAGCCCCTTCCGTTCCAGGCGTTTCAAGGCCGGGTAGATCGCTCCGGGGGAGTCGCTCATGGTGGCGAGAGGAGTGGCTGAGAACAGCTTCCGCAGGTCGTATCCGGAAAGCGGCTGCTGCTCGATCAGGCCGAGTAGCGCATAGCTAAAAGTAGAAGTACGCAGCGACATATTACGTAACGTACTACGAGGCCCCGCGCCCGGTTGTTCCCATTTTTTCCGCCGGCCGGTCGGTTGCGCCGCTCCGTGTGGAGAAGTAAATATAGGGCATGTCCCAGGCAGACCTGATTCGTGAGGCGCTCGCCGCCGGCGACGGCATTGTCCGGCTCGCCCCGTGCTGGGTGCCGCGTTCTTTCCTGATGCCCGGTGGCCGGCTGAAGCTCGAGCCCCGAGACCTGTACGCGCTCGGCGCGCACCGCGGCGGCATCGACGAGAGGTGGTTCGCTTCGACCACGCGGGCCGACAACGGCCCCGGCACGCCCGAAGACGAAGGGCTGAGCTATGTGGCCGTCGATGGGAAGCGTGTGCTGCTGAAAGAAGCGATCGAGACAGCCGGCGACGCGTTCCTCGGAGCCGACGTGATGCGCGAGCAGGGCGGCTGGAACCTGCTGTGCAAGTTTTTCGACAACCTCGGGCCCATCCCGCATCACATGCACCAGATGGATGAGCACGCCAGGAAGGTCGGGTGCAAGGGAAAGCCGGAAGCGTACTATTTCCCGCCGCAGTACAACCTCAAGGAGAACAACTTCCCGTACACGTTCATGGGCCTGGAGCCGGGCACCACCAAAGACGACGTCCGGCGCTGCCTGGAACGCTGGAACGAAGGGGATAACGGCATTCTGTATCACTCGAAGGCGTACAAGCTGAAGCCGGGGAGCGGGTGGCAGATCGATGCCGGCATCCTCCACGCGCCGGGCTCGCTGGTCACCTACGAGCCGCAGGTGAATTCGGACGTTTTCGGAATGTTCCAGTCGATGGTGGAGGGCCGGCTGGTGCCGTGGGACCTGCTGGTGAAGGACGTGCCGCGGGAGCGCCACCACGACCTTGACTACATCATCGGCATGCTCGACTGGGAGGCGAACGTCGACCCCGAGTTCGGCAAGCACCGCCTTTTCCATCCGAAGTCGGTGAAGGCGGAAGAGGAGATGCGCGCCGAAGGTTACTCGGAGCAGTGGATCGTCTACTCGACCCCGTACTACTCGGCCAAGGAACTGACGGTGTTGCCTGGCCGGACGGTGAGGATCAGGGACGCGGCGGCCTACGGGCTGATCGTGGTGGCAGGCTGGGGTATCGTGGGCAAGCTCGAGGTGGAAACGCCGACGCTGATCCGCTACGGGCAAATGACCAAGGACGAACTGTTCGTCACCGCCGGCGCGGCGCGCGCGGGCGTGGTGGTAACGAACCGCAGCAACAGCGAAGACCTGGTGATGCTGAAGCATTTCGGTCCGGGCAATCCGGACGCGGCGAGGTTCATCCAATGAAATACGGCGTCAATACGCTCATCTGGACGGGCGGGTTCGATCTCGCCCATTTGCCGATTCTGCCGCGGATTAAGGAAGCGGGATTCGACGGCGTCGAGATCGCGACGTTCCAATTCGACGGCTTCCCCGCGGCCGACGTCTGCATGAGCCTCAGCGAGAACGGGCTCGAGTGCACCTTGTGCTCGGCGCTCACGGGAGATTTGAGCCTGGTGAGTGAAGATGCCTACCTGCGCCGCAAGGCGCTCGCCTTCTTGCGCGAGGGCGTCCGCGCAGCCGCCGAAATCGGCGCCAGGATCTTCGCCGGGCCTTTTTATGCTCCGGTCGGCTACCTCGCCGGCCGCCGGCGCACGACCGAGGAATGGAAAAGGGCGGTGGAGGCTCTCCAGTCGCTCAGCGACACGCTGTCGGCTTGCGACGTGACCCTGGCGCTGGAGCCGCTGAACCGTTTCGAGACGTACTTTCTCAACACGCTGGCGGACGCGGCGCGGCTTTGCGAGGAGGTGGGGCATCCGAAGGTGGGGATCCTGTTTGACACCTTCCACGCAAACATCGAGGAGAAGACGGCGGGCGAGGCGATCCGCGTTGCCGGCAAGCACATCAAGCACGTCCACACATGTGAGAACGACCGCGGCGTGCCCGGCAGCGGCCACGTGGACTGGGACGGCATCTTCCAGGCCTTGGGCGACGTCGGTTACGACGGGTGGCTGGTAATCGAGAGCTTCGGATTCACCATCAAGGAGATCGCGGCCGCGGCCTGCATCTGGCGCGATCTGGCGCCCACGCCGGAAACGATCGCCTTCGAGGGTTTGAAGTTCCTGCGGAAGAAAGCAGCCAGGTGACAAGGGAAAGGGCCCCGCGAGGGGGCCCTTTGCCGCGTCACTCAGGTTCGACCCTAGAGTTGTTCCTTGCTGGTCCCCTTCGCCTCGGGGCACTGGCATCTTACCACATCGGGTCACTGTGGCGTTGAGGTCACCGCATTCCGCCGGCTCGCGATCATGAAGTCGATGGGCTGGCCGAGCAAGGCGCTAACGGCTTCGGCCGGCAGGGGCTCGCCCAGCAGATAGCCTTGAACCCTGTCGCAGCCGACGGAACGAAGGGCGGTAAGCTGCTTCTCGTTCTCCACCCCCTCGGCGACCACGGTGAGTCCAAGGCTGTGGGCCACCGAGATGATGGCTTTCACCAGCGGCAGCGTCGTCTCATCCGATTCGAGCTCTTGGAGGAACGACTGATCGATCTTCAGCGTGTCGATCGGCAACCGCCGCAAATAGCTGAGCGAGGAATAGCCGGTGCCGAAATCGTCGATGGAGATGCTGACTCCCAGGGCGCGGAGCCTCTCCATCTGGCGCGTCGATTCGTCGACGTCGCGGATCACCACGCTCTCGGTCAGTTCGAGCTCGAGCAACGACGGATCGAGCCCGCTCTCGGTCAGGACCTGGGCAACGGTGTCCACGAAATCGGCCCTTGCGAATTGCATCGGCGACACATTGACGGCGACCTTGACCGGCGGGCAGCCGGACCTCCGCCAACTGGCGCCCTGGCGGCATGCCTCGCTCAAGACCCACGTGCCGACGGGGACAATCAGGCCGCTCTCCTCGGCGATGGGTATGAATTGCGCCGGCGGGACGATTCCCAGCTTCGCGTGGCTCCAAACCAGCAGTGCCTCGAGGCTGGAGAGCGTTCCGCCGATCTCGGCCTGGGGCTGATAGAAGAGCCGGAATTCGCCGTGCTCGATGGCGTGCCGCAGCGCGATCTCGATCTCCAGCCTCTCCTGAACGGCGGCGCCGAGGTCCGGGGTGAAGAACTGGCAACTGTTCTTGCCGCGATACTTGGCCCGGTACATGGCGCTGTCGGCGTTGCGCTGGAGCGTGGTCGCATCCTTGCCATCCCGCGGATAGACGCTGATGCCGATGCTGGCGGTGAGACACAGCTCATAGCCCTCGACGTAGAACGGCGCCTTGAGCGCCTCGAGCAGCTTCTGGGCGACCCGCATCGCGTCCGGAGGGTCCTTGAGTTCGCTCAACACGAGCGTGAACTCGTCGCCGCCCATCCGGGCCAGCACGTCTTTCTTGCGCAGGCAGCTCTCCAGGCGGCGTGACACCTGCCGCAGGAGCGCGTCGCCGACCGCGTGCCCTAGAGTATCGTTGATCTGCTTGAAGCGGTCGAGGTCGATAAACAGAACGGCCACGAGCCAGCCGCTGCGCCGCGCTTTGTCCAGTTCCTGCTGCAACCGGTCGGCGAACTGGAACCGGTTGGGAAGCCCGGTGAGGGCGTCGTGGCGGGCCTGGTAAGCGAGTTGGTCGTTGAGCTGGCGCTGCTCGAGCGCAACCGCCGCCAGCCGGCTGGCCATTTCAAAGAGGTCGCACTCCGAGGCGAACGGGCCGCGGGCCTCCTTGTTGAAGAGGGCGAAGACGCCGAGCACCTGGCCGTCGCCGGAGAGGATCGGGATGGACCAGCAGGCACACAGGCCGGCAGCGAGAAGCACCTGCGGGTCGCCGCAGCAGGCCGGCCCCGTGGAGATGTCTTCGACGATCACCTGCCGGGCCGTGGCCGCGGCCGCTGCCGGTCCCTCCTCCTGGCCGATCCTGGCGCCTTCCAGCGCTTCCACGCAGGCTTGCGGCAACGCGGGCGGGAACCCGAAGACGAGCCGGTCGCCCTCGGCCAGCAGAATGGAACACACGCACGTTGGGCACTGGCGCTCCACCATGCGGGCGAGCCGCCCGAGAACCATGTCGAGCGGAGCGTTACCGGCGACGAGTTCCAGCACCTCGTTCCGATCGCGTTCCAGGATTTCGGATCGCTTGCGATCCGTCGTCTCCCGCAGGACCGAGACCCAATAGGTGAAGGCGCCTTTCTCATCGAGGATCGGCACCACGTTCAGGTCTACCCAAAAATCGCTGCCGTCCTTTCGGTAGAGTACGAGTTCCGCGCGTGCGGCCTCGCAGCGGAGGATGGCGGAGCGCAGTATTTCCACCAGCGCCGGGTCGGTTTGAGGTCCGTGCAGCATGCGGGGCGTCCTGCCGAGCACGTCGAGGCCGGCATAGCCGGTAATGCGGCCGAACGCTTCGTTGACGTAAACGATTCTTGCGCCAAATGGGTCCTCTTTGGTCGCCTCCACCACGAGCACGCCGTCGTTGGCATTGACCACCACCGACTTGAGCAGGCGCAACTGAGACTCGGCCTTCTTGCGCTCGGTAATGTCGCGAGCGATTCCCTGCACGCCGACGGGGATTCCCCGGCGGAACAACAGCCGCGAGCTCACCTCGAGCATCACGCGGCGGCCGTCGCGGGTCACGATCTCCAGTTCATAGGTTGTCTGCGTGCTGCCGCCGAGCTGCTGCTGGATCATCTCCTGAATCAGCCGCCGGCCCTCCGGGCCGGTCATCTGGAAGATGGTCGTCTGGAGGGCTTCCTCGCGGCCGTAGCCGGTGATGGTCTGCGCCGCCTTGTTAATCGAGGTGAACCTGCCCTGAAGATCGTGCGTGTAGACGATGTCGTTTGCGTTCTCGAACAGTTCGCGGTAGCGCAGCTCCCCGATCGCGTCCTCCTCGGCGGCAGCGATCGTCCTCGCCATCGACACGCGGAGATCGAGTTCCCCCATTGCCATCCCGGCGAGGTCGCGCAGAGCCGCCACCTGGTCGTCGTCAAGGAGGCGCGGCTGGCGATCCATGATGCTGAGGGCGCCGAGGCGCTGGCCGTCCGGAGTCCGCAGGGGCACGCCCGCGTAAAACCGAATCCCGTTGCGCGCGGCGACCAGCGGATTGGCGCGGAAACGGGGATCCTTGCCCGCATCCCGCACCAGCATCACGCGGTCAGAGAGGATCGCATGGGCACAAAAGGAGCTCCGGCGGGGGATCGTGCGTGCATCCCAGCCGAAGCTGGCCTTGACCACTTCCCGGTTGCGGTCCATGATGCTGATGGCGGCGATGGGAACCGAAAACAGGCGGGCCACCACCGAGGTGAGCCGAACGAAGACCGCGTCGGACAGGAGGTCGAGGACCAGGTAATCCTTGAGCGCGGCCAGCCTCAGGTCCGCCTTCTTCGCTCGGGGCGGCTTTGCGCCGGTCCCGGCCGCCGAGAGGTCTTCTGTTGCGCCGGAAGGAGGAACCACCCCCCTTTGTTCCGCTTCGTCGCTTGTCTTTCGGGGAGGCATGCGGGCATCCGCCAGCCGGTAGCTTAGTCGAGTTTCTCGGCGATTGATTTCGCTTGAAGGAATTGCAGCAAGTAGTCCGGTCCGCCCGCTTTGGAGTCCGTCCCGGACATGTTGAAGCCTCCAAACGGGTGCGCGCCGACCATTGCGCCGGTGCACTTGCGGTTGAAATACAGGTTGCCGACAAAGAACCGTTCGCGGGCCTTGCGAATCTTGTCCGGATTCCTGGTGAAGACCGCGCCCGTCAGCCCGTATTCCGAGTCGTTCGCCAGTTCGAGGGCGTGGTCAAAATTCCTGGCCGCGGTAACGGCGAGGACCGGCCCGAAGATCTCCTCCTGGAAGATCCGCGCCTTCGGCTCCACGTCGGCGATGATAACCGGCCGGATGAAGTAGCCGTCTCCCTCGACAGGGCCGCAGCCCGTCACCAGCCGTCCCTCCCTCCTGCCGATGTCGACGTAACCGAGAATGGTCTTACGGGCGCTCTCGCCAATGACGGGGCCCATGTAATTGCCGGGCTCCTCGGCCGGTCCGACTTTGATCGACTCCACCTTCGCCTTCAGCCGTTCCAGGAATTCGTCGTAGATTCTCTGGTCGACGATCGTGCGCGAGCAGGCCGAGCACTTCTGCCCCTGGTAGCCATAGGCGGACACGAGAACGCCGTCCACGGCGCGGTCGAGGTCGGCCTCCGCATCGACGATGATGGCGTCTTTGCCGCCCATCTCGGCGATCACCCGCTTGATCCAGACCTGGCCCGGCTGCGTCTTGGCGGCCAGTTCGTTGATACGCAGGCCGACGTCGCGCGAGCCGGTAAAGCAAACAAACCGCGTCTTGGGATGCTGCACGAGAACGTCGCCGATGGCCGCGCCGTTTCCGGTGACCAGCGAGAAACTCTTTTCCGGGAATCCCGCCTCGGCCAGCACGGCTGCGAACTGCGCGGCGATCGTGGGGGTCTCGCTCGAGGGCTTGATCACGACGGTGTTGCCGGCTACGAGCGCGGCGGTGGTCATGCCCGCCAGAATGGCCAGTGGGAAGTTCCAGGGCGCAATAACGACGCCAACGCCGAGCGGAAGGTAGACAAGCTCGTCCCTCTCGCCCGGCAGGTGCAACATCGGCTTGGCGCCGGCCAATCGCAGTATCTCGCGAGCGTAGTACTCACAGAAGTCGATCGCTTCGGAGACGTCGGCTTCCGCCTCGGGCCAGGTCTTGCCGGCCTCGTAGATCAGCCACGCGTTGAACTCCGCCTTGCGCCGCCGGATGATGGCGCCCGCGCGCAGCAGCATCCCGGCGCGGCCTTCAGGCGCCGTACGGCTCCACTCAGGGAAGTAGGAGAACGCCGATTCGACGGAGAGCCCGGCCAGAGCGGGCGTCGCCTTCTGGTGCACACCGACGATCTCGCTGGGGTGTGACGGATTCCGCGAGAGGAGTTTTTCCTCGGTCTTCAGCCGGGCGCCCCCGATCCATAGCTCGTATTCGCGCCCGAACGCGGATCGCACCGCGCCAAGCGCTTCCTGCATCCGCCGGCGATTGTCGGGATCGGAGAAGTCCGCGTACGGCTCGTTGCGAAACGCCGGCAGGGCTGCGAGGGTCGAAGGAGCCTGCGAGGTCATTGTGATCCTTCAGTCGGCAACGCGGCGAGGTTCGCATTCAACCGCGAACCAGCTTCTTGCCCTGTTCGAACAAGTCCCCGGCCTCCTCGGCCAACTTCCTCCCCTTCTCGTAATATTCCCGGCCGCGCTCCAGAAGCTCGCGCCCGGCATCGGCCAACGCGTCGCGGCCTTGGCCCGTCTTGCGGCTCAGATACTCGCGCGTCTCCCTGCCGGAAGCCGGCGCGAACAGCAGCGCGATGGCCGCTCCGACCGCCGCGCCGGCAAGAAACCATACCGCCCTGCTGCTGGTGTCTTCAGAACCCATGGTCCAGCACTCCTTTCCTCAACCCATTCTAGCGGGCTTTTTCCGCGGTCGGGCTGAATTCGGACCGCCGGCCTCGGCGCCGCTATCTGATTTCGAGGCGGATGCGATATTCTCGGGGCATGGAGACAGAGTCCGGACAGGTCGTGGTGTTTCGGTCCGCGGATCATTCCGCCGAAGAAGACGCCCGCGAGGTATTCACCTTGCTCGAAGAGGCGGGCATCCCCGTCGTTCTGTGCGACGATTCGGCGCCGGGTGTGCCCTCCGGCGCTTACGAGGTGCGGGTGCCCGCGGCCGATGCGGGCCGTGCGGAATCGCTCATGAACGCGGCCGAGGCACAAGTCACTGAGCCCGGCGACCCGTCCCATGCCCTCGACCTGGTCACGGTGTTCGTTTCCGATGCGCACAACGCCGAGATGGAGGCGCTTGCCGTGCGCGGAGTCCTGGAGGCTAACGGTATCCCTTCGGTGGTCGTCGGCGCTACACCCTATCCCAACCTGCCGTTTGAGGTTCGCGTGCCGAAGGCGGTCCGCGGCGAGGCGGAACGCATCCTCAACGAGTACCGATGCCAGGGTCCCGTCATCGAGAGCGCTGAAGAGAGCGACTCGCCAACCGGTCTGTAGATAGATCACATTTCTGGGAGACGGGCTGTTACTGCGAAACATGATCGTTTCGCGTAACACTGCAACTTGACGATCTACTATCAAAAGTACTAGTACTCAATAGATCATAAGTACGTTAACTTTGGCGAACATTCCGCCTCCAATTGCGTGTAGAATCGAGGTGGAAGAGGTGGCCGGAGTGCTGAGTTGATAGCCCGGCTGGGTGATTGTCAACCCTCGAATCTCAGGCTGAGCAGAGAATTCGGGGTAGGGGTGTGGGAGTGGATTGGGTAAATGAGCATGGGCACGGCAAAGACAAACCCACTAGCGTTGGACGGTGGTTTCACAGCCGGTCTTGAACTCCTGGGTCGGCTGGCCGGTTGGGCTCGTTCTTGGGGCAGGAGCCGCAACAAGAAAGCGGTGACGGACCCTGAGGAACTGGCGCGGCGGAGTGCTCGCGCCGAGCACGGTGTTCGATCGCTGTACCCACTAGAAGAGGGTTTCAGCCTCGACAGACTGCCCAACGGGATATTCGGGTTCACGTTTTCACCGGGCAGGGCCGATGCGGTTGTTTTCAGGCGAAACCGGGCGGAGGCCTTTGAGATCCACAAGCTCGGCGACGGCTCCACGGTCTTCTTGGGCTACGTAGCGCCAGACGTGGCATCCACGATACGGCACGTGCGGAAGGAGCAGCACGTCTTCGTGTTCCCTCGCGTGATGGGACAGGCCTCGAAGCTGGTGTGCATTCCCACCTCTTCCGTGGGCCGCTTCAAGGACTACCGCCCCGAGCGGGCGGAAGGGCTTGAGATCATGCTCGTGCCGCCCGAATACAGAGGGAGGGGGCCGACGCCGCCTTCATTCCGCCTCGAAGACGCGCTCCCATCGTCGCCCTGAGCCTGCCCAAGACGCCGCTTCCGCCCAAAGCCGGCGTCCGTCCGTTCGTACTGTCACCGCCCCAAGGCGGCCGGTCTCGAGGGTTGTGGCGCCGACGCGCGCCAGACGGCTGATCACCTCCTTGTGTGGGTAGCCGAAGCGGTTCTCTTTCGCCGCTGAAACGAGGGCGAAGACGGGGCGGAGAGTCTCCAGGAACTCCTCGGTGGATGAAGTGCGACTCCCGTGGTGGGCTACCTTCAGCACGCCTCCCGTGGGCAAGCCCCAGCTTGCGAGTTCTGTCTCCCGCTCGGCGTCAATCTCGCCGGCGAGGACGAAGCTCCGGGCTCCGTACCGAACGAGCAACGCCAGCGAGTCGCTATTGCGCGGTTGCGCGGAAGGCTCATAATTCGCGGCGGGAGCGAGGACCAGGATCCGGGCGCCTCCAAAGTGGAACTCCTCGCCGGCACGGAACCGGCGGACGCGGACCCCGGTCCGCGCCGCCTTCTCCCGGAGCTTTCGCCAGGCAGGAGCGTCGGGAACCGCGCCGGTCCACAATTCCGCGGGCCGGAAATTGTCCATCACTGCTTCCAGGCCACCGGCGTGGTCCTGATGGGCGTGCGACATCACTAGGACGTCCAGCCGGCGAACGGAACGCGACCAAAGGTAAGGAGAAACGACATCCTCACCGATATCGAGGGACGTCACGCGCCCTCGGCCATAGGAAACGAACCCGCCGGCATCCATCAGCAGCAGGTTACCTTCGGGAAATGCGACGAACAGGCTCTCCCCTTGTCCTACGTCGATCGCTGTTAGCTCCAGGTTGCCCGGCAAGGTTGCTGGACGGAACGGGTGAACGAGCAAGACAGCCAGCAAGCCGGCCAGGACGGCGGCGGTCGTCCAGCGCGCCCCGCGCCGACCGCGCAGAGCAAAGCACAGCCTCACAAGGGCGGCGGATGTCGCGACTGCCAGCCAGAGAGGAGGTTCCGGGATTCGCCAGGCCGGTTCCAGGTCAGCGTGAAAGTCCACCACCGTCCGGGACGCCGCGAGCAGCCAACTGGTTAGAGCCGTCGGCAGTTGCCACCCGGTGAAGATCGCGAGAAAACCGATCGGAACGACCAGCGTCATCAGCGGGACGACGAGGATGTTGGCCGACAGGCCGGTGAACGAAACCCGGTGGAAATAGAGCGCCATCGGCAAAACGAGGCCGAGCTGCACTGCGGAGGAGACGACGGCCAGCTCATAGACATAGAGCACAACGCGGAGGAGAACGGCGAAACCGGCCAGCAAGCTCCGCTCCGGCAGCCGCACGGCCATCGAGAGCGTCTCGGCCAGGAGGCGCAGCTCAACCCGAAATTGCGCCACCCGCGGCGCGAGATGGAGATCCTTGTCACGGTTCGCTGGATCCCTCAGCCCGAGACCGATCGGGAGCGAGGTTCTCTCCAGGATCGGGACGGCAAGAGCGGCGATGGCCAGTACGCTGAGGAACGAGAGCTGGAAGCTCGCCTCGAATAGTTGTTCTGGATCAAGAGCAAGGAAGGCGAGCGCGGTGACCGCGATGATGTTCAGAAGCTGCGGCCGCCGGAAGAAGAAGCGCGCCGCCAGGTACAGGGTTAGACCCACGGCAGCCCGGATGACCGGCGTCTGCCAGCCCGTCAGCGCTGTGTACAGCCAGGATAACGCGCAGGCCAGAGGCAGCACGGCGAAGTCAAGGGCGGGCCAGACGCGAAACACGAAGAGCAGCACCGCGGCCAACGCCGTCAGGTGCAACCCGGAAATGACGATCGCATGGTACGTTCCGGTGTACCGGAAGTGGTCCGTCCAGACCCTCTCCAGCCGCGATTTGTCGCCGATGAGGGTAGCCCGCAACATGCCGTTGGCATAGGCGTCGGCCGGGTAGAGCCGGTCCAGCCGCTCGAGGGCGATCTCGCGCAGCCCATACACCGCCGCGGGGAGCATGAAACCGCAGTTCTCGTTGACTACCTGCACAGTGGTTCCCGGCCGCGCCGCCGCCGTCCAGTAAATGTGCCGGCGGGCGAGATAACCTTCGTGGTCGAACGCGCCCGGGTTGCGGAAGTTCCGCGGCTTGCGCACCCGAGCTTCCAGCTCGACTTGCTGACCGTAGCGCAAGCGGGGCGGCGCTTCGCCCTCCTGGAAGTACAGCGTGACCCGCGCTCGCGCGGCCGGCGCCAGCTCCAGCACGAACCGCAGGCGGTCCTCGTACTGAACGGGCGGCTCGACGATGCAGCCGCCGAGCACCGCAACCTCTCCGGATTCCGCGGTCAACTCGGGTGGTGGTCCAGGACGATGAAGGACCGCCGTCAGAATACCGGCGAATAGGAACGCCAGGATAATCGAGGTCCGGGCAAGCGCTCGTGACTTCAGTCTCTGGGCCACGGCGGCCAGCGAGGCATAGGCCAGCAGCGGCCAAAGTGCGTCCAGAGCCTCAAACCAGACAAGACGCGTGGCCGCTACACCGGCGCTGAATGCAACGGCCGGCAGCAGGAGCGGAGCACGCAAGGCTGGAATCCCCAAGAAGTGGTGGGTTGGCGCTTGTGGCATTCTCAGGGTAATGGCGCGCTGGGCTGCCAAGGTGAACCGACCGCCACACGGGCAGGACGAAGCGGACAAAGTAGCTTGTCCCGTTCGGCCTTGCTAGAGTAAGCCCAAGTGTTGATGCGCGTGCCCTTCCGCTGGGTGGTGGTCGGTATCTTCGTGCTGTCCTCCACCCTGAACTACCTGGACCGGCAGGTCCTGGCGGCGCTGGCGCCGGTGCTCAAGGGGGAGTTCCAGCTATCGAACGCCGAGTATGGGCAGGTGCTGGCGGCGTTCTCGATCACGTATGCGCTGTGCTCGCCGGCGGCCGGACTGCTGATTGACCGCTTCGGGCTCAACAAGGGCATCAGCGCCGGGGTCGCATTGTGGTCGCTGGCGGGCATCGCCACAGGCTTTGTGAACGGGCTCTGGGGGCTGCTGTCGTGCCGCGCGCTGCTGGGAGCGGCGGAGTCCTCTGGGATTCCGGCCTCCGGCAAGGCGTTTCACCAATATCTGCTGCCGCGAGAGCGGGCGCTTGGGCCGGCAGTGAACCAGATCGGCCTGAGCGTGGGGTCGATTCTAGCGCCGCCGCTGGCGACGTGGCTGGCGCTGAGTCATGGCTGGCGCTGGGCGTTCGTCGGGACGGGGCTTCTCGGTTTCCTGTGGATCCCCCTGTGGCTCTGGGTGGCTCGCCTGGGGCGGAATGCCGGGCCGAAGACGTCAGGGCCGGCGATCAACGTCATTGGAATGTTGCGCGACCTTCGCCTGTGGGGAATGGTCGCGGCGAACGTGCTGAGCATGACGGTGTACACCCTGTGGACGAACTGGACCACGCTGTACTTGCAGGCGGCGCACCGGCTCACGCTGGAACAAGCGAACTGGCTGGCCCCGATCCCGCTGTTCGCCGCTTACGCCGGCGGGTTGTTTGGAGGCTGGCTGTCGCTGCGCCGGATGAATGGCGGCCTGGATGCGCCGGCGGCTCGAATGCAGGCGTGCAAATGGAGCGCGCTGGCGCTTGCGGGAACCGCGGCCACAGTTTGGATGCCGAGCGCCGGCTGGACGACAGCGGCCATTTCGTTCAGCTTCTTCTGGGTGACGGCATTCAGCGTGAACCTGTACACAATGCCGCTGGACACGTTCGGCCTGGAGCGGGCCGCGTTCGGCGTCTCCATGCTGACGTTCGCCTACGGCGCAATGCAGGCGCTGTTCTCGCCGGTGATCGGCGCGATCATCGACCGGCACGGTTACAGCCCGGTGATCGCGGCCGTCTCGCTGCTGCCGCTGGCCGGCTACGGCGCCCTGCGGCTGACGGTGAAGCGGTCATGAGCGGGGATCTCGAAATCCGCGCCGCCCGTCTGGAGGATCTGCCGGAGATCGCGCGCATCCAGGCGGCTTCGCCGGAGGCCGCGGCCTGGACGCCGGCCGGATACCTGGAGTATGACTGCCGGATCGCGTGGGCGGGCGGTTTGGCGGCGGGCTTCGTGGCCGTGCGAAGCGTGGGCGAGGAGGAGATGGAGATTCTGAATCTCGCGGTCGATCCGGCCCACCGGCGGCGAGGCGTCGCCACGGCGCTCCTCGGCAAGGTATTGAAAGGGTGGCATGGGACAGTGTTCCTGGAGGTTCGCGCGTCGAACCGGGCGGCGCGGGCCTTGTACCGGAAGTTCGGTTTTCGCGAAAGTGCAATCCGGCGAATGTACTACAGCGACCCGCAGGAAGACGGTATTGTCATGCGATGGCAATCGTGCTAATGTCTCAAGTGACAGCCGGGCGGGTAGGTGCCCGGACGTCCTTCCGGTTGAATGAGCGGATTGAGCAAGACCCGCCGAGCCTACGTTCCCGAAAAGCTGACTCGACGTTGCCGTCCGCAGAGGGCGGCTTTAGCCGCAGCCGAAACAAAGCCCGGAGTGGCTGAAGGACGCGCGCACAGCGCGAAGAAAGCTGCAGTCAGTAGCACAGGAGAAATTGAGTAATGGGACTCACCCAGGATGAGCTGAAAGCGCATCTGATGGAAACCAACGAGGAATTCCGCCGTCTGGCGACCCAGCACTCGGAGTACAAGAGGAAGCTGGAAGATCTATCTTCGCGGCATTACCTGACCGCCGAAGAGCAGATCGAGGAAGTGCGGATCAAGAAGCTGAAGCTGCACCTCAAGGACCAGATGGAACGGATCCTGAGCCAGTACCGGGCTCAGCACGTTGCCTGAACCGTCGGGTGCGCTCGACAGCCGGCCGCGCTGGCTGGCGCGGCCAGAAGGGGCTACGCCAGGAATGCCCTGATCCTTCGCACAGCTTCCATCAAGTTCTCGTAGGAGTTGGCGTAGCTGAAGCGCAGATATCCCTCGCCGTAGGCGCCGAAGGAGCCGCCATTGAGACAGGCGACACCGGCCTCGTCGAGCAGCCGGTCGGCCAGTTCCTTCGAGTTCATCCCCGTGCCGCGGACGTTGGCAAAGGCGTAGAACGCGCCGCCCGGGCGCGCGCAGCGCAAGCCGGGCACGCCGTCCAGCCCGTCACAGAACGCATCCCGGCGGCGATGGAATTCAGCAACCATGCGAATCACATCGTCCTGCGGGCCGGCCAGCGCGGCCAGCGCGGCGCGCTGCGTGAAGCTGGCGGTGCAGGAATTCGAGTTGACCATCAGCTTGTTGACTGCATCGACCAGGCCTTCGGGCATCACGCCGTAGCCGATGCGCCAGCCCGTCATGTCTGTTGAACGGTTTCATCACCGTCTCTCGAGGAGGCCACCAGCGTAGCATGGGAAGCGCTCCGGCAGCGCAGCATACAATGCCCGGTGGGGCTTTGGAGGCAGAAACAGCAGTGAGGATGGCGGCGCTGATTGTCCTGGCGGCTGCGCCGGCGTGTGGACAGACGCTGTCCCTCGGGATGAAGGCCGTCGTCGCGGCGACGGCGCTCATGGGCGCCGACGCGCCGATGTACCGCTCCGCGACGCGTCGATACACGCTGGGGCCAGCGGTCGAGGTGAAGCTGCCGCGGCGCTTCTCGGTGGGAGTGGATGCGCTGTACAAGCGAGTGGAATGGGCGGGCCCCACTCCAACTCGTGGTAGGCCGGCGGAGGCGGGCCGGTGGGAGTTCCCGGTTCTGGTGAAGCGCAGTTTTTCCGGCGGGCGGGCGCGGCCCTTCGCCGCACTTGGGATCTCCTTCAACCGTGTGACGGGTGTGCGTGGGGCCGCCGCGTTCACCGAGTTGCGGCACAGGAGCACCATCGGCTATGCGGCGGCGGCAGGCGTGGAGCTTCGTCTCGGCATCCTCCGGATCGTGCCCGAAATCCGCTTCACCCGTTGGGTTGACCGGAACTTCGGGGTGCGCGACGGGCCGCTACGCTCGAACCTGTCACAAGTTGAAGTGCTCGCCGGGCTGATGCTCTGAAGCGGACTTGGCCGCGCCCGCTCGGGGCAACCGAACATTGGCCGCGTCACATCGGAAACAGCCCGTCCAGTTCCTCGCGCGACGGCTGCCGCCCGTAATCGCAGAGCTCGAACGCCTCGACGTGGCGGTGCGCCATCTCGGGACAGTAGCGGCGAGCCGGCGCGTCGGCGAAGTCGTTCTTGAGCAGAACGGTGAGCCAGCGCTTGTGGCCGTCTGGATCGTTGGGAACCCGATCGAGCAGGCACTC
>CAYZJD010000002.1:322-3330 GCA_964478455.1 uncultured Solibacteraceae bacterium | reverse complement strand
TGAGCCAGCGCTTGTGGCCGTCTGGATCGTTGGGAACCCGATCGAGCAGGCACTCGTGCGCGTCCAGCGAATCGACTTTCCCGGCCCAGGTGTCGTCGATGGCGACCGCGATGCCGGGCCGGAAGGCGTATGGCTGTCCGTAATGGGGTGTGTTCGAAAAGTTTAAATGACTCCATGCGGAATTCGAGTTTGACCCGCTCGGTGATCGAGAATTGGCGGAACACCCCGAAGTTCCAGTTCACCAAGCCCGGCCCGCGCAGGATGTTAAAGCCGGTGTTGCCGAAACGAGGTGCGTTGGGATCCGCAAAGGCCTAGAAGGGAGCTTGCAGGCGCGGGTCACTGCGCCGCCAAACCGGAACCCGCCCGCCGCGCATAGGCCTGACCCAGGAACTCTGCCTGGGTGTGATTGAGCGCCTGGCGATACATATCCGTGCCGAACCGGATGTTGTGGCCCCCCTTGATCCAGTTGAAATTCACCACGTACTGAGACTGCGGGTCGCTGCGGTAATACGGCATGAAGTTGTTTGGAACCCCCGCGCTGGCTGGCGCGGCCAGAAGGGGCTACGCCAGGAATGCCCTGATCCTTCGCACAGCTTCCATCAAGTTCTCGTAGGAGTTGGCGTAGCTGAAGCGCAGATATCCCTCGCCGTAGGCGCCGAAGGAGCCGCCATTGAGACAGGCGACACCGGCCTCGTCGAGCAGCCGGTCGGCCAGTTCCTTCGAGTTCATCCCCGTGCCGCGGACGTTGGCAAAGGCGTAGAACGCGCCGCCCGGGCGCGCGCAGCGCAAGCCGGGCACGCCGTCCAGCCCGTCACAGAACGCATCCCGGCGGCGATGGAATTCAGCAACCATGCGAATCACATCGTCCTGCGGGCCGGCCAGCGCGGCCAGCGCGGCGCGCTGCGTGAAGCTGGCGGTGCAGGAATTCGAGTTGACCATCAGCTTGTTGACTGCATCGACCAGGCCTTCGGGCATCACGCCGTAGCCGATGCGCCAGCCCGTCATGGCGTAGGTTTTCGAGAAGCCGTCAAGCAGGATCGTTTTCTCGATCATTCCCGGCAGCGAGGCAATGGAGGCGGGCTCCTGCTCGTACCAGATGCGCGAGTAGATCTCGTCGGAAAGCACCATCAGGTCGCGGTCGCGCACCATGGCGGCGATGGCCTGGAGGTCCCCGGCGGGGATCACGCCGCCGGTGGGGTTCTGCGGTGAGTTGAGGATCAGCAGGCGGCTCTTGTCCGTGAGGCCGTCGTGGAGGCGGTCTAAATCGATGGAGAAGCCGTGTTCTTCGACAAGCGGCATGGGCACGGGCACGGCGTCCAGGAAGCGGATCATCGATTCGTAGATCGGGAAGCCCGGGTTGGGATAGAGCACCTCATCGCCCGGCTCCAGCAGCGCCAGCATCGGAAAAAAGAGGATTGGCTTGCCACCGGGAACGACGGCGACGTGTTCGGGGCCGACGCGGATTCGGCGCGTGCGGCTGACGTATGCGGCGACCGCCTCGCGAAGCTCGGGGTGGCCCTGCGTGGGGCCGTAGTGAGTCCAGCCTTCGTCGAGCGCCTGCTTGGCGGCCTCAACAATGTGCGGCGGCGTGGCAAAGTCCGGCTCGCCGATTTCCAGGTGGATGACGCTCCGTCCCTGCGCCTCCAGCGCTCGCGCCCGCACCAGGACGTCGAACGCGGTCTCCGTCCCGATGCGGGCCATGCGTTCCGCGAGTTTCATTTGCGTTTGGCGAAGAAGGGGACACCGTTGCGGTATTCAACGAAATCGACGCGGTCACCAATGGAGACGCGCTCTCCCTCGATGCGAGCGGTGAGGCGGCCGCCGGCGTCGAGAGCGACAATGGCGATCTGGTAAGGCGCCTCGGCGAGCAGAGCTTCAGGCGCTGAGTGGACGAGCGTTTCGGTGTAGATTTCACCCGGGCCGGGAGAGACCTGCGCCGCGTTCATGCCGCCCCCAGGATGGTGACGACGCCGGTAGCGCCGGAGCCGCCGAGGTTCTGCGCCAATCCGATCGAGTGGCGCGGAAGTTGAAGCTCGCCCGCTTCACCGCGGATCTGCATCACGATGTCACAGAGCTGGGCGACGCCGGTGGCGCCCACCGGGTGACCCTTGGCCTTGAGTCCGCCGCTCATGTTGACCGGCTTCTCCCCGTTCGGGCAGGTACGGCCTTCGGCGACGTATGGTCCGCCTTCGCCCTTGCCGACGAAGCCGAGGTCCTCCATTGCGATGATTTCGGCGATCGTGAAGCAGTCGTGCAGCTCGGCGAACTCGATGTCCGCCGGTCCGAGGCCCGCCATCCGGTAGGCCTTCTCGCCGGCCTTGCGGATAGCGGGGAAGCTGGTGATGTCTTCCTTCTGGTCCAGGGCGACATGATCGGAGGTCTGCGCGATACCGAGCACTCGCACCGGCTTCGAGGTGAATTCCGCTGCCCGCTCGAGCGGCGCCACCAGCACCGCGGCTGCGCCGTCACTGACAAGCGAACAGTCGTACAAGGTGAGCGGGTCGGCCACGGGCTTGCCCGCGAGCGCCTGCTCGATGGTAATGACCTTCTTCATGTGCGCGTAGGGATTCCTGGCGCCGTTGGCGTGGTTCTTGACCGCGACCGCCGCCAGGTGCTCGCGGGTGGTCCCGTACTGGTGCATGTGCCGGCGGGCGATCATAGCGAACAGCGCCGGGAAGGTAGCGCCGGCTTTGATTTCGCCAGAAAGGTCGCCGGCCGAAGCGAGGATCTCGGCGACGCGCGGGGTGGGCTGGCTGGTCATCTTCTCGACGCCAACGATGAGGACGAGGTCGCTGACACCGGCAGCGACAGTCGAGAAAGCGTGAAAAAAAGCTGATCCGCTGGAGGCGCATGCGGCTTCAAAGCGCGTTGCCGGAACGCCGGAGACGCCCATGGAGGCGGCGATGTACGGCGCCAGGTGGCTCTGCCCGACGAAGGAAGGGCCGGCGAAGTTGCCCAGGTGGAAGGCTTCCACCTGGGATGGCCTGGCATGGGCGTCGGCGAGGCAA
>CAYZJD010000002.1:0-312 GCA_964478455.1 uncultured Solibacteraceae bacterium | reverse complement strand
GGCTGCGCAAGTCCCGGTCCGGAAAGACTCCGAACGGCGTCTTGCCGATGCCGACCACGGCCACAGGTCTCATATAGAATCAGAATAGCGCCAGCGCCGAAAGACCGGTGACAGGCAACGCAATTCCCGATTTCGGGCTCGAACGGGGGAAACCAGGGATTGCGTAGCCTGTCACCGAGTTTCCACGTTTGGACGTGTTTTGCGTCATCCCTTATAGACGCATGGGCACGGTGCTGGCAGTCTTGCGAGTTGCCATGAGCGGGGCCGTCGAGCCAGCGTTCCAAGAGGCAACGGACCGCCAAAGCCGGTTCG
>CAYZJD010000001.1:34186-56180 GCA_964478455.1 uncultured Solibacteraceae bacterium | reverse complement strand
GGTCCACAAGCTCGGAGACGCCGCAGGGATAGCCGAGGTCGGCCAGGTCATTCTGGTCGAAGCTGGTGAGCACGGTGACGGCCAGGAGCTTGAGCGGCGAGCCGCCGCGGCCCTCGACCGCGGCGCGCATCACGGCGGCGCTGCCGTGCACGGTCAGGAAGGTGACGCCGGTGCGGGCGACGACCGAAACGGCGCGCTTCACCGTCTCGCCAATGTCGTAGAACTTCATGTCCAGGAAGACGCGCTTGCCCGCTCCGATCAGCCCGCGGACGAAGTCCATGCCGGCGGCCGCGTACAGTTCCATGCCCACTTTGTAGAAGGACACGGACTCGCCGAGCCGCGCCACGAGATGGTGCGCCTGCTCGGCCGAGTCGAAGTCGAGAGCAACGATCAGCGGGCTGTCTTTCATACGAGGCGGATGAGCTTGTCCTGCCGCGACAGCACCTGGCCGATGCGGTAGGCCCCATCGTAACTCTGTTCGAAGCGGCTAGCGTCATCCTCAGGCATCGAAATGAGCAGCCCGCCGGACGTCTGCGGATCGTACAGCAGGTTCAGAATCTCCTCGGGGACAGCCCGCATGTTTTCCACGTTGCAGGAGGCGAACTCCATGTTATTCCTTAGGCCGGCGGGAATCGCTCCCTGCCGCGCGCACTCAACGGCGCCGGGCAGGAATCGCAAGCGATCCACTTCGATCTCGAGCGTGACACTGCTGGCCAGGGCCACCTCGCGAGCATGGCCGATCAGGCCGAAGCCGGTGATGTCGGTGCAGGCGTGCGCGTCGAACGCGAGCATCCGCTCGCAGGGCGCACGGTTGAGCGCAAGCATCGAGTCGATTGAAGCCTGCACGTCTTCGTCGCGGGCGATGCCGCGCTTGAGCGCGGTGGAGACGATGCCGGTGCCCAGGCGCTTAGTCAAGACCAAGGCATCGCCCGGGCGCGCGCCGGCATTCGTCATCACGCGGTCCGGGTGGACGGTGCCTGTGATCGCGTAACCGAACTTGATCTCGTCGTCGTTGATGCTGTGGCCGCCGATCACGACGCAATCGGCCTCGCGCATCTTCTCGGCGCCGCCCTTGAGGATCTGCTCGAGGTCATCCAGATCACCCTTGCCCGGGTAGGCGACGATGGAGAGCGCCGAGAGGGGCTTCGCCCCCATGGCGTAGATGTCGCTGAGCGAATTGGCGGCGGCGACGGCGCCGTAAGTGTACGGATCATCTACGATCGGGGTGAAGAAATCCACGGTCTGCACCAGGGCACACTCCGGCGTCAGCTTGTACACGCCGGCGTCGTCGGCGGTGTCAAACCCGACCAGAACGTTCTCGTTCGCCACGCGCGGCACGCGGGCGAGCACCGTGTCCAAAACCTTTGGACTCAGCTTGGACGCTCAACCCGCGGCCTTCACGTGCGCCGTCAGCTTCTTGAGCGACATTGCCTTCAGTGTAGCGGAACTCCTTGCGCTATCGTGATCTGAAGAGGGGTGCATGCGGAACACAATCCTGTCGTTACTCGCGATCAGCCTGTTCACGTTGTCCTGCTCCACGCCGGAACCGGCCGCCAAGGCGCAGCCAGCGCAAGGCCCTCGGTTCGACCGCGCCTTCTGGTCGCACTGGGGCGACGGCATGGCGGAAGTTGCGGGCTATGACCTGAGCTACCCGCGATACGGCGAAATCCGCCCGGGTGTCGCGGTCACCATCTTTGTCACTGAGACGTTCTCCGACAGCGCGCGGGTGAAGGCTGACCCCGGCAAGCATCCGCCGCTCGACGAGTTCCCGGTGATGAAGATGAACCTCATCCGCGACTTCCAAACGGGGATTTACGACTACAACACGATGCTCAGCAGCTTCGTTTCCCTGGCCGCGACCGGGGGAAAGCCGGCAGGCTCCGCGACGAAGCTCACCTTCTCGAGCCAGGAGTGGTGCGGGCACGTGTGGCAGCAAGTGCTGTTCGGCCAGCGCTCAGCGCGGTTCACGATGCACAGCTACTTTGACGGCGAGGCTGACCGGCAGCGCGAGATCCCTTATCCGGAAGAGGGCGTGAGCGAGGACGCGCTGATGCTGTGGGCCCGCGGCATGGCGCGGCCGGCGCTCCAGCCGGGCGAAAGTCGAACGGTGCAAACGCTGCTCGCAATGCAGGAGTCGCGCGAATCGCACAGGCAACCCGCGTGGCTAAGGACCACTTTGTCGCGCTCCGAAGTTTCGCAGACCGTGACTGCGCCGGCGGGAGGGTTGGAGGTCGAAGTGTGGACGGCGCAACGGGAGGATGGCGTCAAGAGGACGTTCTTCGTGGAGAAGGCGTTCCCTCACCGGATCGTGCGCTGGGAGACAAGCACTGGCGAGCGGGCGGAGCTTCTCGGCGCGGCACGCCTCAAGTACTGGAGGCTGAATAGCAAGGGCGGAGAGCAGGCGCTGAAGACGCTGGGCCTCGCGCCGCGGCCACCGAGGAGCACGTAGCTACTGCTAGGCGATACAATCCGCTCCATGAAACGCAGAAGCTTCCTGGCCGCCTTCCCGGCGGCGAGCGTGTCGTTGCCCGTCTTCTCCCAACCGCCCAAGGGCGGCCGGCTGAAGATCACCGCGGTAGAGATCTGGCGCGTCGAGGGAAAACGCGAAGCCGTGGCGGGCGCGCGCTGGCAGCACCAGGTGAATCCGCTCCACATCTACGAAGAACACCGGCCGAGACCGTACCAGGCGCCGGCGGAGGGCAAGCTGACGACGGTACCCAGCAGCGCCCTGTATCTCAACATCAAGACCGACGCCGGCGTCGAGGGCCTCTACGGACCGATCGACAAGGAAGCAGCGATCGTGGTGGACCAGCAGCTCAAGTCGTTCCTGACCGGCAAAGACCCACTGGCGGTCGAGACGCTGTGGGACCAGATGTACCGGCTGAACCGCCACTCGCGAGCCGGCCATTTCATGATGGCGATCAGCGCCGTGGACAACGCGCTGTGGGACTTGCGCGGGCGCTGCTTCGGCGCACCGGTGTACCGGCTGCTCGGCGGGCCGGCACGCCCGGCGGTCGAGGCCTACGGGAGCTGCCTTGGTTATTCGATCGAGTCGGAGGCGGCGGGCGTCCGCGCGGCGGAACTCAAGAAGAACGGCTTCCGTCATCAGAAATGGTTCTTCGCGTACGGGCCGGGCGATGGAACGGAGGGCCTGAAGAAGAACCTGGCGCTGGTGCGGGCGCTGCGCGAGGCCGCCGGAGACGACGTCGAGATCATGTTCGACGCGTTCATGGGCTGGGACCTCAACTACGCCCTCGCTTGGGCCAAGCAGGCGGAGCGCCACCGGCCGCGATGGATCGAGGAGGCCTTCCCGCCGGACAAGCTGGAGAGCTTCGCCGAGCTGCGCCGCGCCACGAGCATCCCGGTCGCCTCGGGCGAGCATTTCTACGGGCGCTGGGAAGTGAACCGTTATCTGCGTGCCGGAGCGCTCAACGTGGTACAGGCCGACCCGGAGTGGTGCGGCGGCGTGAGCGAGCTGGTGAAGATCTGCGCGATCGCGTCTTTGTACGACGCGCACGTCGTGCCGCACGGCCACAGCCTGCACGCGGCGCTGCACGTCGTGGCAGCGCAGTCGCCGGCGGTCTGCCCGCTGGTCGAGTACCTCATCCTGAAGATGGCCTCCTACTACCACTTCGAGAAAGAGCCACTCCGGTTGGTCGACGGAAAGATTGCTCTCCCCGAGCGACCTGGCTTCGGCATCGAGCTCGACCCGGCGAAGGTGGAGCGGCAGACAACGGTGAAGTGGGACGCGTAGGAGCCGCAATCAGGGACAGGCCGCTCTGTCCACTAGCAAACTGCGCTCGGGACAGAGTAGCCTGTCCCTTTGCTTGGGACAACGTAGGGCTGTCCCCTTACTTACTCGAACACCTGGTCTACGGGAATGATGCGGACGTTCTCGGGCTTCAGGTCGATCTTCCAGGTTTCGACGACCTTGTCCTCGTCCAGAACTTCCTTCGGCTTCGGCGAGTTGTAAGTCATCGGCGACGGCTCGCCCGAGAGCAGCTTCTTCCTCAGCTCGTCGCAGTTCCTGGCGACGACAACGATATGCAGGCTGTCCAAGCGGAGGTGCTTGCGGACGGCGCGGTTCAGGTCGTCCACCGTCAGCCTGGCGAGCGCGTTCTTGATGTAGGCGCCGTAGTCGGGAATGCCGTAGTAGAGGCTGTCGATGGCGTAGCCGAGTTCCGCGGGCTTCGTCTTGGTCAGCAGGTTCACGTATTTCGTGAGGAAGCTGCGATAGCGGTCGAAGGATTCCTTCGAGAGTCCTTCGCGCAGGAGCTTGTCGTATTCGTAGAGCGCCAGCCGCAGGGCGAAGTGCGCGGTCGGCGGCTCGACGGGCCGGATCCAGATCTGGAAGATCTGGCTCGAGCGGGCGAGGTTCGGATCCGGCTCGAACTGGAACATGCCGCGCGGAAAGTATTCGATGTAGGCGTAGTCGCCGTAGTTGAGCCCGCGGAGCTGACGCATGCGCTCGTACAGGCGCCCGCCGCTGGTGCGGTGCTGTCCGAAGTAGGCCTGAGCCAACAGGAGCGCCGGGAAGTCCGGGTGGCCGCGCTTGACGTCGATCGGAAAGCCGAGCGAGTAAGCGACCGAGCGGGTATCTTTCTCGATCATCGTGACGCGGATGCCCTGGGTGAGCTTCGGCGATCGTATCTCCACTTTCGCGGGTTTGCCTTCGGGCAACGTTGAGAAATCCTTCTTCACGCGCTCGAGGAACTCGGGCGGGTAGCCCCCGGCGATACCGAGCACGAGGCGGGATCGGACGTAATTGTCGCGGTAGAACGACTGAAGATCGGCGACGCTCATCTTCTGGAGCGACGCCACTGTGCCGGCGTTGTGCCAGCCGTAGCGATGGCCGGCGTAGGTCTCGTTGTAGAGCATCTCCTTGCCGAGCTCCTCATCGTTGTTGCCGCGCAGGGTGACGCGGAGAAAGTTGACGGCGTCGTCGCGCAAGCGCGTGAAGTCCTCCTGCCGCCAGCCCGGCTCGAGGAGCATGGCGCGGAAGATCTTGTAGAACGCCTCGAGGTTATCGACGTGGGTAGCGGCGGAGAAGACCGTCATCTCCTTGTCCACCTGGCTCGTGACCGAGGTGGCCATGGGGAACATGGCCTCCAGGATCTGCTGGTAGCTCATGTCGCGGGTGCCGCCCTGCGCCAGCATGGCGGCGGTAAGGGAGGCCGCGCCGAGCTTCCCGGCGGGATCGGAGGCCGCGCCGGTGAGGAAGACAATCCGGAAGGTGACCAGCGGCGACCGGCTGGGACGGGCGACGACTTTCATTTCAGCGTTCATGTTCAAGGCGCCGAGGACGAGCAGGAGCAGCGCGAGGTATCTCATTGGGCTTTGCCCCCTTTCAGCGTGACGATCGTGCGCCCGCTTTCGGCAAAGTACTTGTTGGCCACGCGCTGCACGTCCTCGGGCGTGACCTGCGCGTAGAGATCGAAGACGCGGTTGATGGTCTCGGGCGTGCGGCACAAGGCGACGTAGCGGGCAAGCATCGAGGCGATGCTCTCGCTATTGTCCATCGACAGAGCAAAGCGGTACCGCAGGTGGCTCTTGACCTGCTCCAGCCGTTCGCTCGAGACCGGGCTCTTGCGAAAGCCTGCGAGGGTGGCGAGGACATCGTCGCGAACCGAATCCATGTCCTGCTCCTTCTTCACCCGTGCCCAGACGACGAACAAGTATGGATCGACGTGATCGGAGTTGTCGCCTTCGAGTACATCCACCTTTTGCTCGCGGATGACGAGCTTCTGGTAGAGTTCCGAGCTTTCCGAGAAGCCGAGGAACGAGATCAGGTCCATGGCGGCCTGGTCCTTCTCGGCGTCTGAGTATGCTGGCCCCCGGAACGAGACGACGACCCAGGGCAGTGTCGGAGTAGCCCATTTAACTTCGTTCGACCGCGGTCCGGTGGGCGCCGGCTCGGCGGGGATCTCCGCGCGGTGGTCGCCGCGCTCCCACTCGCCCCAGTATTTCTGAACGAGCGAGCGGACGTTGTCCTTGTCCACGTCGCCGGCCACGATAATGGTCGTGTATTCCGGGCGATAGTAGCGGCGGAAGAAGAGCCGGCTGTAGTCGAACTGGTTGGGCATGTCCTGGATGTCTTTCAGGAAGCCCATGGTGGTGTGCTTGTAGGTGTGGCGGTCGAACGCCGTGTCGCGCAGGACCTCGTAAAGCTTCCGGGTGGGCGCGGCGCTGTTCTTGTTGTACTCGCCCAGCACCGCGAGGCTTTCGGTCTTGAAGACATCCTGGCTGTATTCGAGATTGCGGAAGCGATCGGCCTCCATTTCGAGCATGCGCTCGAGGTCTTCCTTCGAGAAGGTGATGTGGTAGGCCGTGTGATCGTCGCTCGTGTAGGCGTTTGAGGCGGCGCCGGCTTCTTTGAGGGCGGCCTCGTACTTCGCCGTCGGGTACTCCCTGGTTCCCCGAAACATCATGTGCTCGAACAGGTGAGCGAAGCCGCTCTTGCCGGGCTCAACTTCGTTGCGGGAGCCGGCCTGGACAACGATGTACAGGGCGACGACGTTCGGGTAGTCGGTGGGGATGGTGATCAATCGCAGCCCGTTGGGAAAATCGTGCTGCTCGTAGTCAAAAGGAAACGCCTTGCGGGGGGCATTCGCCGCCCAGGCAACAAGGGCGGCAAAGAGGAACAGGAGTGCCAAAGATCGCATGTCAATTCCATCTTAGCGTGCCACCCGCGGCCGGCCGCGGCCCTCATTGGCTATGGTAGAAACAACCTATGCCGCTTGATTTCAGAGGAAGAACAGCCGTCGTGACCGGCGGGGCGAACGGGATCGGGCTGGCGACGGCCAAGGCGCTGGCCGCCGGCGGCGCTCGTGTTTGGATACTGGATCTGGAGAGGGAGCGGCCGGCGGAAGCGGCCGCCTCCTTCGGCGCGCAGGGCCGGGTGGCTGATGTGACGGACCGGGCGTCGCTCGAATCCGCGTTTGACGCGGCCGGTCCCGTGGATATCGTCGTGGCCAACGCGGGAACGGTGTACTTCGCGGATGTCACTGCGACAACGCGGGAACAGTGGGACCGCACAATCGCCGTCAACTTGACCGGCATCTTTCAAACGCTGCAAGTGGCGGCGGAGCGGATGAAGCCTCGGCGCAAGGGAGCGATCGTGCTGACGGCCTCGACCAACTCCTGGGATGGCGAGGCGGAGCTGGTCGCCTACAACGCCAGTAAGGCAGGCATCCTCGGAATCCTGCGCACGGCGGCCAACGAACTGGGGCCGTACCAGATCCGCGTGAACGCGGTGTGCCCGGGGCTGATCCGCACGCGGCTGACGACGGGCTTCTACGGCAATCCCGCCTTGATCAAGGAGTACTTTCGCGACATCCCGCTCGGCCGCGGCGGCGAGACGGAGGAGGTAGCGAACGCGATCGCGTTCCTGGCCTCGGACCTGGCGTCGTTCATCACCGGCGCGGCGCTCGTTGTTGACGGCGGCCAGATGGCGGCGAAGTTCGGCGTGTGGACGGAGGAGAAGGCGGAGTTCGAAACGGACCGGTGGAGATTGCGTTAGAGATGCTCTGCGGGAAGGCGACAACGCTGGTCGCATGCCTGACGCTCTGGGTGACGCCGGCACTGAGATCACAGAACCGAACCAGCGCGATCTCGGGCACCGTGCGGGATCAATCGGGTGCGGTGCTCGCGGGCGCAATAGTCACCATCCGGAATGAGAAAACGGCCCTGGAGCGCAGGGTGACGACGGACGGCGAGGGCCGCTACCGAGCAGGCGGACTGGAAGTGGGGACATACGAGGTTGTTGCCGAGCGTGACATGTTTTCGCCGTCGAGGCTGGCGGGAATCGTGCTGGCGCTTGACCGGGAGGCAGTGGCGGACCTGACGCTTCCGATAGCGGGGGTGTCGAGCGGCGTAGTGGTAGCGGCCAAAGCGCGGATGGTGGACGCGACGGCGTCGGCGCTGTCGGGCCTGGTGTGGGGTGAACGGATCCGGGATCTGCCTTTGAATGGACGGGATTACACGTACTTGGCGGCGCTCGAGCCTGGAATCCATGTGGCGCGGGGCCGGGAACGGAACGTGAACACGGGTTATGGCATCCAGCTTTCGATCGCGGGCTCGCGGCCGGTGCAGAACAACTTCCGCTTGGACGGGATCAGCGTGACGGACCAGACGGGTTCAACGCCGGGCAGCGTCAACGGCCTGAACCTTGGGGTGGATGCAATATCCGAGTTCACGACGCTGGCGAGCGCTTACAGTGCGCAGTATGGCAGAGCGGCCGGCGGCATCGTGAACGCAGTGACCCGCGCGGGCACGAACGACCTGCACGGAACGTTGTCGTACTACCACCGCAACGACAACCTGGACGCCCGGAACTTCTTTGACCGCGCGCAGCCGCCCGAGTTTCGCCGGAACCAGTTCGGCGCCTCGGCGGGCGGCCCTCTGCGGCGAAACCAAGCCTTCTTCTTTGCGAATTACGAGGGGCTACGCGAAAGCCGCGGGAACACCACGATCGACACGACCCTCAGCGATGAGGCTCGCCAGGGGCGGTTACGGTCCGGAACGGTGACCGTCGATCCGGCAATCGCGAGGCTACTGGAACTCTACCCGAGGCCGAACGCGGACGTGCTGGGAGACGCCGCGTTGTTCGTGTACGTGAACGAACTGGCGGCCAGAGAGGACTTCGTCACGGCACGCGTCGACCACAGCTTCGGCGCGCGCGACCAGTTGTTCATCCGTTACACGCTGGACGACGCGCGCCGGCAGGATCTCACGGCCTTCGCTCTGAATACGAGGCTGGGAGACGCAAGGCGGCAATCAGCCGCCATCGAGGAAATGCACGTGTTTTCCCCCGAACTGCTGGCGTCGACACGGCTCGGTTTCGCGCGCTCCTTGACGCAAAGCAACGTGACGGAGGCCAGAGTGGCCGGCACCGACGATCCGGAGCTCGCCTTCGTGCCAGGCCAGCGGGCGATCGGCCTCGTCGAGGTGCAAGGATTGACATTGTTTCCCGGAGGCAGCGGGGCTCTCGACTCCGACGCGCAGGCATTGGACTCCGTCCAGTTGTACGAGGATGTCGCACGGACGCGAGGCGGGCACTCGCTGAAGTTCGGTGCGGCGCTGGAGAGAACCAGGTTCAACACCGATAGCCGGAGCATCGCACACGGAGACTACCGGTTCCGCAGTCTTGGCGAATTCCTGACAAACCGGCCGGACAGGTTCCGGGCGCAACTGCCGGGCTCGGATACGGTCCGAGGTTTCCGGCAGTGGGTTGTCGCGTGGTACGCACACGGAAGCTGGAAGCTACGCCGGACCCTGACGCTGGAAGCCGGACTCCGGCACGAATGGAACAGCGTGCCGCTGGAGGTCAACGGGAAGATCTCGAACCTTGATGAACTGAGCAGCCCGGTGACGCGAGTCGGGGATCCGTTGTTCGACAACCCGTCGCTCGCGAACCTCGCGCCGCGCGTGGGCATCGCCTGGGACGTGACAGGACGCGGCGGAACGGTGCTCCGGGCCGGTTACGGCGTCTACCACGACCTGGTGCTATCGCACAATCTCCTGATATCGGGCGTAAGGAATACGCCGTTCTTCCTGCGCGGTGACACGCGGAACCTGGCCAGCGGCGACTTCCCGGCAGGCGGTTACGCACGGCTCGTGAGCAAGCCGAACGTTGACCTCGCGGTGGAACGCATCCCCCGGGATCTGAAGCAGCCATACGTTCAGCAGTGGAACTTGAACGTCGAGCGGAGGCTCGGGAGCCGATCGGCCGCGACGATCGCTTACTCAGGCGCGCACGGGGTGCACCTCACCGCGATTGTCGAGGATGCGAACCTCGCCGTGCCCGTGCGGCAGGCGGACGGGCGGCTGTACTTCCCGCCGGACGGGCAGAAGCAGAACCCGAACTTCAGTATGATTCGCGACCGGCGGTTCGACGGTCATTCGTTTTATCACGGTCTGTTGGTCAGCGCCGACCACGCCATGGGGGACACCTTGCGCTTGCGCGGTTCGTACACGTTCGCCAAGAGCATCGACGACAATTCAACTACGTTTGCGCAGACGGAAGCGGCGAACGCAATCGGGATCCCCGTCAATGGCGACCCCAAGTTCAACCGAGGCCCGTCCAACCACGACATCGGCCACCACTTCGGCGCCAGCGGACTGTGGGATCTGCCGGGACCGAAACACGGCGCAGCCGGGGCTCTGTTCGGCGGCTGGCGGATGGGGACCATCCTCACTCTGGCTTCGGGACCGCCGTTCAGCCTAACGCTCAGTTACGACGCTGCCAGAACTCGCACGGCCCGGCCGGACCGGCGCGGCGGGCAGCGGCCCGACCTGCGGCCGGGCGCGAGCAACAATCCGGTAACCGGTGATCCGAATCGATGGTTCGACCCGAGCTCGTTTGTCCGGCCGACGGACGGATATCTCGGCAACCTCGGCCGCAACACGCTCCGCGGGCCCGGGCTGGCGAACGTCGATCTGATGCTGGAAAAGGCGATCCCAGTGCGGCGCCTCGGCGAGAACGGGAGGGTCATCTTTCGCCTGGAGGCGTTCAACGCGCTCAATCACACCAACTTCGACCTGCCTGCGCCCGAACGCATGCAGGTGTTTACACGGACTTCTATGCCCGAGGACACCGGCCGGATTACGAGCGCCGGGCCAAGCCGGGAGATACAGATAGCGGTGCGGCTGATGTTCTGATCGGAAATGCGGACAGGCAGCTCTGTCCATGCGCCGACCCGCTTGGGAGAGGGTCAGGCTGTACTTTGGATACGGAGGCGGATGAGGAGATTGTTTGGTGAACTCGGCATGGCAGCCAGGTACGCGCGACGGCTGCCGGAGTACCTTCGGAATCCGCTGACGCCGGGGGACTGCCGGGAGATGCTGAAGGCGCAACTCGCTCGGCGGGAGAGGGAGTTCCTGCGGATCCTCGAGATGGGGGTGTTCCAAAGACGGCGAAGCCCGTACCGCGCGCTGCTGACTTGGGCGGGGGTTGAGTTCGGCGATGTCGAACGACTGACGCAGGCCGAGGGCGTGGAAGGGACCCTCCAGCAGTTGTACGATGCCGGCGTCTACATTGCTCTCGATGAGTTCAAGGGCCGCCGCCCACTCGTGCGCAAGGGGCTGGAGCTGCCGCTCCGCGCGGAGGACTTCGACAACCCGCTGACAAGGGCTGTCTTCACGGGACGAACTGGTGGCTCGCGCGGGATTCCGCGGCGGTTGCTGGTGGACCTTGACACGCTGACTCACGACGCGGCGTGCCACTGGATGTTCCTGGAGGCGTTCGGCATCCAGGAGAGGCCCATGGGTGTATGGCGCTCGGTGCCGCCGGACAATTCGGGAATCAAGAAGAATCTGCACCACGCAAAACTCGGTAAGCGGGTGGAAAGGTGGTTTACACAGCGCAATCCGCGATGGCGCGGCAACTTCAAGTACACGGCATTCTTGAACTACACGCTGCTGGCCGCACGCCTTTGCGGCAGGCCGCTGCCGGCTCCCGAGTACACTCCCCTCGGCGAAGCGGAGAAGGTCGCGCGGTGGCTCCAGCAGCGGGCTGCAAGCGGAGCGCCGGCGCACCTGGACACGATGGCGAGCAGCGCGGTTCGTGTCCTGCACGCCGCGCGGGAGCGCAGGCTGGACATATCAGGGACGTTCTTCCGCACCGGCAGTGAACCGCTGACCCCGAGAAAGGCGGCGCTCGCGGCTGAGGCCGGCTGCCGCATTGCCTGCCACTACTCGATGTCGGAGCTGGGAACGGTGGGGATCGCGTGCGCTGACGCCGCCGAGGTGGACGAGGTGATCGTACTCACGGGCAAGGTGGCGCTGATTGAGGGCGCCACGAGGCCGGGGACCGGCAGCACGCAGGTCCGGCCGTTCTGCCTGACCACGTTGTTGACAAGCTGCCCCAAGCTGATGCTGAATGTCGAGACGGATGACTACGGCGTGGCGGTAAGACGCCGTTGCGGATGCCCGCTGGGCGAGCTCGGTTTCGACCTGCATGTGCACACTATTCGAAGCTATGAGAAGTTGACCAGCGAGGGCACGAACTTCCTCGGCAGTGAACTCTACACGCTGCTCGAGCAAGTGCTTCCGGCCGCCTTCGGCGGCAGCCCGGCGGACTACCAGCTCGTCGAAGAAGAGGAGAACGGCCTGCCGAAGGTGAGCCTGGTGGTGAGCCCTCGAGTAGGAGAGATCGACCAAGGCAAGGTGGCGTCTACCGCCCTGCAATTCCTGAGCTTTCGAGACGCCGGCAACCGCCTGATGGCGAACCTGTGGAGCGAGGCCAAGACCCTTCGGGTGGTGCGGCGCGAGCCGTTCGCCAGCAGCAGTTCCAAGGTTTTGCCACTCCACGTCCTTCCGAGGCAGCGATCGTGATCCGCGCGCCAACGGCTGCCGGCTTGGAGCACGGGCGCAAGCGCTTGTTGGGAGCGATCGGCCCGGGGATCGTGTTCGCGCTGGCGACGGTGGGCCCCGGCAGTTTCGTGGCCAATTCCGCCGCTGGCGCGACGTACGAGTACTCGCTGATCTGGGGCCTGGCGGTCACGCTGTTCTTCCGCTACATGTGGCTGGAAGCGTCCGCGCGGTACGTGATGGCAACGGGTGAGACGCTGCTGGACGGCTACCGGAGGGTGAGCCGCTGGCTGGTCTGGGCCATCCTGGCCGCCGTGGTGCTGGTGCGTCACTTCGCAAACCTCTACAAGGTCGTGCTGTTCGGGAGCTGCCTGGACCTGCTGGCGCCGCTGCCCGTCCAGTGGAGCCAGACGGCTTGGTCGCTGGTGACGGTCGGACTGGCTTTCGGGCTGATGTTCTGGGGTGGCTACCCGGCGGTAGAACGGATCTGCAAGGCCCTGGTGGCGCTATTGGGCGCGGGCCTTGCGATTGCAGCGCTGCTGGCCCGCCCAAGACTGGGCGGGATTCTGCGAGGAGCGCTGGTCCCCACGCTGCCGGAACAAGCCGGCCTGTACAGCGCATTCCTGCTGCTGACGGCGCTGATTGGGACGGAAGCAGGCTCGCTTACCAACCTCAGTTACTCCTACTTCATGTATGAGAAGGGCTGGCGCGACCTGTCCTATCAAAGACGGCAGCGCCTGGATCTCCTGGCTAGCGTGGGGTGCCTGTTCCTCATGGGAGCTCTTCTCCAGATTGCCGCCGCGGCCACCGTCCATCCACTCGGAATCAGGCTGGAGAGTGTTGACGACCTTGTGCGGATCTTTACTCGCACAGAGGGCCTGGTTGGGCGACTTATCTTTACCCTGGGGTTGCTAGGCGCTGTGTTCTCCGCCTTCGTCGGTACGACCACGGGGAATGCGCTGCTGGTGACGGACGCCGTCCGGAAGCTGCTGCGCACGCCCCCTAAACCGGAACAAGCCGGCGATACGCGCCGCGACCCGATCTATCGGTGGTCGATCTTGTTCTGGTGCTTCTCCCCGCTTTACGTACTGGCGACTAACGCCGAGCCGGTCTTGCTCGTTTTGCTGTACAGCTCAGTGGTGGTGCTGGCCATCCCGGTGCTCGGACTGGCACTGCTGAAGATCACCAACGACCGCCGGCGCATGGGCGCGCACGGAAACGGCTGGTTCGCGAACACAATGATCGGACTGCTGATCTTGGTGTCGATCGTCTTTACCGCGCAAAACGGAGCCGAGTGGTGGGGAAGGTTGTGGGGAGGTGCGCCATGAGCGGGCGGGACGGCGTGAGGGCGCAGCAGGTCAGCGGCTCCATCGGCATCGCCGGCGCCGGACGAGTGGCCCAGGCGCTTGGACGCCTGCTGCAAGAACAGGGAGAGCCGGTGGCAGTGGTGGCCAGCCGCGATCCGGCCCATGCGGCAGCCGCCGCCCAATTCGTGGGCGGACACGCTCAGCCGGTGGCCTTTGCGGAGCTTCCGGCGCGCGCCGGGCGGATCATCATCGCCGTCTCGGACAACGCCATCACCCAGGTGGCACACATCCTGGCGGAGAACGGCATGCGTCAAGGGATCGCGCTCCACACCTGCGGGGCGCTGGGACTGGAAGCGCTGTCGCCTCTGGCCGAGGCGGGAGTGTCCTGCGGAGTGCTGCATCCGCTGCAAACCGTAGCCGCACCGGAACAGGGGATTGCCGCAATCCCAGGCTGCGCGTTCGCCATAGACGGCGATCCCGAGGCGGTCGCCTGGGCGGAAAGGATCGCGGGTCTGCTCGGAGGAGGGATCCTACGGATCCCGCCGGAGAAGAAGGTCTTCTACCACGCGGCCGCTGTCATGGTCAGCAACTATGTTGCGGGCCTGGCGGAGGCGGCTGTTATGCTGATGGGGGCGGCAGGCTTGGATGAAGAGACCGCGCTCCGGGCGATCGGCCCGCTGCTCAAGGCGAGCGCCTTGAACACAGCCACGCTCGGCCCGGCGGCGGCGCTCACCGGACCGATCCAGCGAGGCGATATCGCCACGATGGCGGCGCACCTGGAGGCGCTGGAGCGGGCGCCACAAGCGGTGCGGGATCTGTACCGCGCGGCGGGGTTGCAGGTCCTGGCGCTGGCACGGCGGCGCGGGCTGGATGAAATGGAGGCACGACGGATCGAGCGCCTCTTGCGCCGAGCAGCAAAGGATCAAGATGTCTGAAACCGGAAAGCGGGTGCGAGTTCCCGATCTCAAGGAAAAGAAGAAGCGCGGCGAGAAGATCGTGATGCTCACCGCATACGATGCGACCATGGCGCGCTTGTTCGACCGTGCTGGCGTCGATGTGCTGCTGGTGGGCGACTCGCTCGGGATGGTGATCATGGGCCACGACACGACTCTGCCGGTGACGCTCGAAGCGATGATCCACCATACGAGCGCGGTGCGGCGCGGGACGTCCCGGGCGCTGGTGGTGGCCGACATGCCGTTCCTGACCTTCCAGAGCAGCATCCCGGAGGCCGTGCGAAACGCCGGGAAGCTGTTGCAGGAAGGCGGAGCTGCGGCGGTGAAGATGGAGGGCGGCGCGCCCGTGGCGGAAGCCGTCCGCCGGCTGACGGACGTCGGTATCCCGGTGATGGGTCACCTCGGCCTGACGCCACAGTCGGTCCACCGGCTTGGCGGTTACCGGCAGCAGGCGCGGATGGAGCACGACGCGGAGCAGCTCCTGGCGGACTCGCAGGAGCTCGAGCGAGCCGGTGCGTTCGCGGTGGTACTTGAGTCGATCCCGGCCGACGTCGCCCGGGCCGCGACGGCCGAGCTGAGCATCCCGACGATCGGTATCGGCGCGGGACCGTACTGCGACGGTCAGGTGCTGGTAAGCTACGACGCGCTGGGACTGTCCGAGGAATTTGTTCCGCCGTTCGCCAAGCAGTACGCATCGCTGGCAGACGACATCGTCGAAGCGGTGCGCGCCTACGCCGAGGAGGTGCGCGACGGCCGCTTCCCCGCCCTGCCATGAACTCCCTGTTGGTGCACACCGCCTGGGAGCTGCGGAAGCTCCTCGCTGAACTGCGGCGGCCGGGCGTCGCTCTTGGGCTGGTGCCCACGATGGGCGCGCTTCACGCGGGGCACGGACGCCTGATCGAGCAGGCGCGGGGCGACTGCGGACTTGTGGTGGTGAGCATCTTCGTCAATCCTATTCAGTTCAATCGGCAGGACGATTACGAGCGGTATCCGAGGACGCTCGATGCGGATCTGTCCTTCTGCAAGGCGCGAGGCGTGGACATCGTCTTCGCGCCCTCTATCGAGGAGATGTACCCCGGCCGTCAGCGAACGTTCGTCGAAGTCGAGCGGGTCAGCGAGAAGCTTTGCGGCAAGTTCCGCCCCGGGCACTTCCGCGGCGTGGCTACGGTGGTGACCAAGCTGCTGAACATGGTGCAACCCGACCTGGCCTACTTCGGCGAAAAGGACGCCCAGCAGCTCGCGGTGATCCGCCGCATGGTGCGTGACTTGAACATGCCGGTAGAGATCGTGGCGGCGCCGACGGTTCGCGAACCGGACGGGCTCGCGATGAGTTCGCGCAATCAGCACCTCAACGCGGCCGAGCGGCAGGTCGCCCCGGCGCTCTACCAGGGACTGCGGGCGGCCCGCGACCTCATCCGGAGAGGCGCCACCGATCCCGAGGAAGTGCGCAAGGCGGCGCTGGCGGTGATCGCCGAGCAGCCGCTCCTGCGCGTCGAATACCTGGAGATTGTTGATCCGGAGGAGATGCAGCCTGTGAAGACGATCACAGGGCCGGTGCGTGTCGCAGTGGCGGCTTGGCTTGGCAGCACGCGGCTGATCGACAACGTGCTGTGCGAGGCGGACACTGCCTGAGCGTCTCTTGAGCCTTGTGTGGCACGGCGGGCTGTCGGCGGCTATTCCTCCAGCGCCCGCTCAACCTTTGTCAGAAGAATCGGAAGATCTCTGTCAACCACTTCCCACACTCGCTCAAGGTTGATGCCGAGGTAATCGTGAACGAGCACATTTCGAAAACCCGCGATCTTGCGCCACTCCGTGAACGGATGCCGCGCCTTGAACTCGTCCGACAGCCTCTGGGTTGACTCGGCCATTGTCTGCAAATTCCGAAGAACCGCGTCTTGCGTCTTCTGGTCACCAAAGAAGGACTCGCGGCCGCCGGTATAGGACTGGATCTTCCGAATGCACTCAGCGATGTGCAGAAGATACAGCCTGTCGCCTTTCAAAGCGGCACCGCCTCGGCGAGGATGCGTTCGCGGACATACCAGTGCAGGCCCTGAGGTTCGACGACATCCACCCGTCTGGCGAGAAGATCCTGGAGATCCATAACCAGGCCGCCGATGTCCATCAAGCTGCGTCCCGGCTCCATCTCCACGAGGAGGTCAACGTCGCTGTCCGCACGGGCATCCCCTCGCGCCACCGAGCCGAAAACACGAACGCTCGTCACTCCATGCCTCGCGGCCGTTTGCAGGATCTGCGCCCGTTTCGCGCCCAGCACCTCGGTAATGCCCATGGTGCCTGCCATCACCATAATACGCGGACATCCGGGAACGTGTCGAGGCCGTCATCGTCCCGCACTTCGCGCTTCTCAAGGCACAAGGAGCTGGCCGCTGGCAGGAGACGCTCGGCGCCCCTGCATCTGAGCCAGTGCCTCCTAATGCCGCCCCGACCACGGTTCGGGCAGTTTTCCGCGCCAGGCGGCGAGAGCCCACAGGACCGCGGTCAGCGCGCCCAGGCCGCCGGCCACGACGCCGATGGCGCGGGGACTGTAATATTCCGAAGCGAGGCCGGCGGCGGCCATCGAGACCATCATCGTTCCCCACCGCAGCGATTCCATGGTGGAGAACACGCGCCCGCGAAACTCGTCCGGCGTGTGGTGCAGCAACTGGGTGGTGTTGAGGACGGAGCAGACGGCCATACCGACCCGCGAGAGCGCGATGAAGGCGAGCGCGGCCCAGTAGCGCTCCATGAGGCTAAAGGCCACGTAAGTGGCGCCGTGGACGAAGTAGGAAACGGCGACGACGCGTTTGTAGCCCGAGTAATCCACGCGCCGACCGGCGGCGTGGCCAAATGCGCCGCCAATCAGGAGCCCGATGCCGGCAAAGCCCCAGATGGTTCCAATGCCTTCCGCTCCGCGCTGGAAGACTTGCTGGCCGAACAGGGCGAACAGGACCTGGGCGGCGCCGCCGCCGAGCGACCAGCCCACGTGAAGCAGCGCGATGCCGAGGATCAACGGCACGGCTCCGATGAACCGCAGGCCCTCGCGGTAATCGTGGAAGTAGCGGGCAAGGCCGGTCACTGAGGGAGTGTCAAACAGCACGACGGGCCCGGAGGCCTGCCCCGTTGCACGGAAGTCGCCTGTGGGTGCGCGGAGGAGAGCCACCAGCGTGGCGGAAACCACGAACGAGATGGCGTTCAGAAGGAACGCCCAGCGGTAGCCGAAACCGGCCGTGGCGAAGCCGCCGAGCATGGTTCCCGCGGCGATGGTGGCCCACTGCGTGGTCTGCGTCAGCGCGTTGGCCGTGTGCAGTTCCTCCCGGCTCGCAATGGTGGGGAGAATCGCCGCGCGGCCGCTGGTGAAGAACGGGGAGGCGAACATCAGGAGAGCGCTGAGCAGGTAAAGGAGGCCGGGCCCGCGCTGGTGGATCGTGAAGATGAAGGCGGCGGCGATGACGGCCCGGACGAGGTCGCTCAGGATCATGATCCGCTTCCGGTCGTACCGGTCGAGGGTTACGCCGGCAATCGGGCCGGCCAGTACGGCGGGAATGGCGCGGGCGAGCATGACCGCGCTGACAACGAGGCCGGAGCCGGTGGCTTCGAGAGCGAGGCTGAAGACGGCGACATTGTTGAAGTAGTCGCCGACCTCGCTAATCACCTGAGCCAGCCACAGCGAGCGATAGTTGCGGTTGCGGCGGAGGAGTTCGACGAAGCCGGCCATCCGAGATTGTCGCCCGTACCTTTCACCCACCTGCGGCGCGTCCAAAAAGCGGGTGTCAACAACCATTTTTGACATAATGAGAGCGAAGACTGAACACCTGTCAATGCCGGATCTCGTCGAACGCCCCGAGCAACCCTTGCTCGCCGTCAGTTCCACATTCACTGCCGAACCCATCGGAGAAACGCTGGCTTTCTGGGCACGCAAGACAGGGCTGGACTTCCAGGTCCGGTTCGCTCCTTACAACCAGGTCTTCCAGCAACTGCTCGATCCGGCGAGCCTGCTGGCCGGGAACGCGAACGGCGTCAACGTGATCCTGGTCCGGCTGGAGGACTGGACGCGGTTTCCTGAGACGGCTGGAGCAAGCCTGAGCGGGCTCGAAGAGAACGTGCGGAACTTCGTCGCAGCGATACCGGTTGCGGCGCGGTCGTTCCCCGCTCCGATCCTGGTTTCGCTCACGCCGGCTTCACCAAGCTTCCTGGCGGACGCCGGGCGGAAATCCTTCACGGCGCGGATGGCTGAGCTGGTGGAGGAGGGATTGAAGGACCTGAGCACGGTCCACCTGCTGCGACCCGAGGAAATCCAGGACCTATACCCCGTCCGCGAAGTGCATGACCCGCACGGTGATGAGCTGGGGCGGATTCCGTACACTCAGGAGTATTTCGGCGCCCTGGGAACGGCGCTTGCTCGCAAGGTACGGGCGATACGGATGGCGCCGTACAAGGTGATCGTGCTCGACTGCGACGACACGCTGTGGAAGGGCATCTGCGGAGAGGACGGACCGGAAGGGGTGGTCGTGGACCCGCCGCGCAGGTTGCTTCAAGAGTTCATGCTACGGCAGCGGCAGATGGGCATGCTGCTGTGCCTGTGCAGCAAGAACAACGAAGAGGACGTGCTGGAAACGTTTCGCGTCCACCCTGAGATGCCGCTCCGGTTGGAGCATTTCGTCGAGCGCAGGATCAACTGGAATCCGAAATCGGAAAACATCTCGGCCCTGGCCGAGGAGCTGGAACTGGGACTCGACAGTTTCTTGTTCGTGGACGACAACCCGGAGGAGTGCGCCGAGGTGGAGGCGAACTGCCCGGAGGCGGTAGTGCTGCAACTGCCGCCGGATGATGAGCGGATCCCGGAGTTCCTGAAGCACGTCTGGGCGTTCGACCACGCGAAGGTGACCGAAGAAGACCGCAGGCGGAGCACACTGTACGCTCAGAGAGCGGAGCGCGCGAAGCTGGAGCGACAGGCGACGAGCCTGGAGGAGTTTCTCCGGTCGCTGCGCCTGGAAATCCGTATCGAGCCGGCGACAGCGGCGCAACTGGCTCGGGTGGCTCAGTTGACGCAGCGGACCAACCAGATGAACGCCTCGCCCGTGCGCAGAACGGAAAGCGAGATCCAGACGCTGGTTTCCTCCCACGAACTGGAATGCCTGACGGTAACGGTGGACGACCGGTTCGGCAGCTACGGGCTAACGGGCGTGGTGCTGTTCCGGAGCGATTCGGACGCGCTCAACGTGGACACGTTTCTGCTGAGCTGCCGCGCGCTCGGGCGCGGGGTCGAGCATCGGATGCTTGCCCGGTTGGGCGAGATCGCCCGCGAGCGGGGGCTGAAGCGGGTGGAGGTACCGTTCACGCCGTCGCAGCGGAACCGGCCGGCGCTGCTGTTCCTGGAGAGCGTGGGCGCACAGTACAGAGAACCCTACAACGGCGGCTTTGCGTTCCGGTTTCCGGCGGAATACGCCTCTGGAGTAGCGTACAGACCCGTGGGCGCGCCGATGAAGCCGGAGAGTGTCGAGCACGAGCGGGTGGGCGCTGCGCGCAGCCGCATCGACTTCGCGGGCATCGCCCGTGAGCTGGCCCACGTGGAGGACATCGTTCGCGCGGTTCGCGGCGGCTTGAGAAACCACAAGAACGTGATGGCGCCGGCAGCGGCGCCGCAAACGGACCTGGAACGGCGGCTGGCCGCGCTATGGGCCGGACTGCTGCACGTACCCTCCGTCGGCATCCACGACAACTTCTTCGATCTCGGCGGCCATTCGCTGCTGGCGGTGCAGCTCCTTTCGCGCGTTCGGCAGACGCTCGGCGCGGACCTTTCGCTGGAGATCGTTTACGGCGGGGCGTTCACGGTGGCCGAACTGGCCAAGGCGATCGAGCTGGCCGAGATCGAGCGGGTGGGAGCGGACGATTACGCTGACCTGCTCCGGGAACTCGAGAGCCTTTCGGACGAGGAAGCGCGGGCGCTGCTGGAGCAGGAGGCGGCCGGGAGCGACCGGCCGGGGTAGATGATGCGGATTCTGCTCGCGGCCAATGCCTCCTACGTTCCGCCGAGAGGTGGCGCCACGCGCAGCAACCTCTTCTGGCTGGAACGGCTGGCGCGGGCGGGGCACGAATGCCGGATCGTCTGCGCCAGGCTCTTGCACGACGATGCCGGGCTGCGCCGGCAGATGGAGAGCGAGGAACTGGGGGCGCTGGCGCGGACCATCGAGGCGTACGACGGCGTAGAGGTGATCGACCGCGCCGGCATCCTGGTCTACGCCGCCGCTGATCCCGGCAAACGCAGCGAAACGCTGAGGCGCCAGATCGGCGAGTTCTGGCCGGACTGGGTGCTGGTGTCGAGCGAAGACCTCGGTCAGGTGCTGCTGCGCGAGGCACACCACTATCGGGCGGGGTGGGTGGTTTATCTTGCCCACACGCCGCAACTCTTCCCATTCGGACCGGCAAGCTGGAACACGGACCCGCAAGGAACCGAGCTGGTCCGGAACTGTGCCGGCGTGGTAGCCATCGCGCGTCACACGGCGCAGTACATTCTCGAATACGCCGGCTGCCGGGCGGAAGTGATCCATCCCCCCATCTACGGGAGCGGGCCGTTCCGAAAGTGCGGCTCGTTTGAAAACGACTGGATCACGCTCGTCAATCCCTGCGCCGTCAAAGGCATCGCGATCTTCCTCGAGCTGGCCCGGCGATTTCCGGCGCGGCAGTTCGCGGCGCTGGCCGGTTGGGGCACCACGGTGGAGGACCGCAAGGAGATGGAGACACTGCCGAATGTGACTCTGCTCGCCAATGTGCGAAACATCGAACGAGTGCTCGAGAGAACGCGCGTGCTGCTGATGCCGTCGCTGTGGTACGAAGGCTTCGGCCTCAGCGTGATGGAGGCGATGCTGCGCGGAATTCCCGTGATCGCGAGCGATTCGGGCGGGCTGGTGGAGGCCAAGCTGGGCACGAGATTCGTCGTTCCGGTGAGAGCAATCGAGCGTTATGAGCCGGAGTTCGACGAGCACGGCTTGCCGAAAGCCATCGTGCCCGAGCAGGACATCGCTCCGTGGGAAGAAGCTCTGCGGCTGTTGCTGACCGACCGCGCGCTTTACGAGGAGGAAGCGGAGGTTTCTAGGAAACGTGCGCTTCAGTTCGTCGAGTCCATCCGTCCCGAGGGAATGACCGAGTTCCTGTCGGCGCTTTCGCCGAGGGAGGCGCCGGGCGTGGAGGCCGTCGAGCGGGCGCGATTGCGCGACTCGCTTGCGGGACTTTCGGCAGAAAAGCGGGCGCTCCTCGTCCAGCGGCTGCGCAAGAAAGCTGCGGGGTCCGAGGGCGCTTGACGCGGCGGGCAATGCGGATCCTGCTGGCTCACAATTCCCTTTACTATCCCTCTCACGGAGGCGGCGATCGCTCCAACCGACTGCTGATGGAAACGCTCGCGGCGCGCGGGCACGCCTGCCGCGTGGTTGC
>CAYZJD010000001.1:21267-34176 GCA_964478455.1 uncultured Solibacteraceae bacterium | reverse complement strand
CCTCGGCCGGCGCGGAAGTTTCGCTATCCGGGGCTTCGGCGAGGCCGCGCAGGCACAATTGCTGGCCGATCTGGCCGCGAGATCAATGGCGGTGGACACCGTCGAATCAGGCGTTGTACGCTTCCGGCTTACCGGCGTCGAGGTGCACGCGGCTGCGAACCACCCGCACCTGCGCGGATACTTCGCGGCGCAGATCGAAGAATTCGATCCGGATGTAGTGCTGGCCTCGACTGACGACCCGGCGCAAGTGTTGCTCGAGGCCGCGGTCCGGTCCGTGCGGGCGCGCGTAGTCTATCTGGTCCGGGCGACGCTGGCCCTGCCGTTCGGGCCGGACTGCGCGTTTCCGGGCGAGGTCAAGGCGGCAGTCTTGCGGCAAGTGGACGGCGTCGTGGGCGTGAGCCGGTACGTGGCGGATTACATCCGCCGCTGGGGCGAAATCGAGGCCGTTCACGTTCCGATTTCCCTGCTCGATCCCGGACCCTGGCCACTGCTCGGGCGGTTCGACAACGAGTTCATCACGCTGGTCAACCCGTGCGCAGTCAAAGGCATCACGATCCTGCTGGCCCTGGCCCGACAGTTCCCTGACGTGCGCTTTGCAGCCGTGCCGACCTGGGGGACGAACCGGGAAGACTTCGAAGCGCTGCGGAAGCACCCCAACATCACGATACTCGAGCCGGCGGACCAGATCGACGCGATCCTCAGCCGCACGCGCGTGCTGCTGGTTCCGTCATTGTGGGCCGAGGCGCGGTCGCGCATCATCGTCGAGGCGATGCTGCGCGGCGTTCCGGTGATGGCGAGCAACGTGGGAGGCATCCCCGAAGCGATGATGGGGCAGCCGTACCTTCTGCCGGTGCGGCCGATCAAGCACTACCGTCCCCAACTGGATGAGCACATGGTGCCGGTGGCCGAGGTGCCGGAACAAGATACGGGTCCGTGGGAGGAGGCGCTGACGCGGCTCGTTGGAAGCAGGGCGCATTGGGAGGAGGTCTCGCGGGCGTCGCGGGCAGCCGCGCTCGACTACGCGGGAGCGCTCAGCATCGAGCCGTTCGAACGGCTGCTGGAACAGGTGCTCCGCGCTCCGCGACGCGCGCCCGCGGAGAAACAGGAGGCGCCGGACGAGGCAATCGGGCAGTCCCTACTCGACAGGCTGTCGCCGGAGAAGCGCGCGCTGCTGGCGCTGCGGCTGCGGCAGAAAGCGGGCGCCGCCGCGACCACCGGTGAGTGGTTCCCGAAAGCCGAGGTGGTCGCGGGCGCGAAGCTGAGATTGTTCTGCTTCGCGCACGCCGGCGGCGGCACGTCCGCATTCCGTGGCTGGGGGGAAGCCATGCCCGCTGCCGTCCAGGTGTGCCCGGCCCGCCTGCCCGGACGCGAAAGCCGCGGCAAGGAACCGCCGGCGCGGCGGATGGAGCCGCTCATTGAGGCACTGGGCGCAGCGATCCGCCCTTACGCCGGTTCGCCGTTTGCCTTTTTCGGGCACAGCATGGGGGCGGCGGTCGCCTTCGAGCTGGCGCGCTGGCTGCGGCGGAACGGGCTGCCGCTGCCGCAGGCGCTGCTCGTTTCGGCGGCACGAGCGCCGCAATTCCGATTGGGGCACGCGCCGCCGCCGGAGCCGGACGAGCAGCAGTTCATTGATGAGCTGCGAAGGCTCGAGGGCCTCCCGAAAGAGGTGCTGGAGCACGAGGAACTGCTGCGGCTGATTCTGCCGGCCCTGTGCGCGGACGCCGAGCTCTACCGCAATTACGTCTATGAGCCTGAGCCGCCGCTCCCCTGCCCGATTCGGGCCTTCGGCGGCCGCGACGACCCGAACGTGCGCCGCGAGCACCTCGAGCCTTGGCGCGAGCAGACTTCCTCGTCATTCATGCTACACATGTTCCCCGGCGGGCATTTCTTCATCGAAACGAGCCGGGCCGAGTTCCTGACGGCGCTCGCCAGCGACCTGGTGAATCTGGAGACATAGGCCCGCCCGCGGGCGCGCCTGAGGACTGAAACTGCCTTGTTCCGGGCGCAGGCTGAGCGGACATTCCACGGACCATGCATACAATAGGGTGCTCTTGTGCGCACAACGGTCGATATCCCGGATCCGATCTACCGGAGGCTCAAGGTCAAGGCAGCCTCGCAGGGACGATCCCTCAAGGAACTGATCCTGCGTGCGGTGGAAAAGGAACTCGTGCCACCACAAAAGCGCAAGAGAGTCGACTTTCCGGTCTTGCGCTCCAAAGAGCCCGGCACGTTGAATCTCACCAACGAACAGATCTACGAAATCATTCCATTTCCCTGACGTGAACGTCTGGCTGGCGCTGGCACACAATCGTCACAGTCAGCACATCACAGCGAAGGGTTGGTTCGAGGCCGAGGCAGAGAGACCCGTGTTCTTCTGCCGGTTCACTCAACTTGTCCTGCTCCGCCTTCTCACGAACTCCCAGGTCATGGGAAGAGACGTGGTTAGTCAGAGAGAGGCCTGGAGAGCGTACGACCGGATGTTTGAGGACAGCCGCATCGAGTTCCTCCACGAGCCGGGCGGTCCGGATGTCGAGACGCATTTTCGCAATTTGTCCTCAAGGTCTCAACCTTCTACGAAGATCTGGGCAGATGCGTTCCTGGCGGCGTTCGCCAGAGCTGCGGGCCTGACCATCGTTACCTTCGACAGGGCCTTGCGATCAATGGCCGGACCGGAAGTGATTGTTCTCGAGGGCGTGGAGTAGTTGCCTCGGGGATTTTGGATCGCTTAAGGTCAAATCGCCCGCGAACCGGCTGGCGCCGAGCCTTTGCCAGAATTCAGAAAACCGAGGAATTCCTGAGGATCGCGGGTGAGACCGGCGAAGGTGGCGACCACGTTCTCATCGGCATCGAGGATCGCGTAGAAGGGGATGGCGATGGTCGAGAACTTCCGCTCGAGGAGCTGCTGGTTGGCCTCCGAGGCGGCGTCGGTCCCGTCGGTGTAAAGCTCCACGAGAACGTACTCGCCCAGGGCGGCGGCGACCTCCGGCCGGACAAACATGTTCGCCTTCATCCAGTGGCAGTTCGTACAGGCGTAGCCGGTGAAGCTCACAAATACCAGCTTGCCTTCGGCCCGCGCCCGATCGAGCGCCTCGCGGTACTGGTTCTTCATCCACGGCATGGATCCTGAGCCTGCGGGGCCGGAGGGGCCGGCAACTCGCGCAGCCAGCGGTACATAGGCGTCCAGCTCGCCCAGGCCACCGCCGAACATGCCCGGAACCAGGCTGATCGCAAACGCGAGGAAGAGAATGCCGATCATGAGCCGCCACAAGCCGACCCTCTCGTCCGGGCGAACACCTTCCATGCGCAGGAAGCCAAGCAGGTACAGCCCCGGCAGCGCGAACAGGACCACCCAGCAGGCCAGGAATCGCTCGCGCGTGAGCAGGTTCCATTGCAGAACGGAGTCGATGTTGCTCACGTACTTCAGCATCACCGCCAGGATGACGAACCCGAGAACAATCTTGACTCGCGCCATCCAGCCGCCGCTCTTCGGCAGGCGCTGAAGGTACGAGGGAAACAATGCAAGAAGGAAGAACGGCGCAGCGAGGCCGGCGGCGAAGCAGATCATGCCGGCCGCCGGGCGAAAGCCGCCGCTCTGGAGCGAGCCAGCGAGCAGCGTCCCCACAAACGGCCCGACGCAGGCGAACGCGGTCAGCGAAAAGGTCAGACCCATCAGCAGGGTTCCGAGGACGCCGCCGCGCTGGGAGGTGCGGTCGAGCTTCGTGAGCACACTGGAAGGGATGGTGATCTCGAACGCGCCGAGAAGACTCAGGCTGAAAACGAGGAAGACAAGGGCGATAAAGCCGTTGACCCAGGGGCTCGAGCCGAGCTGCTGCGCGCCAAAGGGTCCGAGCGCGGCGGTCGTAATCAGACCCAGGGACGTGAACAGCACGATGATCCCCAGGCAGAAGACGGCCGCCTGCAACACCGCCTCGCCGCGCGAGCCCGACTGCCGGTTGAGGAAGAACGAGACGGTAATCGGGATCATTGGGAAGACGCAGGGGGTGAAGACGGCGGCGATGCCGAAGCCGAAAGCGACAAGCAGGAAGGCGGAGAGGCCTTCATCGCCAGCCGCCGCCCGCGAAGGCGCAACAGACCCGGCGGCAGCCCTGGGCTTAGTGGCATCGAAGAGAGTGTAGCCGGCAGGGACCGCCGGCACAGCGGCAGCGGCACTCGGGTCGATGATCAGCCTGGCGGTCGCGGTTTTGCGAACCGGGAGGAGACACTGGCGATCATCGCAAACTTGGTAGCGGGCCTGGGCGGAGAACTCCGCGGGACCAGCGGCAGCGTCCTTCTTCAGCTCGATGATGAGCAGGAAAGTGGCTTCATTATCATAGGATTCCACTTCAAGTTTGAAGTTTTGATCGAACTTCCGCTTGGGCGCTGGTTGGTAGACTCCTGTGGCCGCCGCCGCAGCCGGATGGTCGAGCAGTTTCAGCGTCGTCGGAATCGGGCCGCCCTTGGGCGTGGAAAGCGAGTAAAGATGCCAGCCGGGATCGATTCTGGCGGTCACACGGGCGAGAACGGAAGCCCCGGGGGGCGCGGACGGCGGCTCCAGAGCCAGCGACCATTTCACAGGATCGAGGCGCTGGGCCCGCGCCGGCACGATCCAGAACGCCGCGAGGAGGAGCGCGAAGAGGGCCGGCGCGCGCTTCACTTCAATCCGCCCCGGAGGTGAGAGCGGCCGCCGAAGTGCGGGACAGTTCGGCTTCGATGCGCCGGTTCAACCCGGCGGCGGCAAATTCACCCGCCACGCGGATGGCGTTCTTGATCGCGTTGGCATTGGAGCGGCCGTGGCAGATGATGCATACGCCCCGCACTCCCAGAAGCGGCGCGCCGCCGTATTCGGAATAGTCCACCCGCTTCTTGAAATCCTGGTAGGCTGCCCGCGAGAGAACGTAGCCGAGCTGGCGGGTCATGGTCGCCTTGAGCGACTCCTGGAGCATGCTCTTGATCACCTCCACCATGCCCTCGCTGACCTTTAAGGCGACATTGCCGATGAAACCGTCGCAGACAATGACATCGGTGGCCCCGGTGTAAAGATCGCGGCCCTCTACGTTGCCGATGAAGTTAATCGGCAGGCCACGGAGCAGCTTGGTGGCGCTGCGAGTGAGTTCGTTGCCCTTGTGCTCCTCTTCACCGATGGAGAGGAGGCCGACCCGCGGATTCTCCGTGCGGAAGATCACGCGCGAGTAGATGTCGCCCATAATGGCGAACTGAGCGAGCATCCGCGGAGTGCAGTCCACGTTGGCGCCAACATCGACCATCACGGCAGGCGTGCCCTTGAGCGTAGGGAAGGCGGAGGCCAGCGCCGGCCGGTCCACCCCCGGCACCATGCCCTGCACCATGCGCGCGGTGACCATGACCGCGCCGGTGTTGCCGGCCGAGACCCATCCTTGCGCGGCGCCGTCGCGGACCAACCGCGAGGCCACGCGGATGGAGCTGTCGCGCTTGCCGCGCACAGCCTTCGTCGCGACGTCCTCCATAGTGATGTGTTCGCTGGCATGAGCGACTTCGACGGGAAGCGAGCCCGCGCCGTCATGCAGGGCCAGCTCCCGGCGCAGCAGGTCCTCCCGTCCCACGAGGATCACGCGCACGCCAAGGCTGCGGGCAGCCCGGATGGCGCCCTCGACCTCCGCCTTCGGGGCGTGATCACCGCCCATGGCGTCGACAGCGACGGTCAGCATAGTCTCCTAAGGAACTCGGCTGTTCCTCCCTTGTCAGGCGCCGCCCGGAGCGCGCCCGCCGCAAGCGGGAAGAGGAGGCGGCTAAAGCCGCTCCGTCTCCGTTGCGGAGGGCCGTGCAATTATTCCTCGACGACCTCGATCACTTCCCGGCCCTTGTATGTGCCGCAATGTGAGCACGCCCGGTGAGGCAGCTTCGGTTCGTGGCAGTTCGGGCACTCCGAGAGGCCCGGCGTGCGCAGGTGGTCGTGCGCTCGGCGGTTGGAGGTGCGCCGCTTGGAGTGTCGTCGTTTCGGATTAGGCATGAACAGTTCCCTTCCTCAAAATTCCCCTCAGTGTTCGCCGCTGTCCCTACAGATTCCTGAGGGCGGACCAGCGGTCGTCGAAGCCCTTCACCTGGCAGTTGCACGCCGCCAGGTTGCGATTCTGGCCGCAAACGGGGCAGATACCCTGACAGTCCTCGCGGCAGGTGCGCTGCATCGGCAAGGCCAGCAGTACTTGCTCCCTCAGGATATCCTCCAGCAGCAGCCCGTCGCCCTCGTAGAAATCTGTGTCCATTTCCCCGCCGCTGATCTCGATCTCCTCCCCTTCCGGACCCGCTGAGGCCGGCTCATAAAAGAGGTCGAAATCGGCATCTACAGGGAAGTCCGCCGTCTCGAGGCAGCGGTCACACTCGGCCTGCATGAGAACATTGACGCGACCACGAACGCGGATCTCGCCCCCGGTGTTTGGCAACAACTCCGCAGATCCCTCAGCCCGCAGGACTCCTCCCTGCCAAAGCTTCCGGTCCTGGAACTGGATCTCGCCTGGTTGGAAGCTCTCATCGAAACGCAGCTTCCGCAGTTCCATCTCACGGATGCTCAAGAACATACAGACTTCTCCAGCGGAACCGGGACAGCGATTCTTCATTATAGCGGCTTTTTCTCCCGCCAGGCTTAGCTAACGGGCAGAAATCGGCAGAAATCGCCTGATGCCGGCGTCGTAAAGCCAGGCGCCGAGCAGTCCGCCAGCCAGGGGGCCGGCAATAGGTACCCAGAACACCATGCTCCCGTCGGTCAGACCGTTGTTTCGGAATCCGGCAAGCACAGTGAACACCCGTGGGCCGAAGTCACGCGCCGGGTTGATCGCATAGCCGTGCATCCCACCGAACGCCATGCCGATGGCGACTACGATCAGCCCAATGAGCAACGGCGTCAGGCCGGGGCTTGCCGGCTGGTTGCGCTCGTCGGTGATGGCGAATACCAGAAGGAGCAGCAGGGCCGTGCCAACCACCTGATCGAAGAGTCCGGCCAGCGGCTGGCTCGCGAACGCCGGGAACGTAGTGAAAATCGAAGCCGTTCGCTCCAGCAGCGGATCCGCCTTTTCGAAGGCGGGCCGGTAGTTCCAAAAGACAACCGCCGAGGCCACGAAGGCCGCCACCGTTTGCGCAAGGCAGTAGGGAATCACCTTGCGCCATGGGAAGCCCCGAAAGACTGCCAGAGCCACAGTCACGGCGGGGTTCAGATGAGCGCCGGTAATCTTGCCGGCCACGTAGATGCCGAAAGCGACGCCAAGACCCCAAGACAGCGTGATGTTCGTGTAGCCGCCCTTAACCACCTCGCCCGGCACGCCGCTACCGAAAAGCAGCGTCATCGCAACGACGCCCTGTCCGAAGAGCATCAGTACGGCGGTGCCGAGGAACTCGGCCAGCATTTCCCCACTCAGGTTTTCTCTCTGCATGAATCGGGGAATTCTATCAAAGTGGTTGATCCGGTTCGCCCGCCCTTGCTCGAACACGACGGATGACCGCCAGGCCTGCGGCGGCGGCCACCATCAGACACAGCAGACCGTTCCAGCGGAAGGCAGCCGCAGGCTGCTCGAGCAGGGTCGCCGCTGACCCGAAGACCTCGAACCAGAACCACCCTACGCCGACTGCAACAAGGTTCGTGGCGCAGGTCTTCAGCACGAGGACGAGCAGACCGAGGAGCACGGCGAACACAAGCACGTCATGAGCGAACTGCGGCACGTTCTGCGAGCGGCTTGCGGCATAGATCACGGCCAGCACCGCGCACAGCGCAAACCTCCTGCCTGGAGTCAGATAGCAGCAGGCGGCGGAGATGGCGATTGTCAGCAGGCAGAGGAACGCGGCCGTCGAGAACGCCGCCCGAATCAGGACCGAGACGGCGGGCAGGAGCGTATCTACACCGGCTAGGGTCCAAAGGGGCAGAGAAAGACGGGGTCCCGGTATCCACTGCTCAACGCCCCCAAGAACGCGGTTCGTTCCCCAGCCGAGAAGGAAGATCGCCAGCGCGCCCAGGGCGGACGCGCGCGGCAGGCGGCGGTCACCGGCGGCCAGTTGGAAGAAGACGTCGGCGGCAAACGTTGCCAGAAACAGCGCGAAGCCCACGAGTGCGGCCCGCATCACGTGGGCGAGGAGGACCTCGGTGATGTAGTTCTCCAGGGGCCTGGCCGTGTCGTAACCCGCAAAGAACAGCGGTGAGGCGTTCCACGACGCGAGCGCCATCAATGCGAGGCCCAACACCGCTGAAGCAATGTACAGACGCCAGTGGAAGCGATGGGCGGACCCGCCTTCAGATGACCGCTGACCCAGCCGGCGGAAGAAGCCGACCAGCAGAAGGAGCCCGATCGCGCCAGCGGACCCAGGGATCAACAACGCCGCCAGCCTTGGCTTATGGAAATCGCGGAGCCACTCCTCGGGCAGCTTGAGGAACCGCTGGTATCCGGAGACTTCGTCGCCGATGACGTCCACGGAAACGCGGGCCTTGGCCTCGCCCGCGCGAAATGAGGAATCCTCCCAGGTGAAGTCGTGGTCGGTCCGCCGCTCCTTCTTGTCGCTGGCTGCATCGACCAGGCGGTGCCGCTCGATGGCGAGCCCTTGCTCTCGGGCGAGGTAGGCCTCGGCGATGCCGCGCGCTTCCTCGGCGGGCAGGCTCGCGCCGGGCGCCTTTTCGTCCAATATGTGGCTCCGGGAGAACACGCGTCCGTGCTGGTCCACGTAGAAGTGCCATTCTTCCTTGCGCTGCGGCTGAAAACAGCGGACGAACCAGAAGCCGGTGGCCGTCCGCTCGCGGACGATTTCATTGGCACGACGGCCGCCCACCTCTCGCCGGAGGAACTCGAACTCTTCAGTCTCCAGGCGCGGCACGAAGCGCGTGACCTGCCGCCATGCCTCCGGATCGGGCACGAGCCGTTTGAATTCGGCCATGGCGGCCCTCGCGGCATGCGCGCGCGTGAGTCGCAAGCTGAGAAAGTCGCCAAAGCGGAAAGGAGCGAAAGCAAGGCCGGCCGCAGCGACAATCACCGCTGCGGTATAGAGCCGGCGCAACGGCCATTGCGGCCGCAGCGCCTCCAGGCGAGGCTGCACGACCGCCACCGGCCGGTGATCCTCCGGGGCGGGTTCCCCCGCGTTCAGCAGTTCGGGCTCAACCTGGAAGCCTCGATGGCGGAGGTAGAACGCCGCCGAGACCAGGAGCGGCAAGAACACCGCCCCACCCACAAGCCAGCCGCTGGCCCGGAAATACCAGCTCTCGGCCCGCAGCAGGAACATGCCGATAAGGATGGCATCGACGGTGTAGTGCCAGATCAAGGTCGCCAGGATGCCAAAGCGAAGCATGAGGAATCCCGCGGCGACTCCAATTACGCCAACCTCAAGGCCGCGGATGTAACCGGGCTGCTGGGGGTAGGTCGAGTGGAGAAAGCCCCAAATGAACGCCGGGATGAGCACCGCCAGCCACGTGGAGCGCAACCACCGCTTCAACAGTGGAATCGCCAGCAACCGGAACCAGAACTCTTCCGACGTCGAGGCGAACAGGGAGATGGTCAGCGGGTATAGCCAGGGAAACCAGGTCGACAGGAAGTCGGAGTAGTTAATCTCCTGGGGGCTCCACACGCCGAACCTGCGCCCGATGAGGTAGAAGGCGACGACATAGGAGATGTGAACGGCGGTGAAACCATAGCCGGTGATCGTCGCCAGAAAGAACTCGCGTGTGCGGACGATCTTTGGGCTGACGAGAGCGCGCAGCGCCGCGTGGCAGGGCTGCGAGCGTCCGTAGAGCGGCGCGCCCGCGGCCGCCGCCAGGATGACATAGAAGAAGACGCCGACACCTGCGCCAAGTCCTTGAAGCAGGCCGAAGACAAGACTCTTCGAGAGCGGAGAACTCGTCGGCATCTGATCGATGAAGAACGGCAGCATGTTCCACCGGTTCAGGATCATCAGCACGCCCACGGCGCCCGCGATGGCCACGAGCGAACGCCAGCGGAGCAGCCTTCGCCGGAAGGCCTGAATCACGAGCACCACGGCGGCCAGAACCAGCGGCAGATAGAGGGCCGTCGCCACCTGTGCGTAGAGTTCGTTCTTGGAGCGGAGAGCAGCGAAGTCCCGCCGCCACTGCTCCGGGATGTGCAGGAACTCGGAATAGTGGCCGATCCGATCGCCCTGGACGACGACCGTCCGCCGGTAGGTGGCGTCCTTGGCCCGGAAGCCTTCTTGCTCCCACGTGAAGGAGTAATCGAAGCGGACGGGTCGTTCCCGAAGCTGCTCTTCGATCAGCCGGTGAGGCGCGCGCGTCTGCTGTGAGAGAAAATCCGACGCGAGCCGGCGGGCGGCGTCCTTGTCCAACCGGGCTCCGGCCGCGGCTTCGGGAATAGTGTGCTGGAAGCCTACGAGCTTGCCCGCCGGACTCAGGTAGACGTGCATCTCCTCCTGTTCGGGAGGGCGGAACCAGCGGGCCCGCCAGCGCCACACCGCCACCTGGCCCTGCATCAGGCGGTTGGCTTGAGTGAGATCCAGTTCGCGCTCCAGGTACGTGCTGGCCATGTCGTCGGGCTCGAACAGCGTCAAGTTACGATAGCCCGCGGTTGAAAGCCCCCGTTCGCGGAGGAAGCGCTCCGCCATCAGCGTGATCTCTTCCTTGGAGTAGCGAAGGTCAATGGAGGCTTCGGAAAACGCGGCCCCGTAATTGCGCCACGTATAGACAGCAGAGGCAGCCGTGATCGCCACGACCGCCAGCAGTAGCCACTTGTCGCGTCGGGAGAGCTGTTCCAGCGTCATGCGGTTCGAGATTCTTCCATTCAAGCACGCCTTCTCCACTTCACGGGCGCTTCGGCCGCCAGCACGGGCTTATGACGGTGCGCTGATTGCCGGATCGCGCGCTGCTACGTGGGTCCACGGTCAGTGGGCCTGGCCGCGATTGTCGATGTGGAAGACCGCAACGACCGTGGGATCGTCAAGCTGGAAGAAGATTCACCATTTGCCGACACGCAGGCAGTACTCGCCCCGGCGGCCTTGCAGACGCTTGATGTCGCCCAGTTCAGTCTGGCCATAACGCTCCAACGCGTCATGGAGCCGCCGCTGGACGTTGCGATCCAGACGCTGGAGGTCCCGCCAGCCAAGTGGAAGGAATTCAACGCGCCGGCTCATACAGCCAGACGGCGACGTGCCTCTTCAGGCGAAACGGTCTCGCCCTTCTCAGCGCGCGCCACATCCAGCTCGGCAGCCGTCTGCGCGTCAATGGGTTCTTCCTCGAGCCCCTCATAGCAAAGGAACTTCAGATAGCGGAGGGCTACCACTAACTCAGACGTAGGCAATTCGTCCACAGCGCGGTGTAGCTCTTGACGGCTCACGTCGTTCACCATGGCGTTTACGAGTATAGCCGCGCCGCATGTAAGCCGGCAAGGCGGACGCCGGCTGGACTGCGGGAGCTGAGCTTCCGCCCGGAACAAGGGTGTGGTAGAGTCGTCCACGCGCGGAGGTTCCATGAGACTCAGCAGAAGACAACTGTTTCTCGGCGCCGCGGCAGGGGCGGCTGCGGCGGCACAGAAGCCCGGCGCTCGGCCCAGACCGGAGCCTGTCACCGGCCGCCGGTTCACCGGCGAGTCCTTGCGCGAGATTGCCTTTCCGCTCGGCGGAATCGGTACGGGTACCGTGTCTCTGGGCGGCTTCGGCAACCTGCGTGATTGGGAGATCTTCAACCGGCCCAACAAGGGAGGGCTTCTGCCGTTCACGTTCGCCGCGATCCGGCTCGCCGGGGGAGGACTTGCCAGGTCGCTGGTTCGTGTCCTCGAGCGCCGGCCGCTGCCGCCGTTCAGCGGCGCGTCCGGCGTCCCGAGAGAGACGGGGCTCGGGCTGCCGCGCTGTCGCGAAGCAGTCTTCACCGGAGCCTATCCCTTCGCACACATCCGGTTCGAACAACCGCGCCTGCCGGTGGAAGTGTCGCTTGACGCTTTCAACCCGATGATCCCCCTCGAAACGGACGACTCCGGCCTGCCCGTCGCCGTGCTCACTTACACCATCACCTCCCGCGCCGCAGCGGACCTCGAAGCGGCGGTGGCGTTCTCGATCATGAACCCGGTCGGATATGACGGCGTGACCAGGCTATCCGGCCGCCATGCGCCGTTCTTCGGGCAGAACACCAACAGGTTCCGCCGGCAAGGCGACACCGCCGGCATTCTCATGACATCGGGTAAGTATCCGCCCGATTCGCCCCGTCACGGCTCCTTGGCCTTGCTCACGAACACGGCCGATTGCAGCTATCGCCTGGCCTGGGAGCACGGTGAGTGGTGGGACGAGTTCCAGAAGTGGTGGGATGAGTATCTCACCGCCGCTCGGTTTCAGTCCCAGCCGGCACCGCCGTCGGAGGACGGGGCAACCGAGTACGGCACGCTGGCCGTTCACTTCCTGTTGAAGCCTGGCGAGGTCAAACGCGCCCGCTTTGTTCTCGCGTGGCACTTCCCCAACACGGAGATTTATTGGACGCGTGAGAAGGGCGGGTCTTTCCGGAACCACTACGGCGCCCGCTGGCCATCGGCTTGGGAACCGGCCGCGTATACGCTCGAGAACCTGCAATCGCTGGAGGAGCGTTCGGCAAAGTACCGCGACACGCTTTATGCCTCCACGCTTCCCCCGGCCGTGATCGATGCGGTCTCAAGCCAAGCCTCCATCGTTCGCACCAACACTGTCATGGTGATGGAGGGCAAGCGCACGCTGGCCTTCGAGGGCTGCAACGACAACTCCGGCTGCTGCCCGATGAATTGCACGCATGTCTACAACTACGAGCAGGCAATGGCGCACCTCTTTCCCGAGCTCGAACGCAGCATGCGCGAGACCGACTTTCTGGTGAACATGAAGCCCGACGGCAGCATGGGCTTCCGGACCGCCGTCCCGCTGCGGCCCGGCGGCAGGGAAGGGCATCGTGCCGCCGGGCCGCAGCGGGACGGCGGCACGATGCCC
>CAYZJD010000001.1:0-21257 GCA_964478455.1 uncultured Solibacteraceae bacterium | reverse complement strand
TGCCGCCGACGGCCAGATGGGCTGCGTGATGAAGGTCTATCGCGAGTGGCTGCTCGGCGCCAGCGACGACTGGCTGCGCAAGCTGTGGCCGGAAGTGAAGCGCGCGCTCGAGTTTGCCTGGGTGAAGTGGGACGCTGACCGGGACGGCGTCATGGAAGGCGAGCAGCATAACACCTACGACATCGAATTCTACGGGCCCAACTCGATGATGGGCGCGCTGTACCTCGGGGCGCTGGCCGCCGCCGTTCGCATCGCGCGCCGCCTTGGTGAAGCCGCAACCGCCGAACGCTACGAGGCACTAGTGAAGGCGGGCGCCGCGCGACTGGACCAGCTTCTCTGGAACGGAGAATACTACGTCCAGCGGATTGACGAGAAGGCTCCGAAGGCCGCCAAATACCAGTACGGCGAAGGGTGCCTCTCAGACCAATTGCTCGGCCAGTGGTTCGCCGAGGTGGTCGATCTTGGTAAGCTGCTTCCGCACGAGCACATCCGCTCCGCCTTGAGCGCGATTTACCGCTACAACTTCCGGCAGGACTTCTCGGACTTCGCCAACGCCCAGCGCATCTACGCCTTGAACGACGAACGCGGTCTGTTGTTGTGCAGTTGGCCGCGCGGAAAGCGTCCGGCGCTCCCGTTCGTCTACTCGGATGAAGTCTGGACCGGCATCGAATACCAGGTAGCGGCGCACCTTATCTACGAGGACATGGTGAAAGAGGGAGTCGCCATCGTGGACGCGGTGCGCGACCGCTACGACGGCGCCCGGCGCAATCCCTGGAACGAAATTGAGTGCGGCCACCACTACGCGCGGGCGATGTCGAGCTGGTCACTGCTCACGGCGCTCTCCGGTTTCTCTTATTCGGCGCCGGAAAAGACGCTCCGCTTCCGTCCGCGCGTCAACGAGAGCAACTTCCGATGCCTGTTCTCCGCCGGAACGGCCTGGGGGAGCTACACGCAGCGGCGCAAGGAAATGGCTCTCGAGGCGGACATCACCGTCGAGGGCGGCGCGTTGGAACTGGCGCAGATCCGCGTCCCCTATCCCGGGACCGCGCCCAAGGTCGCCACGCCGCTCCAGGCCACGGCGCAAATGGAAGATGGTGAGGCCATCATCCGTCCGGCGAGCCCCCTGCGGTTGGCGAAAGGGGACAAGTTGCTCATTCGTCTCGGCTGAGGCAGGGCAAGTCTCTCGACGTTCCTACTTCTTCCGGATCCTTTTGCAGGCTTGCACCGCCCCGTTCGGATCGATGGCGCTGTTGCCCTGCTCGATGTGCTCGATGCGGCCGTCCTCGCCGATCACAAAGGTCGTGCGGCTGGCCATGCCGGCATCCGCCATCAGGATGCCGTACAGCTCCGATACCTTCCGCATGTGGTCGCTCAGCAGCGGATAGGTGAGCTTCAACTCATCCGCCCAGTGCTTCAGGGTGAAACGGCTGTCGGTGCTGATCCCAAATACTTGAACACCCATCCCATCAAAGTTTGAGATACCAGCCTGGTATCCTGTGACCTCTTTCGTTCAACCGCCTGTGAAGGCGGCCGGGAAGAACGCGAGCACCACCGGCTTCTTACCGCGAAATTGGGAGAGCGTCACTTGCTCTCCAGTGGTGGCAGTGAGCGTGAAGTCCGGCGCCATGTCGCCGACCTTAAGATGCGTCTTCGGCGGCAAGGACTGGGCCGGCGCACCCAGCGGCCCAGCGAGCGCTGCGCATGCCAGCAGCCATCCGGTGCGTGTCATGATTTCCTCCTCTGATCCAACGTTCCATCGGGCAGGCGCCGTCGTCTGCCGCACGCCAGACTGTTAGCGAAAGCGTATCACGCCGTGCCGAACGGCGCAAATCCGGCAGCGGATACGCCGGGTATGGCACGGTGTATACTGCCTGCGGAATGGAGGAATCATGACGACCCGTGCCCTCTTGATTGGTTTGTCGTTCCTCATGCTCGTCAACGGCCGAATGCCGGAAGGAAGCGCTCCTCCTTACAAGAACCCCGGCCTGCCGGTCGAGACACGCGTGGAAGATCTTCTCGCGCGGATGACGCTCGAAGAGAAGGTAGCGCAGGTGATGTGCCACTGGGAAACAGACTTCTTCCCCATGGGGCCGAAGGTGTCGGAGAAGGGGAAGTTCGTTCCTGACAAGGCCAAAGCGGTGCTGGAACACGGCATTGGCCAAGTGAGCGACATGATGTCGAGCCGCCGCACGCGCGAATCGGCCGAGTTTCGCAATGCCGTGCAGAAGTGGGTCAAAGAGAACACTCGGCTTGGTATCCCGGCCCTGTTCCACGGCGAGGCGTTGCACGGCTACGTAGCGCCTGGAGGGACTTCCTTCCCGCAGGCGATCGGACTTGGCAGCACCTGGAATCCTGCGTTGGTCGAGGAAGTTCTGGCGGTGGCAGCGAAGGAGGCGCGGCGCAGCGGTGTTCAGCAGGTGCTCGCGCCAGTCCTCGATCTCGGCCGCGATCCGCGATACGGCCGCATCGAGGAGACCTACGGGGAGGATCCCTACCTGGCGGCGCGGCTCGGAGTGGCGGCCGTGCGCGGCTTCCAGGGCCGGGGATCCGGCTATGACGCTGATCACGTCATAGCTACGGCCAAACACTACGTCCACGGCCAGCCGGAGGGCGGGACCAACATCGCCCCCAGCCACCTGAGTGAGCGCGTCCTGCGCGAGACGTTCTTGTATCCCTTCGAAATGGCTGTCAAAGAAGCGCGGATCGGCAGCGTGATGCCGTCCTACAACGAGATCGACGGTGTGCCGTCCCATGCCAGCAAGTGGCTGCTGGAGCAGGTCCTGCGGAAAGAGTGGGGGTTCCAGGGGTTCACGGTGTCGGACTATTTCGCGGTGCAACAGTTGATGTCGGCCCACCACTTGACCGGTGATCCAGCCGGGGCCGGCGCGCTGGCGCTCGCGGCCGGAGTGGACGTGGAGCTGCCGCTTGCTTTCGGCTACCGTGCACTGCCGGATCTTGTGCGAGCCGGCAAACTGCCGGAGGCGCTCCTCGATCAAGCTGTCCGGCGGGTACTGGCCGCAAAGTTTCAGTGCGGACTCTTTGAGAATCCCTTCGTGGATCCGGACGTCGCGGAAAAGACGGTGGGCAGCGCGGAGCATGGCAGGCTGGCACTGCGTGCTGCCGAGGAAGCCATCGTGTTGTTGAAAAACGACGGCGGTTTGCTCCCGCTCGACCCGTCGAAGATCAAGTCACTGGCGGTGATCGGACCGAACGCGAATAAGAAAAGGACGGGAACGTACAGCGGCAATCCGCCCTACTTTGTGACGGTGCTGGACGGCGTGAGGAAGAAGCTGGGTGAAAGCGTGCAGGTGGTGTATTCCGAGGGGTGCCGCATCTCGGTCCCAGACACGGGGGAACCGATGATGAACTTCCTGAACCCCGGCATCAAGCTCCCGGATCCAGCCGAGGAGCGCAAGATGATCGCCGAGGCGGTGGAGGCGGCGCGCACTGTCGATGCGGTCTTGCTCGTGTTGGGCGGCAACGAGGCCGTGTCGCGCGAGGCCATCGGTGACGCCTTCGGCGGCACGCCTCACTATGGTGACGCGGACACCCTGCAATTGCCCGGAATGCAGAATGAGCTTGCGGACGCCATTCTGAAACTGGGCAAGCCCACCGTGGCGCTCCTGCTCAATGGACGGCCCTATTCGATCGGTCTGCTGGCAGAGAAGGCGCCGGCGATTCTTGAAGGCTGGTACCTCGGCCAGGAAACCGGCAACGCCGTGGTTAACGTGCTCTTTGGAGATGTGAATCCGTCGGGCCGTCTGCCAGTGACGATCGCGCGCAATGCCGGCCAGTTGCCCTTCTATTACAACCACAAGCCCACCGCGCGGCGCGGCTACATCTTTTCGAACAAGGAGCCGTTGTTCCCCTTCGGCTACGGGCTGAGCTACACGACATTTCGCTACGGCGCGGTCAGAATCGAGCCCGCAAGAATTGCGCCCGGCGGGACCGCCGTCGCCTCAGTGGAAGTGACCAACGCCGGAGCGCGGGACGGCGCCGAAGTGGCGCAGTTGTACATTCGTGACGAACAAAGCAGTGTGACCCGGCCCGTGAAGGAATTGAAAGAGTTCAAACAGGTTCTGTTGAAGCCGGGTGAGACGAGGGCCGTGCAGTTCGAGATCACACCCAGGAGCCTCGAGTTCCTGAACCTGGACATGAAGAGAGTGGTCGAGCCCGGAGCCTTCGAGATCATGATCGGCGGGAGTTCGGCTCAGACAGTGTCGGCGAAGCTCGTGGTGGAATAAGGCAACGTACGGCCCTGACTTCTTACTCCTCTCCCAGCCCGAAGGCGTACAGGTGCGAATCGTGCGTCACCACGTACACCCTTCGGCCGGAGACGCCCAGGCCGCTGAAGTGTGTCCAGCCGGAGATGGCGTCCTTGCTCGAATAGAGTTCCTTCCCGGTGTCAGCGTCGAATGCATAAAGGACGGCATTGCCGGCAGGCCTCGTGGCCCGTTGCGCCGAGGTCAGGATCTTGCCCTGGCTGTCCACCTGCTCCACGTTTTCGCCGTTGGAGAGGGCGAACACGACTCCACCGGCCACCACCGGCGGTTCCGGTACTGAAAGGTTCCTCGACATCCAAACTCCCGCCAGCGTGGGCTTCCCATCCTTCTCTTCCACGCGGAACGCCATGATGCTGCCGTTGGGCGTGTCGCCGTAACTGTAATCGAACTTCGGCGCACCCGACCCCGGCGGACCCCAGGCCGGAGCATAAAGCCATCGTGCCCCCTTCTCGTCTTCCCGCGTCGCGAACGCGCCCCAGAAACCGCGGCCCCAGAAGTTGGCTTCTTCGTTCGTGATCAGCCCGCTGCGGTAAAGCGGTGTCCGATGGTCCGCGCCTCCGGGAGACTTGGCGTCGAGCAGGTAAATGACGCCCTCTTTCCCGGATCCGGCCACCAATTCCCACTGCCTGAACCGGAAGACCACCGGACTGATGCAGCCCATGTCGAGGTCCTTCCGCGTGATCCAGGCGCGGTTCGCCGGCGTGTAGTAATCGACCAGCTTCAGATCTTTCACCGAAAGCGCCAGGATCGTGTCCGGGAACTTGCCCGCGGCCGCGTCGTAAGGACCATCGCCGGTCTCGGCGAACACCAGCCCCCTGGGGCTGATCGCCGCTCCGGCCCGGCCCCAGATTCCCGCGCCGCCGGTGGTGGTGGATAGAAAGCTTGTGACCGGCCTCTCCGCTTTGGTCACGTCCATCGCGTAAACAGCCGACTTTGCGCCATTGCACCCTTGCGAGATCGTTGTGTAGATCACTCCGTCCACAAGGTTCAAGCTCCAGTTCTTGGAGAACGCTGGAACGAACTGCACTGCCGGCGCCAGGTCCTCGCCGTTCACCAGGCTCAGCGAGTGCAACTTCCCGTCGCTGGCGAGGACGTAGACCGCACCCCTCTGCTTATCAATAACCGGCGTCGTGTTCAAGGCATTCGGGCAGAGCCAGTGCGGCTCGCTCTTGGGCGTCCCTTCGGCCGCGAGCTTCCGCTGCCAGAACAGCTTCCCGGTGTCGGCGTCCACCGCGAACACAACGTCGGAGCTGCCTGCAACGACCACCAGCTCCATGAAGCCACGTGGCGTTATGACGCCACCTGCAACCAGCGGAGCCATCAGCGAGTTCAGTTCCTTTGGCGTGTTATCGAGCCTGATCTTCCACTCGAGTTTCAGACGGCCCACGTTCTCCTTCGTGAAGGCCGATTCCCTGATCTGGCCCGTACGCTGCGGGTCGCCCCCAAACGTCAGCCAATCCCCGGCGGCCACGCCGCTCATCAGCAGCAGCCCCGCCAGGAGCGGCATCAATCCTTTCAAATGCTTCTTCATCACCGTTCAGCCCCATCGTTTTCAAAGTGTACGTAGATCACGTCGTGCCCCTCCGATCTCGCCTCAAGGCGTACGTGCAAATTCTCGCGCGCCCGATCGTAGTGCCATGCTCCCCTCTTGAGACTCTTAGCGTCACTCACTCGCGCATACTCCACCCCATTGCCAACCACCTTACTAACATTCGATAAGTGGTGCACTACCCATTCATAAGTCCGCTCCCGCTTCGCCTCCACTTCGAGGCGTATCTGGTCGCCCGCCGGGCTGGCGTGGATCTGCGTGTACTCGCCACTGTCCGGCTCGAAGAGGAAGAACTCGGCCGCCAGCCTCGGAAAATAGTGAAGAGTCATGACCGCGCCGCCCTCCTGGACGCCCACCGGCACGATCGACCCGTTCTTCGCCAGCAGGATTGGGCCCTCCTCCCCGGCCTCCATCTTCACCACCCGCCGCCCCGGATAGCGGACGTTCGTGCGCAGGTCGGTCCAGGATCCCATGGGCAGGTACACGGATCTTCGCGTTCCCTCGTGAAGCAGCGGCGCGACCAGGATCTCGTCGCCCAACAGAAACTCGTCATCGATCCCGTATCCAAACGCATCTTTGGGAAATTGCAAAGGCAGCGGGTGAATAATCGGATGGCCCCGCTCACGGATGTCCTGTGCGTAGGCAAGAAAAAAAGCGGCGTAATCCCTGCGGAAGCGAGCGAGTGACTGCTGAACACTCATCGCCTCAGGGTCCGGCCGTGCGAGGTTGGCCCCATACACGAGCGGCACAACCCGCGCCAGTTGCGCCGCGCGTCGGAGCAGCGGCTCGTTTGCCGATTGGTAGGGACTGAGATCCATCGCCGGCAGCGCGACCGCTGACATACTGCCATGGATCAAGGCTCTCAGTGTGCCCCGCAGTGAATCCCAAGTCCCCTCTTCCGGAGACGGCAGCAAAGTCGCGCGCTTGGGTAGCTGGCGCTGCGTCAGAAGCGCGAAGTGCAATGGCTGTAAATAGACCCCGCTCTCTACGACTTCCTTGTGCTCCTCCATGACTTCTTTCGGAGTGGGGCCGTAGTGGAAGTAGTATTCGAGCCAGCCGGCCCCTTGTCCCTGAATGCGGCAGCGATCAGGCCGCGACCGCGCCAGGTCGAATTCGTACCGGCCGCTGGCCGGGTAATAGACCCCGTAGCCCATCGTCGAGAGCAGGAACGGCCTCGATGCCACGATCACTTCACCCCGGCTCTCTATCCTCTTGTCCGCGCGGACACCCAGCCCGAAGAAGCGCTCCTCCGGAGGCGACAGACGCTCGACCACAACACCGTCCGCCGTCCGCGCCGGAGGCGCCGCGTCCGCCATCAGTTGCCGCCCCTCGCGCCGATTCCAGACCCGGATCCGCAACGACGACTTCTCGATTTCAACCTTCAGATGTTCTGTCTGAAGAATGAGCGCATTAGCCGTATTCTGCTCGCTAATCTCGACCTCGACTCCTGTAAACACACGATTCGTGCACGTGTCGGGCCCCCAGCCCCGGCAGAACCGAAACGTCGACGCGCTGACCCACTCGAGCAGAGCCCGTCCGTCCTGAACCTGAAAGGTGAAGCAATTCTCATCGCGGGAAGCAGACGGGACTCCGGCGCCTAAGGCAGCCGGGCCGAACACGCCGGCCAGTAACAGAATCTGCCAGCGCATCCTCAAATCAGCAACAACCTCTCCTGGATCTCCCCGGTTACTCTCGCTTCTTGTTCGCCGACAAAGACATTCACTTCGGAACGAACACCGAAGTCCTTAAGGTAGATCCCCGGTTCGATCGAGAAGCAGGTCCAGGGAATGATCCTGCGCTCGTCGTGTGTCTCGAGGTTGTCCATGTTCGCGCCCCCGCCGTGCACATCTTCGCCGATCGAGTGGCCGGTGCGGTGCGGAAAATACTGGCCGTATCCTCTTTGCTCGATGTAGCGCCTGGCGACATCATCGACCTGAAATCCGCGCAGCGGCTCGCCGGTGCGGACCGCGTCCATCACGCGTTGAACCGCCCGGTCGCGAGCCTCCCGCACAATCTCAAAAACCTGCAACACCTCCCCTGGCGGCGGTGCGCCGCAGTACGCCGTCCAGGTGATGTCGTAGTAAACGCTGCCCGGTTGCCGCAGCTTCGCCCACAGGTCAATCAGCAGAACATCGCCTCGCCGGATCGGCCGCCGGACCTCCTCCGTGGGCTCGTAGTGAGGGTTCGCCGCATTCTCATTCACGGCCACAATCGGCCCATGGTCCGTCGCCAGCCCTGTGGATTCGAACGCGTCCAGGATGAATCGATTGACGGCCCACTCATCGACGAAGGCGCCGGCTTCCAGCCGCTCGCTCACCAGCCGGAACGCCCGCCGGCGGATCTCATCTACACGGCGGCCTGCCTCGAGGTGCGCCTCCAGGCTCTCCTGGCTCCACCGCGCCTCGAAGTGCTGTACCAGGTCTGCGGAGCTAACAACTTCCACTCCGAGGCTGCGTACAAGCTCGACCGTCCCGCCGTCGACCATCGAAACATAGGGTATGGCGCAGTTGGGCGAGTACTGCATCGCCACCCGCCGCCGCCCGGCGAGCATCTTCTGCAAGCCCTCGATCTGGGAGTTCCAACTGGAGTAGATCGACTTCGGTCCCGGCAAGTCGTCCAGCATGGAACGCTCGATCACATGGACCAACCCGAGCGCATCGCCGTCGCTTGGAATGAGGTAATACCAGCGCCGCGTGACTTGGCGGCCAGGCTCGAAACGAAGAATGCGGTAGGAGAGCGGGTCCCGCTGGTGATGATCGAAGAAGAGCCAGCCGTCGAGGTCCTGCTCGCGTAGCACCCGCTGTATCTCTCGAATACGCGAAGCGTCGAGCCCGCTGCGTCCGCTCACTTCACACCTGCCATCAGTCTCTTGATCGGTCCGACAAACATCGCGAGTATGAGCCCCATCGCTACCCCAAACAGTGCAACCGCCCCGAACAGTTTCTCGAGAGGCAGCGTTTCGTACATCGACGCGAACCGGCCCCCGAGATAATTGCCTACGGAGATGGAGAGAAACCACACGCCCATCAACAGCCCGGTGATTCGCGCAGGCGCCAGTTTCGTCATTGCGCTCAAGCCCACCGGGCTGAGACACAGCTCCCCGCTGGTGTGCAGCAGGTACACCGCTACCAGCCACGCCGGGCTGACCAGCATGCCGTCTTGCGCTTTAGCCGCGGCCGCAGCCAGCACCGCGAATCCGATTCCGCCGCAAAGAAGTCCGAGAACGAATTTCGTCGGGCTCGACGGTTCCCTCGAACCGAGCTTCACCCAAAGCCAGGCGAATACCGGCGCTAGCGTGATGATGAACAGCGCATTCACCGACTGCAGCCAGCTCGCCGGAAAGCTCCATCCCAGCACGCTCTTGTCCGTGCTCCGCTCGGCGAACAGGTTCAGTGTCGAGCCTGCCTGCTCGAACATGCACCAGAACAAGGACGACGCCACAAACAACACTCCCACCACCAGCAGCCGCCTTCGCTCGACCGCGGTCCACCCGCGGCTCGACAAGAGCCAGAGGAAGAATGCCGCGACTGTCAGCAACAGCAGCACTCCCATGGCGTCGGAGATGCCCTGCGCACTAAGGCGAGCAACGCCACTGAAGTGGAGCACCGCAAGAACCGCGAGGGCAGCGGCCACGACTACGCTGGTAACGAGAAAACGCCGCCTCGTTCTTGCTTGCTCCTTCTCGGTTCCCTGGCCGCCCGGATGCATGCCCGCCTCGCCCAGGCGCTTCCCGCCCGCAACGTACTGAATGATCCCAAGCGTCATCCCAAGCCCAGCCAGCCCGAATCCTAGACGCCAGTTGACGTTCTGGCCCACGTAGCCGCAGGCCAGCGGCGACAGAAACGCCCCGAGGTTGATGCCCATGTAGAAGATCGAGAAAGCTGCGTCCCGCCTGTTGTCTGCGGCCGTGTAGAGCTGTCCGACGATTACGCTCACGTTCGGCTTCAATAGCCCCGTCCCCATCGCCGTCAGCGCCAGCCCAATGTAGAAACTCGTGATTCCCGGCGTCGCCAGCAGGAAATTTCCGACCGCGATCACAATGCCCCCATAGAGCACCGCTTTCCTCTGGCCGATAAGCTGGTCCGCGATCCACCCGCCCGGCAGGCTTAGCATGTAAACCATCGAAGTGTAAAGGCCATAAATCGCCCCTGCCTTCGAAGTGTCGAAACCCAGTCCGCCGGCGCTCACCGACGCCGTCATGAAGAGGATGAGCAACGCCCTCATCCCGTAATAGCTGAAGCGCTCCCACAGCTCGGTCATGAAGAGTGTGGCGAGGCCGCGGGGGTGCCCGAAAAACCGCGTATCCTCCTTTCCTAGCGTTGCGTCGAGCCCCGTCGCCATGCGATTTGTGTGTCGAAACTGGCTACCCCTGAACCGCCCCTCGGGTCCACTACCGCGAAGCTCAGCACGTCGTCGAGCCAGTCCTGGCTCGAGCCGTCCCAGTATTGCGTGGCAACTGTCAGTGTATATTCCGACTGCCCAAGCAGGCAATCGAAGGTGAAATCGACCTCCATCTCCTCGCCTGCCTCGAACCGGCCAAGCTGCTGCTTCTCCAGCCGTGTATTAGTGCCGAAAATGTCCATCCCGAGCCGGTTCCGGATCAGAATGCCAACCATCGGCTCGTCCACCGGCCGCTCGAACCGAGCTCGAACCCGTACCGTCGTTCGCTCTCCCTTTCGTAGCGTCCGAACTGGCTGGCCGCCGGTGTCCAGCAGCGCCACATCCATGATGCGGCTCGCGCCATCGCCGTGCCGGAAGCTCGCGTTGAGTCGGCCGTCGTCGTCCTGCCGGATCCCCTCCTGCCGCGCCAGCACCATCCCCACATACCGGTTGATCACATCCCTCGGGCTTCCCTCTGCCTCGATCCGCCCGCCGAGCATGAGGATCGACCGGTCCGACAGTCGCTTCACCAGTCCGAGGTCGTGAGACACGAACAGCACCGTCACTTTGCGCTTCCTTAGTTCCTCGAATTTCTGAATGCAGCGGTTCGCGAAGATCGCGTCTCCGACCGCGAGCGCTTCGTCAACCACGAGGATTTCCGGCTCCACGTGAATGGCCGTGGCAAAGGCCAGGCGCACATACATTCCGCTCGAGTACTCCTTCACCGGCCGGTCAATGAAGTCCCCGATTTCGGCGAACGCCTCGATACGCGGAAATGCGCGGTCGATCTCCTGCCGCGATAGCCCCATGATCTCCGCGTTGATGTAGACGTTCTCGCGGCCGGTGAACTCGAGGTTGAAGCCCGCCCCAAGTTCGAGCAGCGCCGCTACCCGGCCTTCCACCACCACCCGGCCCGTCGTCGGTTGCAGGATCCCGCTCAGGATTTGTAGCAGAGTGCTCTTACCTGACCCGTTGGGACCGACAATACCGAGAAACTCGCCCCGCTCCACACGGAGGTTCACGTCCCGGAGCGCCCAAAAATCGGTGTGATGGGAACGATGTCGAAGAGGAAGAGCTTCCAGTATCCGGTCCGAGGGGCGGCGATACAAACGGTAGACTTTGGATACGCGCTGGACGAGAACCACCGGGATTCGAAACCACTATACCGCGTAAGGGGTCAGACCAAACCGCCCCGAGCGCAGTTTGCGATGGGCGGTTCTGTCTGACCCCTTCTCGATCAGACCACGCGAAAAGGGGTCAGATCAGTCTGTCCTGAGCGCTTCTTGCGAGCGGCAGACCTGTCTGACCCCTTTTCAGCGGCCAGACGAAACCCCACGAAAAGGGGTCAGATCAGTCTGTCCTGAGCGCTTCTTGCGAGCGGCAGACCTGTCTGACCCCTTTCAAGCCCGCGAGACGCCCCCTCACAGCCGCACCGTCACCGTCAGATCCCTGCCTGGAAACGTGTCCATAGACTGGCCCACGGAAAGGATGTCCAGGCTGATTTGCGAATTTGCCTGAAGCGGCGCCAGACCAAAGCCCGTAACGACGTTGGAAGCGGTCGAACCTGCGGCAATCGTCAGCGTGCAATAAGTGTCTTGGCCCTGGCGCAGTCTCAGCTCGATCGGCAGGCCGAGCGGAGCCTCTCTCACCACGGCGAACACGTCACGCACCGCGTGCGTCTCCTCCACAACCAGTGGCGGCGCCACATCCGATTGGATTGCCAGATACCCTTCCACCTGGATCGACAACTGGCCCCCGGAAAGGGTCCGCAGGCCGCTGTCCGTGGTGCTGGTGAACTTGGCGGTGGATGTCTCGCTGTTTCCAATGGAGTTAGTGACAAACAGCTCGGCGCACGCGATCCGCACATCAGGCAGAAAGATCGGATAGCTGTAGCTGCCGCTGGCGGGACTGCCAAAGAAATCCCTCACGAACGGAACGATGTACACCTTGATGCGAAGGTGATAGATCGGCGATTGCACCGCATGCGACCCTGCCACCGTATCAAACGTCGCGCGCGTCACCCGGTAGCGGGAGCCTCCGTCGAAGACCTCTTCAATCCGCAAGACCTCGGAGCCGATTTGCACCAGGTCCCCGGCTTTGCCTGGCCCAGGCACGCTTAGGCTGATGATCTCATCCCCGCCGGCAACGGCCGCGCTCAGGCCATATTGCGAAGGGCCGGCCACTTCATCCCAGTAGTGTAAAGTCAGCGTTGCGCCTGTGATCGTCCTCGTGTTCTCCAGGTTCTGAAACCCGATGGCCGCCAGCTCCACCGAGCCCTTTCCGGCTGGATGGAGGCCGAACACGGGCGCGCCCGGCACATCCGCATCGATCGGCGATGTGCCACCGCCTCCAATCCGCCACCGCGTCAACGGTGACAGTTCGTAGGCGCACTCTCGGTTGTTCACATTCGCCGAGCGCCCGGAGATGTGAACGGTCGCCCCAATCCGGTTCGGGACCTCGAACTCCACCGGGCTTGTGCGGCTCATGGCCGCGAAGTGCCAGGACGATTCGGCCACTGCGAACCCGCTCGTCGTGTCCGGCTCCTCGTCCCAGGCCGGTTCCACCGTCAGTGTCGTGGCGCTGTTGCTGAGGACAACTCGCTCTTGTCCAGCTCCCTTGCCCCGCACAACGCGCACGGTCGCCCCACGATACGCGTTCGCCGGCATCTGTAGAGCAACATCGCCGATCGTCGTGGTGCTGTAAATGCTCGTCGCAGACTCCGGCTGGAGCTCCATCCGCCAGTAGAAGTTCGCATGATCGAAGTTTTCGTCCGGCGGCGCTTGGAGCTGCTTGGGCAGCCCTGTGTCCACGAATTCCTCTGCCACCGCCTGCGAGGAGGCGATGCGAAACAAGCGGGCCGGATCAGCGCCGCGGTAGACGTGGAAACTGGCCGTCCCCGAGCTGAAACTCAGGTCCGTGAGCCGCACGCCGTTGGTGCTCGCCCCCGCCGGAATCGTCGCTCGCACGAGAAACGAAAGCCGGCTTTCCGCGCCATCAGCGCTCACTGCGCTCACCGCGTAGTACAGTGTCTGATCTCCCGCCAGCGTTCCTCCGCGCTGCACGATCTCCGGCGACAGCCCGATCCTGGGAATTCCCAATCCCGTCGACTTCGGCCGCCCTGGAACGATGAACCCGGCCGAAAGCTGCACCGACACTTTTCCGTCGGCCTGCTCATCGATCCGTTCCTCAATCCCGAACTGCGGCTCGCCGTACTCGTCGAGAACGTCGCCGATCAGCGGCCGCGGCACGCCGATCTCGAACCCCGGTTGCCGCCCTCCGCCGGTCCCGCCGTAGCTGACCACCGTGTCGCTGTACCAGCCGTCGCTGTGGATCTGCGCCGTGATGCGCGCGCTCCGGTAGTTCAGCCCCGGAGCGATGCTTTTGATTCGGAACGGCTGCCTTTGCAGCCCTTCCTTCAGGTACGTCACTGTAATCAGGTCGCCCGGCTGGAGCCCTACCCCTCGCACGCTCGTCTCGAACTCGACACAGGTCCCCCCGCGGATCGACTTGTCGAGTTGCAATTGCGCGATCCTTGCCGCTTGATGACTGTTGGCGATCCCCAGCGCATTGAGCGATGCGCTGATCTCCTGCCCGGTGAGCAGCACGTCGTCCACGTCCACCAGCGAGAGGCTGTCCTGCTGGTATTCGTTGAACGCGTCCTGAAACTCGACGCTGTAACGGTTGGGACTGTCGGCCGTGCTCCGCGACCACAGACGGATTGCAGGCTCGCCGTTTCCCCTTCGTAGGATGCCTGAGAATCCGAACGAGCCGTCGCCGAACTCGTAGGCAGGCCATCCGTCATTCAACGGCTCCCGGCTGTTGCTGCCGGCAGGCTTCTCCGGATGCTGCCCGGCCAAGGTGTTCTCAGTCCGCAGTTGCAGTTTGCCCTCGCCGCTTTGACTCAGGTACAGTCTGGACCCATTCCGGATTCCCCGGATCAATTCCGCGACGCTCCGCCGCTTCCTTAGAACGAGATTGCATTGGAAGCGCGGTATCGTGATCGGGTTCCCGTGCAGATCCGTTGCCGGGATCAGTTCGGCGCAGTACGCTGCTGCCTTCGCGAAACTGCTAAGGTCGACTTCCTCGGCCGTCCAACCGCTGCGCAGCAGTATGTCCAGAATCACCCAAGCCGGGTTGTTATCGAACTCCTCTCCTAGGTACTCGCCTCCGAGGCTGTATCGGGCAAGCTTCAGCCCTTGTGCCAGGACTTCGATCCTCGGCAGCGTCCGGCCGTCGCTGATCTGGTTCGGCACGACCAGCGACATGTAAGCCATGCTCCCGTAAGGATCCCCCAGCGGCGTCCCATTCGCATCGGTGAAATCCCCGTTGAACTCCCCCATCCGGCCGCCCGGGCTGATCACGTCGTACCAACCGGTTGCGCTCATGTTGGCCCCGCTTCGCCCCGGCGGAATCTCGACGTCGTTCACCACGACTTTCAGCACACCTTGGATCTCCCCCATCCCCAGGAGAACCTCCAGCCGTGTCAGGTTCCCGTCGTTCCTCGCAAATACCACTGGCGGCGCATACCAGCCTGTTCCGTAGACCAGTGGAACGAAGTCGTTGTACCTGCCTTCGTTTTCCAGCAGCGGCGAAAGGTGATAACCGCGCTCACCATAGCTCCGCACCATCGTCGTCGACGGCACGAATTCGATCCCGCCGAAGTGGCGCGTTGCGTTGCCTCTCGAATCCTGCCGGAACATGCCCCGCTGCTCGCATTGGGCCCGCGTGTAGTCGCAACTCGTGAATGGAGTTGTGCCGTCCAGGTTCCCCGCTCCGCCCGTGACGTCTGCCGAGTATCCGCAACGGTAGAAGGCGCAGAACTTCCCTCTGGTTCCGCCGTTCGCCGCCTCTGTGCGTTGCGCGGCGTTCGCCGGGAATTTCCACGGGCAGCGCCGCTGTATTCGCACTTCCGGCAGCAACATCCTTTGCAGGTTCAGCCGGTTGGTCAAATTCAGCCGGATGGTGTCTTCTGTGATCTCCTCGGCCGGGTTCGCAAAGCCCCGGAACACCACCAGGCTCTCTGACGCGGCCGCTCCGTTGCGGAGATCGAAGAACAAAAAACGGATGGTGACCTTCGCCCCTTTCCAACCCACCGTCCGCTCAATCTGCGAACCGTAAGAATCCGCGTTCCCTAACGTGAGCGTCACTCGTGAGACACTATCAACCCCGTCTTCTGAGTCCGACCGGATCTCGAACAGGTTGTGTCCCAGCACTCGGGCTTCATATGTGTTCCCATCGACCACCACGCGGTGCGTGCTCCAGCGCTCCACGGCGCCTGAAGCCAGTTCGCAGTCGATCAGAAACAGCGGCGTCTCCGTGACACCCCGCTCTTTCAGTTCGGAGATGTTGGACATGTTCCTCCCGGGCTGCCGGGGCCAAGCTGCTTTGTCCCAAGTCGCAGTTTCACGCGTGGACTGAGCCGCCCGTCCTAATCCTCCAAGACTGCCCGCTAGCTCACCCTCGCTACAATCCTCACCAAGCAGCCGTAGCTCTCCGGTCCATGCGCCGTCACCGTGAGGATGTCATCCGCAAATCGAGCTTCAGGGTAGACCCCGCACCGAGACGTCGTTCGCCGGTACGGGGAAGGCGCCGGCTGGCTCTCCACCTGCACCCCGTACACGTCGACCGTCCTCCCCACCGGCAGGCTGATCCCGAATCGCACGCCTTCCGCGCTTGTCTCAAATCGGCCGGAGTGAGTTAGCCGCGTCCAGCTTGCGCCCACGCGGTAGCTTCTGCTATCGCTCGCCGGCCCGGCGGCCCGAAACAGCGTCACGCTCCCTTCCTGCACCGAGCGCACGTACAGGCTGAAGCAGTAGTGGTGCCACCCGGGTCCGGCTACCGCCTGTTCCACCGTTTGTGCCGCCGCCCCAGTGTTCGCAATGCGCGTGGCCCGATTCGTGCCCGCTGGGTCCGCAATGGGACCGGTCAACTCGATCAGCGGCCCCTCCACCCAGGCAGCGTTCGTCAAGTCCTCGCTCCAAAGCAGCAGATTGTCCGCCGGATCGAGGAACGTGAAGCTGCCAAGACGCCCTTCCACTTCTTGAAACAGCGTTTCGAGATTGTCCCGCTCTAATGACGTGAGCCCCGTGAGCGCGAGTCGCCATTCCACCTGCGCCTCCGGTGCGTCCAGAAGCTTCCGCCGCCTGCCATCCAGATGACTGTTCACAACGCACCGTTGCCGCCGGATTTTCCGGAGCGGATACTGGGCCATCGCTCCGGATTCCAGTTGCGGAAAGTACTTCACTTCAGCTCCTGTTCTCCCGGATTACGATCGTCGTCCCAACCCGCCCCGGCTCGTCGTACTCCAGTTCTATCGACTCGCCGTCCAGGCTGCTGTCCGCGTACGCCGCCCCGTCTTCTGGATCGGTGTAGCTGAAGGCGCCGCTCGCTCCTTGTTCCGTCAGAACGAAATCCTCCAGCCTCCCCATCTCTTCTTCGTCGAGCATCGCCAGCCCCATCGTCCAGCGTCGGAGCGGCGTCGGAAAGTCGCGAAACCGTTGCTCGGTCCCGTCCACAAACCGCAGCAGTTGCGTCGAACACTGTAAGCTCCGCGACAGCGGATACTGCGCCGCCGCTCCGGTCTTAAGCAAGGGAAGATCGCTCATCACCTCTTACCTTCTGGCGTGGGATAAGACTCCTGTCTTGTCCAGAGTCTCCTACAACTCGTTCACTACGTCGTTCAACGCGTGGGCGTTCAGCATCGCCTCCCTCACCGCGCGTGCGATCTCGTCGCTCCTTTCCAGAAACGAGCGGCTGTCCATTGCATTCACGTTCACCGTCACTTGCGCTGGCGCGCTCTGTCTCAGCACTGGGATCGCTCGGGGCAGGCCTCCCGCGCCGTAGTCGATTGGCCAGAATGCCCCGCCGGCGACCTTCGGCGCGGTCCCTTCGAAATGGAGCGCCGGAGGCCGCTCATACGTAACCACGGGCGGTGGCTGCTCACTCTTCTTCCGGCCGAAAAGACTGAATAAGCCCGAGAGCAGCGGCGACAGGCTCCAGCCGCCCCCGACAAGACGTAGCGCCCCTCGCGCCACTTCTCCCGCCGTCGCCCAGCCGCCGCCACTCCCTTGTGCTGCCGCCACCCGCAACGCCTGCGTGTTCTCCCCGATTGCCTCAACCTGAGCTTCGCCGGCCCGCCGCAGTTGCTCCAATTGCCGCGCCAGCCTCTCCATGCCGTCACGCAAACCCTGCCCCATCGCTATGGAGAGCCCGCGCAACAGTCCTTCGCCGGTCTGGCTCGTCATCCCCGCCGCGCCCCATGCTTCGCGGCTCAGCCCGCTCAATTCAGTCCTCGCCATCCCGCGCCTCCATTCTCAGTTCGTTCTCCAGCGTGCAGAACGCATCCACCTGTCTGGCGCTCATCTCGTCCCACTTCGCTCCCCCCAGCAGCTTCCAGGCGAAGTACTCTTCCAGCCACGCCTGGCTCTCCGGTGTGATCTCGGTCCGTGGACATCGCGTCGTCGACGCGCGTTTTCGTATCCACACCACCCGCACCGGTTCATCCTCCAACCTGAGGTGTCCGCACCGCCGCTTCTTCTCCAGGCCCATCGCCCGGCAGGTATCGCACTTCCACCGGGCCTGGTCCAGTCGCTGGAAATGGAAGGCGACGATCAGTTTTTTCGTTCTTCCTCTGTCAGGCCGCACTCCCTCTTGATGGCCTCGACCGCCTCCCTGCACAGATCGTCAGGCCCCGACTCCGCCAGCAGTTCCACCGTGGCCGGTTCCCCGTCGATGTTCAGCCCTTCTACTTTCACCAGGCCCCACAGCAGGTACAGCCGCTCGACCTCTGATGCGAGCAACGCCGCTTCCATACTCTCTTTGGCGTTGTTGCCCGCCTCCAGATACTCGATTTTCTGCGCCTGTTCGCGGATTCGCCGGATTAGTTCTACCCTCCGGCCGAAGGACATCCTCCGGACGTGTAACCTCACCCCCGGCCGGCAAGTGGAGTCGCGCACAACCGTGCTTTCGTAATCCATGCTCTTATCCGAACGCCACCGTGATTTCGTCGTCCGCTGTCCCTTGTGCCCGGCAGCTTGTGAATCGCCACTGCAACCGGTTCTCGCCATCGTCGAATTCCGGCACTTCAGGGATCACGCTCTTCATGTACACACCGCAAAGCTGCCCCGCTTCCTGTCCGAGCTGGAACATCACTTCGACGGGCGAGCGCTGCCTTGCCGCCTGGTACAGCCCCACCGTCGCCGAGTCGTCGGTCTCGTACACATCGACGTCCAGCGTCACCGAACGAAGGCCGGCCGACAGGCAGCGCGGCCATTGTGATCCGAACTCGCGTGCACGCAAGTCCAGATCGTTGTCAATTAGGACCTCTGCTGCGGTGATCGTGAAAAACCGCTCCGGTCCTGTTCCGATCCATGCTTGCCCCAAGTGGCCTGGCACGATGGTGTGGTCGAAGCCGTCCAGCGCTGGCTCGGCCGGGAAGCTGCCCAGTCCGGCCTGCCCTGCCTCGAAACTGCTGCTGTCGAGCACGTCCTTCGCTCCGCCGCTGAACACAAATTCGTGAAAATCCCCGTTCAGCGCCACCCGCATCTGGTTCACACCGGCCCCGCAGACAATCCGGTTCACCGCCTCCGGTGGGCCCCAGTAATCCCAGATGCTGACGCTCTTCAACGCGTAGCTCGGTGCGTACGTAACGGTCGCGCCGAGGGGCGATCCCTCGACCGGTTCCAGGCTGAACGGCGCGTTCAGTACCACCGTGCTCCCGTCAGGCACGGCCGCTACGAACCGGATCTCGCCTCCGAACGTTACCGCCTGCCCCTCCGCTAAACCGTGCGCGCCCGAGAACCGCAACGTCTTGCCGGCGCTCCCCGCCCCCGCTGTGCCCCCATTGAAGAACACCGGCGCGCCTCCCAGCGCCGCTTGAATCAGCGGCCCGTATCGTGGTTCCTGTGCCGGTTCATTCCAGTTCATCAGATAAGTTCGCAGCTCAAACGTCGTCTCCAGCCGCGTGCGCGCAGAAAGCCCGAGGAAGCTGCGGCTGCCCGTCTTGTCCCGCCGCTGTGCGCCGGCGGGGCGTTGCCTCACCGCCAGTTTCACCGCGGGGATCCGGTTCTCGCTGCTGATCGCCGGCGCCTCGCCGTATGCAGATTCAGCCGCCACATAAAACCGGTTGTTGGTGGATGCTATGTAGCAGGACATATCTCATTTCGCTCGCTTCGTTCAGGATTCGCCCCTCAACCGAGGCTGATGTCAACGTCAAAGGTCACCTTCGCCGTCTGGACGAAGTTCTTACCCCCGTGCCGGATCCCGTTGAAGGTTACTTCATACCCTCCTCCGTAGAACATTCCCGCACCCCAATTCCCTCGGTGCGTGTCCAGCACGTCTGTCACCGCCTCTACGTACAGTTCCAGCCTTCGCTGAATCTCCTCCAGGCGGTCTTGCGACACCCGAACATCCACCACCATCCTCGCCTTCCCCGAAAAGGTTCGGAACTTCTCCGTCTGAAGGTTAGACAGCTTCTCGCAGTAAACGTAAACCGATGGATACTTCGCCCCGGCGCTCCGCTCAGCGGTTTCGAAGCCGATGTTCTGGACCACCACCTGCTCGGGCTCCAGACTCTCCAGCTTCACGTCAGCCCGGTTCGCCGCTGCCGCGATGCTGAAGGTCAAACCAGTTTGTCCCTTCAGCATTTCCGCAATCTGTCTTGTAGCTGCGCTGCTGGCTTGAGCCACTTTCTAACCCCTTTGCAGAACCCGCCGCTGCGTTAGAAAGTAGGACGCTGCCTGACCTTCGCCCGCTGGATCACCGTCCGTGCTCGGCGGGTCCGCCAGTTGCCAGCTTGCCCCCGGAGCCATCGGCTCGCCGTTCTGCCTTCGTGTTTCGCCCGCCGACGGACCGACGTACACGTTCCATCCTGTCGCGTTCCCCGGTGGATTCACTGCCTCTACCACCAGACTCGATCCGTCAGGTACCGCCAGGTTCGCCGGATCGCTCGGGCAGCCTTCCTCCCCCGCCGCGCTTGTCCACGCCACCCGAATCCAGTAAGTGCCGCCCGCCAGACTCCCGACGCCGGCGATCACCCTCGGTAGCGCTGCCTTTGGTATCGGACTTTGCGCGATCCCGATGCCCGATTCCAGCAGCTTGCCCCACGCCCATTGGGCGAGTTTCAGGTACTCCTTCCATTTCCCCAGGTAGCGATCGTTCAAGTGGCTGTTGTAAGCATCGCGGTAGGCCAGCGCCAGCGTTTGAAATACGTGCCATTGGCGGAGCGGCCGCGTTACAACCACGTCGCCCAGCCCTTGTCGCTCATACCGCTGGCGCAGAAGCGCTCCGAGTTCTGTCTCCAGTTCCTGTTGGGCTAGTGCCAGCTTCTTCGATAGGTCGATCCGCTCAGTACTGGCCACCTCGAAGATCGAGCTCTCGTAGGCGCGCAAGTCTTCCAGGTTCGAAATGCTCCCGTCCGTGAACAACGCCATGTTGACTCCCTTGATCGCCCCCTCGGCCGTGTCCGCCTTTAAAGACGTTGCCTCTGTTAACAACCGCTCCTCGCTACGCCGGCTTCGCTGTCTTCGGAACGTTCGCTCCGCTCTTCCGCGCTTCCGTTTCTGACACCACCACGACCTGTACCCGGTGGGCCGCCGCCTCCCGCGCTGCCTTCCGCTGTGCCTCCGCTGCTTCCGCCCGGAATGCCGCCGCCTCCTCCTCCGTGCTCAACCGCGCGCTCCCGTCCATGATCATCCTCGCGGCGATTCGTCGCGGCGTTTCCGTCAGTACTCCGGCTCTGCCCCCGTCCGGCGTCTCCTTGCTCACCACCACCACGTACGGGTCGGGAACCGTCGACTCGATCTCTCTCAACTTCCGGTAGTACGTTTTCAGCTCCATGCCCTTCCTCGCTCCATTGCCGTCCCTCTGCTGCCTGTACAACGGTGACAGGCTTCGCTGTCCCAAGCCGCGCTGACGCGCGCCCATCTACCCCCGGTCCCCGGCACGTGGACAGCGTTGCCTGTCACCCTGGTTTTCAGCGCCCTGCTAGACTGGCTAGCTGTTCACCTGCACCCCGAAGTTGTTCCGAAGCACTCCGGCGCCGTACA